>CAJQIK010000052.1 GCA_905478365.1 uncultured Burkholderiales Genera incertae sedis bacterium
CCTGGCGCAGACGGAATGTTTGACGCTCGTGATGCGAAGTCTGGCAAGCTGCTATGGCAAAGTAACATGGGTACTGGTGCCCACGGTGGTGTAATAACCTACATGGTTGACGGAAAGCAGTATGTTGCCGTTGTAACCGGATGGGGCTCACACGTTGCAGGAAACTATCCTGGATTGTTTGGCGCACCTTTCGACACCATGTCAACTGACACCGGTACTTTAATGGTTTACTCACTTTAAGGTGATTTGATCATTAAAATTCGACGGATATAACGTCGAAGTGTATTTGGATTTGGGCGGGTTTTCCCGCCCAAATTTTTTTGTCATCTCTTTATAAACGTGTAACAATAATTTAGTATTTGAACAAATTAGAAGTCATCATTTGCAGGAGAATGTAATGCTATTCAATGTTTCAATAACAAAATTCGCACATATCGCTATGATCTCACTATGCGCGATCGGATTAAACATTTCGGTTACTCATGCTGAAGAAGATGTGACTGATATAGCAGCGGCGCAGGTCAATCCTAAATATGCTCAATACAAAGAAAATTTCTCCGTAAAAAGATTATTTGCATCACGGTGCAGCTGGTGCCATCAGGCTTATGGGCTAAAAGAAGCCGATGGACCACGACTATCCGGAACTGAGAAGTCAAAGGAACACGTCATTGAGCAAATCGCATACGGCAAGAGCCCAATGCCTGGATTTCGTAAACAACTAAAACCTTGGCAAATTGAAGCGCTAGCGGATTACATCAAAGCATTGCCCGATGTTGAACTGTAGAAATTAGTTTTCTACTCATTCAAAAATAAAGTGGCCCATCAGGGCCATTTATTTTTTAGATAAGCGGTAAGTCACCGCTAATCCATCGAATTCAGCATTACCCCGCAATTTATTCCCACCAATTAGAAAGACGTGACTGACGAAATCATGAATGCCCATTCCGTTGGCGGAGAAGTTAATACGGTTTCCCAAAAATCGAATAGATGTAAGCGGTACTTCATCAGTGCCGAATTTTTCTAAGTTCGTGAATCGAATAGAACCCGTTCCATCAGGTTGAAAAGTTAACCACAACGTTCCGCTAGTCATCCCCTCATACCAAGCACCACTCCATGTTCCTACATACTTCCGCGGCGTGTCATCGGCATGCACAAACGTTGCAAGCATCAATATACATACGACTAACAAATTTTTGAGTAACATTATGTGTCTGCGACTTAGCTAAATAGCCTATTATTAAATAACGAAACACAAGATTAACATTCAAACGGACTTTCACGTAGAGAATAGTTTTAATCAGTATTCTTGTCGACTAACGCATAACCGTAAGTAATCAATTTATTGTGCCCATAAAATATTGCAATCAATGTGGTGAGCTCACAACTTTAAAAATACCCCACGGCGACAATTTACCGCGATCCATATGCGACAGTTGTGGCTTTATTCAGTATGAAAATCCCAGGGTAATTGTGGGATGCATTCCCGAATGGGGAGATAAAGTTTTACTCTGTAAACGCGCAATAGAGCCGCGTCTTGGATTTTGGACCCTACCCGCTGGATTCTTGGAGAATAATGAAACAACCCAGGAAGGCGCTCTGAGAGAGACCAAAGAGGAATCAAATGCGTCAGCAACAATTATTGACGCTTTCTCCCTCATTGACATTCCGCACATCAATCAGGTGTACCTGTTGTACCGCGCTAAACTCAACAACGCTAACTTTTCAGCAACGTTCGAGAGTTCTGAAGTTGCCTTATTTGACGAAGCTTCGATACCGTGGGATGACATTGCATTTGCCGCCATTAAAAAATCTCTAAACCGATATTTTATCGATAGACGAAACGGGACTTTTTCTCTACACGTGGAGACGATTAACGTCTCCACCCTTAGAGGCTATAAAACAAAATCGTAAGAATCTTCCAGCACGTATCACTAACTCTATTCGTTATCGGGGGAGGACGATACTTTATGAATCGCCAAATCTGCCCCCATGTACTCCTCGTCCTCCGTCAAGCGAATCCCCACCATCGCTTTAATTGCGCCGTAAACGAGTATCCCTCCGATTATGGCCACGGTAATGCCCGCTAACGTACCGACAAGTTGAGACATGAAAGAGACGTCTCCCATCCCTCCGAGGCTCTCAAGACCAAATATCCCAGCCGCAATACCGCCCCAAGCGCCACATAACCCGTGCAACGGCCATACACCCAGAACGTCATCGATTTTCCATCGATTCTGAGTCGCCGTAAATAAAGAAACAAATAAGGCCCCGGCAATTAATCCGGTCACCAGAGCTCCTAGTGGATGCATGATGTCTGATCCGGCACAAACTGCCACCAATCCCGCAAGCGGGCCATTATGCACAAAGCCTGGATCATTGCGCCCAACAAACAGTGCGGCTAAGGTTCCACCAACCATAGCCATGAGGGAATTTAGCGCTACGAGACCGCTGATACCATCAATTGTTTGAGCTGACATCACGTTAAAACCAAACCAACCGACTGTCAGCATCCACGCCCCAAGCGCGAGGAATGGAATGCTTGATGGCGGATGAGATACGACACCGCCATTTTTTTGGTAACGGCCTTTTCTCGAACCTAACAAAAGAACTGCGACGAGTGCTATCCACCCACCCATCCCATGAACTACTACAGATCCCGCAAAATCTCGCATCGGGGAACCAAAACTAGTCTGTAACCAGTCCTGAAAACCAAAGTTACCGTTCCATATAACACCTTCAAAAAATGGATAAACAACCCCCACTATGATGGCGCTAGCAAATAATTGAGGATAAAAACGAGCCCGTTCGGCAATACCGCCAGAAATAATGGCCGGGATCGCTGCCGCAAATGTCAACAAAAAGAAAAATTTAACTAGTCCGTAACCACCGTTTTGACTCAGTGTATTGGCTCCAACCAAAAAATCGGTACCGTAAGCCACTGCGTATCCAACGAAGAAATACGCTATTGTGGAAATCGAAAAATCACATAAAATTTTAACCAGCGCATTGACCTGATTTTTTTTACGGACAGTTCCAACTTCTAGAAAGGCGAACCCTCCATGCATAGCAAGCACCATAATGGCACCCAGTAATATAAACAGCACATCTGATGCACTATTAGATGACTCCATGACATACCCCTTTTAGTGAGACCTGACTCTGTAGTAGTCAAGTTAAAATATGATAACTTTCTGATTATATTAAAATTTAAGCAATAAATGTGCCATGATTTAAGTGATTGATTTATTTCATTTACCTGAAAATCACCCACTTAAATTAAGCACTAAAATAGTGCGTATGGCTCGATACGCACCAATATAATGCAACTAAAAAAGGATTTGATATGAAGGACTCGCTTCGACCCGGCTTAACCCACCGCCACTCGTTCAGAATTAGTAATGATCAAATAGTGCCTAACCTCTATCCTGAGTCTGACTTATTTTTGGATATGCCTCATGTGTTTGCGACCGGGTACATGGTTGGCCTGCTCGAGTGGGCTTGCATAGAGTTGTTGAGGCCACACATTGAATGGCCATCAGAGCAAACGCTGGGTACGCACGTTAATTTTTCTCACGAGGCAGCCACGTTACCGGGCATGGTCGTCACAGTCGATGCCGAACTGACTAGGATTGAAGGTCGTAAACTAAGTTTTTCGGTAACCGCACATGATGGTCTGGATACCATTTCGAACGGCACGCACGATCGGGTTGTAATACAGAAAGCAAGATTTCTAGAACGATTGGAGCGGAAACAAAGTTGAACAATTAACTTGTTCGAATGAGCTTATTTAGCCAACTGCTTCATCGCTTTCTCTAAACCAGACAGAGTCAGTCCGAACATACGATCGTCAACGAGCTCTCGAGTAATAGAAATCGACTCGTGATACTTCCATCTGGCTTTTGGCGTTGGGTTAATCCAAGCAACCTTTGCGTACACATCTAAAACACGTTTTAGCCATACAGCACCAGCCTCTTCATTGAAGTGCTCTACGCTCCCACCAGGATACGTAATTTCATAAGGGCTCATAGTGGCATCACCCACCACAATCACTTTATAGTCCGCCGAATACTTATGGAGTATCTGAGAAATCGGAATACGCTCATTGTTCCGTCGGCGATTATCCTTCCAAACAGACTCGTAAATAAAATTGTGAAAATAAAAATACTCTAAATGTTTAAATTCTGTCCGCGCCGCAGAGAATAACTCCTCACATGAACGCACGTAATCGTCCATGGATCCACCAATATCAAAAAACAAAAGAACCTTAATCGCATTCCTTCGCTCAGGAACCATCTTCAAATCAAGATAACCTGCATTTTTAGCAGTAGATCTAATAGTTCCGTCTAAATCCAACTCCTCCTCGGCCCCTTCCCTTGCAAATTTTCGTAACCGCTTAAGCGCTACTTTAATATTGCGAGTCCCTAGCTCAATCGAATCATCAAGATTCCTGTACTCCCTTTTGTCCCAAACCTTAACGGCCCGTCTATTTCTGGAGCCCTGTTGTCCAACTCGAATGCCTTCAGGGTTATACCCATAAGCACCGAAGGGGCTCTTGCCCGCCGTACCGATCCACTTTGAACCACCTTGATGTCTTTTCTGTTGCTCTTCCAGCCGCTGCTTGAATGTCTCCATGAGCTTATCCCAGCCGCCCAGAGACTCAATTAGCTTTTTGTCCTCTTCTGACAGAGATAATTCCAGCTGTTTTTTCAACCACTCCTCCGGGATATCTTTGAGGAAGTCGTCGGGTAATGCCTCTAACCCATTAAAGTAATCACCAAAAGCCCGATCAAATCGATCATATAAAGCCTCATCCTTCACAAAAGTTGCACGAGATAAATAATAAAAATTATCAACGCTCTCGCTTGCAACGCGATGCTGCAAGGCCTCTATTAGGGTCAAGTACTCTTTGACGGATACAGGTATCCCTGCATCTCTGATTCTGAAGAAAAAATCGAGTAAAACCATTTAACGATCGAACCGGTAACTTACTTACGCTCGGAGCGTTTATTCAAAAAGATAAGGCGTTCAAACAAGTGAACATCCTGCTCATTTTTCAGGAGCGCTCCGGCAAGTGGCGGTATTGATTTTCTCTGGTCGCTGGTTTTCAATGCCTCAACAGGAATATCCTCTGCCAAGAGAAGCTTCAACCAATCAAGTAATTCTGATGTGGAAGGTTTTTTCTTCAAACCTGGAGTTTCCCTCAATTCAAAAAATACCTCCAGCGCTTGTTGTAATAACTGTTTTTTAATGCCGGGAAAATGCACATCAACGATTTGAGTCATCGTTTCTTTGTCAGGAAACTGAATATAGTGAAAAAAACATCTTCGTAAAAAAGCGTCGGGGAGATCTTTTTCATTATTACTCGTGATAATGATTAAAGGCCGATGCGTCGCGCTAACAAGTTCTTTGGTTTCGTAAACAAAGAATTCCATACGATCAAGCTCTCTAAGCAAATCATTCGGAAATTCAATATCAGCTTTGTCTATTTCATCAATAAGAACAACCGACGGCGACTCCGACTGAAAAGATTCCCAAAGGGGGCCTTTCATAATGTAATTTTTAATATCTTTTACTGATTCCTCACCAAGTTGAGAGTCACGAAGTCGCGATACAGCATCGTATTCATACAATCCTTGCTGGGCTTTTGACGTTGACTTGATGTGCCACTGAAAAAGCGGTCGCGCCAATGCATTTGCAACCTCCATTGCTAACATAGTCTTTCCCGTACCAGGCTCACCTTTTATGAGAAGGGGTCGCTGCAATGCAATTGCAGCATTGACCGCCATCATTAAATCCTCACCTGCTACATAATCTTTAGTTCCTGAAAATCTTTCGACCATCCCGCTACACCTCCTGATATCTCATATGCTCCCAATTATACGGACATCCTGATTCTCGTCATCCTGAATGCCATACGCTTATAATGAAGAATATTATTTTTCAACAAACTGGACGATGCCAAAACTAAACGCGAATCTCACTATGATGTTCAATGAGTTTGATTTTATGGAACGATTCAAACAAGCTCGCCACCAAGGATTTCAAGGTGTAGAAATATTATTTCCGTATGAATATTCGTCAGAGAAAATCAAGACCGAATTACTTAAGCACGAGTTAGAATTGGTCTTATTCAATATGCCTCCAGGTGACTTCAAAGCTGGCGACCGTGGTCTAGCTTGCATCCCTGATCGAGTATCTGAGTTTAGAGAGAGTGTACAAACTGCAATCATGTATGCCCTATCACTCAACTGCAAGAAACTTCACTGTATGGCGGGATTAAGACCCTCTACTGGTGCTAATCTCATAATTGAAAAAACATTTATCGAAAATATCCGGTTTGCGGCGGATGCGTGTCGATCGCACAAAATTGACGTTCTAATTGAACCCATTAATAACCGTGATATGCCCGGGTATTTTCTTAATTACTCTCAACAAGCTGCGAAACTTATCGAGGCAATTGATCGTCCCAATGTCGGTCTTCAGTATGACATTTACCATATGCAAATCATGGAAGGGGATCTCGCTCCATCTATCGAGTCACTCTTGCCCCAGATCAAACATATGCAACTTGCGGACACACCAGGCAGACATGAGCCAGGAACTGGGGAGATCAATTATTCGTTTCTTTTGAGCAGAATTGATGATCTTGGATATGAGGGCTGGATTGGATGTGAATATCGACCTGAAAAAGACACGATATCGGGCTTAAAATGGATCAAACCTTTTCTATAAATACAGCGACAGCAAGTTAACTCATTCAATGCATTATTGATTAAGGGGACACAAATTATGAAAATCGGTTTTATCGGGTTAGGCATAATGGGCTCACCCATGGCAGGACAACTCATAAAAGGTGGCCATGACGTCTATCTTTACTCCAGAAGCAAGGTACCGGAAGAACTCGTATCCAATGGCGGCATACCCTGCCAAAATGGGCCGGAAGTGGCGGCCAATTCTGAGGTCATTATCTTGATGCTACCGGACACTCCAGACGTAGAAAAAGTTTTATTTGGAGATGAGGGAATTAGCGAGACGCTGTTAGAGGGCCAAACTATAATTGATATGAGCTCGATTTCCCCAATCGCAACGAGAGAATTTGCAAGTCAATTAGCCACCAAAAACGTTTCTTATGTCGATGCCCCTGTATCCGGTGGTGAGATCGGCGCGAAAAATGCAACGTTAACTATTATGGTTGGCGCGAATGGATCGATGTTCGCGAAGGTGGAGCCTATTTTTAAACTAATGGGCAAGAACATCACCCACGTAGGTGATATTGGAGCAGGCCAAGTGTGTAAGGTGGCTAATCAAGTTATTGTCGCTTTGAATATTGAGGCTGTTGGTGAAGCTTTGTTACTTGCGTCTAAAGCGGGCGTTGACCCATCAAAAGTACGACAAGCGCTCATGGGCGGTTTTGCCTCATCCAAGATATTGGAAATTCATGGGGAGCGTATGATTGAGAGAACCTTTAAGCCCGGATTTAGAATTGAATTACATCAAAAAGATTTAAATCTTGCACTGAATACCGCCCGGAGTTTAGGCGTAAGCCTGCCAAACACAAGCACTGCCCAAGAACTATTTAATGCTTGTTCAGCCGCAGGACAGAGCACTCAGGACCATTCCGCTATGGTGTGCGCCCTTGAACGGCTAGCTCAACACACGGTCGCGTAATAATGAAGCATAAAAAATTACTGCAGGATTTGTTTCATGCAGCTGTCGATGCAGCTCTCCCGGAACATACGATTAGGAATTATTTACCTCATCCACCCGTCGGACGTACTGTTGTGATCGGATGCGGTAAAGCAGCCGCAACAATGGCTAAGGCGTTCGAAGAAGCTTGGGAGTATCCCCTAGAAGGAATTGTTGTCACTCGTTACGGACACAAAGTGCCGACGAGATCCATCAAAGTGCTAGAAGCATCACACCCCATTCCCGACGAAGCCGGGATGGCAGCAGCTCTTGAGATGCAAGCACTCGTCGCAAATCTAACTTCAGAGGATTTAGTGGTATTCCTCGTTTCGGGTGGAGGTTCAGCTCTGCTTACTCTTCCAGCCGAGGGTATTAGTCTGGAAGACAAAAAGATATTGAACACAAAACTGCTGCAAAGTGGCGCCAACATAAGAGAAATGAATTGTGTAAGAAAACATCTCTCCCGTGTCAAAGGCGGGCGGCTAGCAGAAACTATTTGGCCCGCACAATGTGTGACACTCGCAATATCGGATATCCCAGGAGACGATTTATCGGTTATCGCGTCTGGGCCGACAGAGCCTGATGAAACAACCCTGACTAATGCGCAAGCTATTTTATCCAAGTATCGTATTGACGGACCTAAGTCCATCATTGACTCGCTAGCTAGCAGCAATGCAGAAACACCGAAATCTGATAATCCAATTTTTAAAAATGTCCACTCATATTTAATTGCCACGCCACAACAGTCCCTAGAAGCGGCGGCTGCAGTTGCTAAAGAAAACGGATTTAATCCGATAATTCTCGGGGACGCCATTGAAGGAGAGGCTCGAGAAGTTGCACGTGTACTCGCGGGAATTACCAAACAAGTAATTCGGCACAATCAGCCTGTTCAGAAACCTTGCGTATTACTCTCTGGAGGAGAGACAACCGTTACCGTTAACGGAAACGGTCGGGGCGGCCGAAATGTTGAGTTTCTTCTTTCTCTAGCGATCGAATTAAATGGCTTAGATGGAGTTTGGGCATTTGCCGGAGACACCGATGGGATTGATGGAACCGAAGATAACGCAGGAGCTCTAATAACACCAGATACTTTAAAACGAGCGGGTGAAATTGGTCTGGACGCCAAACTCATGCTCGCGGATAATAATGGTTATACTTTTTTCACACAGTTAAATGACCTGGTAATTACAGGGCCAACGCTGACAAACGTCAATGACTTCAGGGCTATTGTCATTGACACATTAATCTAAGAGAGAAACATGGGACATAGTGAGAGAGACTTGAACGAAAACCCTGTCGCCTTAATCGATAAGCAAACACTCGTAAAGAAATTTTTATCGGTCTTATCGACGGAGTCTGTGAAGTACGAAACAGAGGATTTAACCCCTTTTGAATGTGACGGACTGTCGGCATATCCTCAAATTCCGATGATCGTGGTATTACCTGAAAACGAAGATCAAGTTTGCCAAGTAATGAGGATATGTCATCAATATAAAGCGCCAATCGTTTTTCGCGGCGCTGGAACAGGCTTATCCGGCGGAGCTATTCCTTATGATCAAGGTGTCTTACTGGTGCTCTCAAAACTCAAACGAATTACACATATAGATCCCGTTGGTCGTTATGCTGTTGTTCAACCAGGCGTTAGAAATGCAGCTATCTCGGAAGCTACAAAAATACACGAGCTCTATTATGCGCCTGATCCATCAAGTCAAATTGCCTGCTCCATCGGCGGGAATGTAGCCGAGAATTCTGGAGGCGTCCACTGCTTAAAATATGGGCTGACTGTCAATAATATTTTGAAAGTGCGATTCGTTACCATAGAAGGAGATATTGTTGAAATTGGTTCTGAAGGACTTGATAGCCCGGGATATGACTTACTTGCTCTAGTGACTGGGTCAGAGGGCTTACTTGGCGTCGTTACTGAAGTCACTGTTAAACTTTTGCCAACTCCTGAAAAGGCGCAAGCCATCATGGCTTCATTTGATGACGTGGAAAAAGCGGGGCGCGCCGTGGCAGATATTATCGCGGCCGGTATCATTCCAGCAGGTCTGGAAATGATGGATAAGAAAGCCATTAATGCCGTCGAACAATTTATTGGCGCAGGCTACCCTATGGATGCGGCGGCCATGTTGCTGTGCGAATCTGATGGATCTTCAGAGGAAGTAGCTAGTGAAATACAAAAAACGACTGAAGTGCTCAACAAAGCAGGGGCGACTGAAATTACTATTTCCTCAGACGAAACGCATCGACTCAAATTGTGGGCTGGTCGAAAATCAGCATTTCCTGCTGTAGGTAGAGTTCTTCCGGATTACTTTTGTATGGACGGCACAATACCCAGAAAAACACTACCAGACGTCTTAAAACGTATCGCAGCAATGGAAGACCAATTTCAACTGCAGTGTGCAAATGTGTTTCATGCAGGTGATGGAAACTTACACCCTCTTATTATGTTCGACGCCAACGAAGGGGATCAACTGCATCGCGCAGAACTTTATGGCGCAGCCATATTAGAACTTTGCGTTGAAGTTGGTGGCACCATAACGGGCGAGCATGGTGTGGGCATAGAAAAAATAAATCAAATGTGCATTCAGTTTGACAACCAAGAAATACAAACTTTTCTTAATTTAAAACGCGCATTTGATCCGGACGGGCGTCTAAACCCAGGAAAAGCAATTCCAACACTAAATCGATGCGCGGAATTCGGTCATATGCACGTGCATCGCGGCGAAGAACGCTTCCCAGACATTCCCAGATTTTAAGTTCAACGATTAGGTATCTCATGCGCACGAACGAAACCGTTATTGATAGGTTTAAAAGTCAAATTATTGATGCAAAAAAGCAATCAACATGCGTCAGAATTAGAGGCGGCGGGTCCAAAGATTTCTATGGTGTCAATCTCGAGGGGGAAATCGTTGACACTAACGAGTTCACTGGAATTACAGAATATGAACCAACAGAGCTCGTTTTAACGGCCAGAAGCGGTACGCCGCTTAAAGAGATCGAACAAACGCTCAACGAAAACAATCAAATGTTGCCATTCGAACCTCCCCATATGGGGACAAAAGCAACATTTGGCGGTTGTATCGCATCTGGATTCTCTGGTCCGAGACGAGCATCACAGGGTGCTGTTCGTGATTTCGTACTTGGCGCCAGAATACTCAACGCAGATGCCGTCGATCTTCAATTTGGCGGAAAAGTTATGAAAAATGTTGCGGGCTTCGATGTCTCCAGATTACTGGCAGGATCCTTTGGTACGCTCGGTTTAATCCTTGAGTCCTCGGTCAAAGTCTTACCGAAACCCGAAATGGAGCGCACAGTACTTTTTGACCTGGACATTCAGTCTGCTCTTGAAAAGATGAATACATTAGCTGGCTCACCGATTCCACTGTCAGCTACCTGCTTCGATGGTAATCAACTGGCAGTGCGGCTTTCTGGGTCGGAAATTGGAGTTATCGCGGCACACAAAAAAATCGGTGGTGAAGTGAGCGAAGGAGCCTCTTATTGGCAATCGATAAAAGAACAAACTCATCCGTTTTTCGGTTCTGAGGGATGCCTGTATCGTCTTTCAGTTAATCCGACCGCACCCATAAACCGATATACTGACGCGCTAATTGAATGGAATGGCAGCACCCGATGGGTGTGGAACAATGGAACGCTGGCGGAGCACCAAGACTTTGCAAATGAACACGGCGGACATGCGACCGTATTTCGCGGGAATCAATTGGGTAATCCAATAAGTAGTATTTCTCCAGCACTCCAAGTGCTCCAACAAAAGATCAAAAACTCTATGGACCCTGATGGCATATTCGGAAAAAATAGATTATTTGCCGAATTTTAAATTATTCCAAAAACCTAAAAACGATCGATGAAAACAAATTTACAGCCTGCGATCCTAGAGACTCGAGAAGGCAAAGAAGCAAATGATATATTGCGGTCTTGTGTTCACTGCGGATTTTGCACAGCCACCTGTCCGACTTACCAACTACTGGGAGACGAACTCGACAGTCCGAGAGGAAGAATCTACCTAATCAAGGAATTACTCGAAGGCCAAAAACCCACAGAGGCAACACAACTTCATCTTGACCGTTGTCTGACATGTCGCTCCTGTGAGTCAACGTGTCCTTCAGGGGTGCAGTATGGCAGACTAGTCGACATCGGAAGAAATATAGTTGAAAAAACTGTTAAACGCTCCTTGGGAGATCGTTTAAAACGGCATGCTTTAGAAAAAATTATCACTAAGAAAACAGTATTTCGCTCATTAATCACTGCTGGAAAAATAGTTAAGCCAGTATTACCGAAGACACTCCAGAAAAAAATTCCGGCGGCGCAAAAGGTTGTAATGAATTGGCCCCAATCCAACCACACGCGTAAGATGCTCTTTCTTGACGGCTGTGTTCAGCCTGTCTTGGCGCCAAACATTAATATATCGACGGCTCAGCTCCTCAACAGACTTGAGATAACGCTGATACCAACATCACAGGTAAACTGTTGTGGTGC
>CAJQIK010000053.1 GCA_905478365.1 uncultured Burkholderiales Genera incertae sedis bacterium
AATATTATGCGCCTTGATTTAAATTGAAGGGTATAAAAAACGTTAAATTTAAAATTAATGCTAAGTTAATCAAGTTTCATCAAGATGTAATGCGTTTTGTTACTTGAATAAACAAGAGGATTAAGGATATGAAAGCTATTGGATACCAAACAATGGGGTCTTTAGAGCAGGCTGACTTTATCGAATTCACCACTGATATTCCGGAACTCGGTGCGCACGATCTGCTCGTCGAGGTGCATGGCGTATCAATAAACCCTGTTGACACTAAAGTTAGACAACGCGCAGAGCCCCAAGAACAACCTAAAGTTCTCGGTTATGATGCCTCTGGGATCGTAAAACAAGTCGGCTTGAATGTGTCCAGATTCGCCGTGGGAGACGAGGTCTACTACGCTGGCGATATCACACGGCCTGGCACAAACTCAGAATTTCATATTGTTGACGAACGCATTACGGGCAAAAAACCATCCTCGCTCAGTATGGCTGAAGCAGCAGGGATTCCGCTGACCTCTATAACCGCTTGGGAACTTTTATTTGACAGTTTAGGTGTCACCGCGAACGAAAACGAATCAATCCTTATCATTGGCGGAGCTGGCGGAGTCGGATCAATCTTAATACAACTTGCCAAACAATTAACGAACCTGACCGTTATCGCGTCCGCATCCAGACAAGAGAGTACTGAATGGGTGAAAAGAATGGGGGCAGACCACATCATTAACCACAGCAAACCCATTGATAGAGAAATCGAAGATTTAGGGATTCAACCAAAATACGTAGCTGCATTAACAGGAACAGATGAACATTTTGATGCTATCGTCAATCTCATTAAGCCTCGTGGTTCTGTGGCGATCATTGATAATCCAGAAGCTTTAAATATCAATTCAGGAAAACAAAAGTCGATTCGTTTTTCATGGGAGTTCATGTTTACACGATCGATGTTTGAGACAACTGACATGGATGAACAGCACAAACTGCTTAACCAGGTCTCTGACATGTTGGATAACGGCATATTGAGGTCAACGGTGACTAGTAACCTCGGCAAACTCAGTCCAAAGACAATTGTTGAGGCGCACAGGCGACAAGAAAGTGGACGCGTTATCGGCAAAAATGTTCTTGAGGGCTTTTTTTCGAATTTGTAGAATTAGCAAACTCAAAGCAAACTACTTATCGCATTTAACCTAAACGTTTCTTACCCCAACAAATGAAAGCTTCAAACACAGATCAAGCTCATACGCTTAATAAAGTGACCGAAGTCTATTACGACAGCCCTGAAGCCGACAATTTTTACTTTAACATTTGGGGCGGAGAAGACATCCACATAGGTCTCTATGAGGAAACCCAAGACATTTCCCAAGCAAGCCGCGCTACAGTGGCACACATGGCTAACGCCATACCTACGTTGAGTGCTGATACAAAGCTGATAGATCTAGGCTCAGGATACGGTGGCGCAGCGCGCTACCTCGCAAATCAATTCGACTGTAATGTAGTTTGCCTTAACCTGTCAGATGTTCAGAACGAAACAAATCGACGATTAAATCTAGAGCAAAAGCTTGATAAACTTGTCAGCGTGGTTCATGGTAGCTTTGAAAATATTCCGGAACCGGCAAATAAATTTGATGTTGTATGGTCTCAGGATGCAATCCTGCACAGTAATAACCGAGAGCAAGTAATTGCCGAAGCCTGGCGGATTTTGAAGCCCGGTGGAGTCATGATCTATACCGACCCCATGCAGGCTGATAACTGCCCACCCGATGTGCTCCAGCCTGTTCTCGACCGCATTCATCTTGACAGTTTAGGATCATTTTCTTCGTACAAGGATATGGCCGATAAGTGCCGCTTCAGCGGTTATCAAAAAGAGGATATGACACACAATTTACGTATTCACTACTCCCGCGTCCTGGAGGAGTTAGAAAGAAACTTTGAATCCATGTGCACAATTTCCAGCCGAGATTATATCGAACGAATGATGGTGGGATTACAACATTGGATTGACGCAGCGAAATCGGACCATCTCGCCTGGGGAACCATCAAATTAACCAAGCCCTAAAGCATACTCATTACATAAAAATAACTGGCCTGATTGTCACCAACTGAAATTACCGGCTGCAGATTTATTGTTGACTCTAAAGGTGCGAGCTGATTCAGCGATTTCTAATTTTGCCGGGCATCGCTACTCTACGCGATACCATATTTGCGTTCGGCCCAAAAGGGATACACCACTGTAGCCCCGTACCCGCATTGATTGGTTGTCATCCTCCACCACCAATTTACATCGATAGGTCTTACCGTTATTTGGATCCATAATATACCCCTCCTTCCAAGAAGCTCCGGCACCTTCAAATCCCCACATAATTCTCATTCCTATTACCGGTTCATTCTTGAGCGCCCCTTCACATTTTGTACAGATTTGCTCGGGATCATCGCCGGGCAGCGGAATGATATCCTCCACTGAACCTTCAATCGAATCTCCGACTGCGATAATCCGTATATACGATCGTTCCTCACCGGTCTCATCATCAATAGTTTTCCAAAGGCCAACAGGAGTCGCACCATTTACGATTGACCCAAAACACAAAACACCTAAACCCAACGCCGACAGCAATAATGTTTTCATTTAATTCTCATTAACTCTGATTAATCTGGTAATAGACTGGATTGTATATGTATCATGCATCTGTGAACAATTTAATCAAACAGGTTATTTTTCAATGACAACTCCCACTATTATGGCCGGCAAGCTTCGTATCCCTGTAGTAGCCGCACCGCTATTTATCATCTCTAATCCAGACCTCGTTATTGCTCAATGTAAAGCGGGAGTTGTCGGCTCATTTCCATCGTTAAACGCTCGACCTATAGGGGTTTTAGATGAATGGTTAGATCGAATCACAACAGAACTCAAAGCATATGATGAGGCTCATCCGGACTCACCTTCAGCACCTTTTGCCGTTAATCAAATCGTTCACCGGTCAAACGATCGACTCGACCAAGACATGGAGTTATGCGAGAAATATCAGGTACCTATTGTCATCACCTCGCTCGGTGCGAGAGTGGAGATCAATGAGCGTATTCACGCCTGGGGCGGCATCGTATTGCATGACGTCATCGATAATAAATTTGCAAAAAAAGCTGTTAGTAAAGGGGCGGATGGATTAATCGCTGTTGCCGCTGGCGCTGGTGGTCACGCGGGAGTTCTTTCACCATTCGCCTTAATCCAAGAGATTCGTGACTGGTTTGACGGGCCGTTATTATTATCAGGATCAATAGCAAATGGCGGCGCAGTACTCGCATCCCAAGCTATGGGAGCTGATCTCGCCTACATAGGCTCGGCATTCATTGCAACAAAGGAAGCCAATGCAAACCTTGCCTACAAACAAGCGCTTGTCGATTATGCCTCTAACGACATCGTATACACTAACCTCTTCACAGGCGTTCACGGTAACTATCTCGCGCCATCTATTACTGCAAATGGTCTTGACCCACAAAACCTACCAACTAGTGATGCCTCAAAAATGAACTTTGGTTCAGGTAGCAATGGTATTGCTAAAGCATGGAAGGATATATGGGGTTGTGGGCAGGGGATCGGAGCGATCACCGCTATTTTATCGACCAGTGACTTAGTCCAAAGACTAACTCAAGAGTATGTGACAGCTAAAGAAAATTTAGCTTCAGTTGTTATAGAAAAATCGTAAATAAACGTAACGATGAACATCGCTTATTTTGCAGCCAACGATCAGTGAGACATGCGTCGTTCTGCCCTCAGTCGGCGTTTTAGGCTAAAACAACTCATCACCTCTTCAATTGATTGCTACTCTGTCCGCCATAATCATTTCTAAGCTCTCGGACGTGGATCGCACCTCAGCATCTAACATCACACCTTTTTGTGACAAAAGCTCATGGCATTTTGGAAGATTATAGAAGGGAATAGCCGGAAATAAATGATGCTCAATATGGTAATTCACACAATGTGGAAACAAAAACCACATGAGCCACCTTGAGCCCAAATTAGTACGGGCAGATCTCAGCACAGATAGTTGATCGGTCACAGCACCATGCTCGAGGACCGCACGCAACCGCAACAATACCTGCATCACGGTAACCAAAGGCAGTAACCATAAAACCAAGTACTCTACCCACCAACCACCTATAACGGCTGCCAGAAACAATACAACATGCCATACAACGACCCACCAACGGTCACGACGAGCGGCTTGACGTAGGCTAGGAGCCGAATCATCTAGAGGCCGATTCGCGACGACTGCATCATCATTTATTACAGGTGCGCCAAAAAAGTACTTAAACGTTTTCCACGCGTTTAGCCCGATTAAATCCTTTGCTAGCTTGACCAGTAGATAGCGCCGCCCTCTTGGATAACCAGCGATAAGCGGCACATCCGGATCACGTTCCTCGAATAAATGATTGTGATGCAATCTATGAATAACCCGATAAGTACACATGGATATACCACCAGGCATAGCAAGCAGTCGACCCACTAAATCATTGAGCCAACGCACCGAAAACAAACGGTAATGAACTGAATCGTGCACTAAAACGAACAAAGCCTGCTGACGGCTTGCGATCACAATGATCGCAGGGATAACCACCAAAGGATGCCAAAAAAAAGTAGCCAATAGTATGGCGCCCATAATGACGCCCAGCGTCCCTAAAACACCCAACATCGAACGCCAATTATCTATCACGCAGAGGGTTCTTATTTCTTCTTGTGAAAGCAAGTCACGCTGGCGGCGACGATTCTCTCTAAATTCATCGCTGCCCGCATTTTTTAGGTCTGTTTTTTTAGTTATCAATTTAGAAAACTCGGAAAAAAATAGGAATGACTAAGGCACCCATATATTAAGTAACACTAAACATTATGATCATTACATCTTATCTTAGAGCAAAAAAAACCTTTTGCACTATTTAATGACCACACGCATAGCAGTCGTACGATATCTTGGGTTTGGATAATATAACGACCTCAGCATCTCCAAATTGAGCGTCTATCCAAATTGAGTGCCTAGAACCACTATTCGTGATCTTTGCTGACATGTTGGTTCAATAAAATCATGAGACAAAACTGCCGAATATGCAGGACTTTTTCCTAATTACTGTTCATACATTTAAGGACACTCAACTCCGCTTTTTCAGCATGTCTAAGTTTTTATAAGCAGGTACCTTAGTAATCGGCATGAATCAAACGAACCAGTGGTCACCTAAAGGAGAAATATATGAACATTAGATTGATTATTTTAGTTTTTAGCTTGTTCGCTAGTAGCGCATATGCGTCTCCATACGCGACAGTAATGTCAGCAGTTGCAATTACTGAAACACGAACAGTACCGTCTCAGGTCTGTCATGACGTATCCGTACCAATCTACGGGACCAATCGCTCTAGTGGAGGCGCAATAGGCGGGGTAGTCGACAGCACCTTCGGATCGACCGAAGGTTTAGTGGGCGCGATAGCTGGCGGTTATATTGGCAGCAAAATCGGAAGAGGTTCAGGCAGGAAAATCGCAACTGTTACGGGTGCTGCCATTGGTGCAAAAGTTGGTGACCAACAAGATAACAAGCAACAAGTCATTGTCGGTTACGAGACTCATCATCGATGTAACGAAGTCACAAGAACAGAAACCATCAACACGGGGTATCACGTGATCTACGATTACAACGGAATGACCTTAAGCAAGCTTGTTCAGCATAAGCCAGTGATAGGTAGTCGACATCCCGTAAATATCACGGTTCAGTAATACACCAGAGTAGACTGAATGGATTAGCCAATGACCAACACCCCAAAATGCCGAGTGCACTTTAGCGCTCGGCATCAAACCATAATACTTATGCAGTCAAAATCAATAAATTGCCAAAGTTAACGCAAGACCGAAGCACGTTAAGGGCCATTACTCAGATCTAAAAACCCACAAAACGAACAAAGCTATTAATTTCTTCCCGGTCAGCTCTGACCGTATTAGCTGCAAATGAATCATCAGGATAGCCCATGGCAACACACGTCATAATGACCTCGTTATCTGGAATATCAGCCACCTCTCGAACGATATCTGAGCGCATGATTCCTTGTCCGTTAATCACGGTACCCAGGCCTCTATCCCAAGCAGCCAGAACGATACCGTAACAAAGCGCGCCCAAATCAAAATGAACGACAGCGCCAGGGTCAAGGTCACGGTCATACGTGAGCACCATTGAAACAGGTGCATCAAATTGACGAAATCCCCGCATCACCCAATCCTGGCGTTTATCCTTATCTTCTCGAGCAATCCCCATAGCAGCGAATAACTTCTTAGCGATAGCGATTTGACGAAATCGATGCACGCCTTCGTATTCACTATGGCTATTGATGTCGCGCTTAGGCTCTGCTCCAGCAGCCATCTCTTTCATATTACGCGTTCGTACTTCGTCAAGCGCATCACCCGTCACAACATGCACATGCCAAGGTTGCGTATTCATTGAGGATGGCGCTCGTCTCGCCACATCTATAATTTCTTCAATCACCTCACGAGGGACTGGATCGCTCTTATATCCTCTAACACTTTGCCGGCTATTCACGACATCCTCAAAACTCATTTTATGACTCATTTATTTCTTTCCGTTTTGTAATCTATTCCAAACGTACCGGTACTTTAAATAGTTACCGCCATCAGGTGGTGTCCAATAAGCCTCTTCGATGCGCGTCCCGCCAATTCGCTCATAAAAACTAATAGCTGACTGGTTACTCGCTAAAACCCATAAGAATACCCGTGACTCCTCATATTGCTCAATACTCATATTGATCACTCTGCGCACAAGAACCGCGCCTAAGCCCTGATTTCTGCATTCCGCGGCGACGTGCAAGTTATCAATAAATGTTCCATGCTCATCATCATCACAAAAAAATGCGCATGCAAAAGCAACAATTTCCTGAGACTTTCGAGCACAAATAACCTTCTGATTATATTTTGGTTTAGCGAAGCGCGATCTCCATGTTTGCAATCGATCATCATCAACTTTGTAGTCGAGATAATGATCGCTCAGCATCCCCCGATACGCCTCCTTCCAGCTTCGGGCGTGAAGTTCAGCAATGGCGTCACAATCATTAAGCGAAGCAAATTCGATATCTAATTCCCAAGAAGAATTCACCTTGAAAACTCAATCTTTCAACTGTTCAGATTTAACGCACCCAGCGTCCATCTTCAATTCACACGCCATATCGAGAAATTTCAATGCCTTACTAGTATTAGGCAGCACACCTAGTCCCTCTCCGTACATCCCACCTAGCATCAAACAGCTATATCCGCTGCCTCCGCTACAGCCTTTTTCATAAAACTCAACTGCCTTAAGCGCGTCATGTCCTACGCCATCTCCCCATTGATACATTGATCCTAACAATCCACAGCTGAACACATCTCCGTCGTCACAGCTATTTTTATAGTCTTCAATATCCAAATTTGCGGCGCCTATGCTGGTGTAACAAACCAAAAAAAACGATATTAATAGCCGTATCACCCTATCTCCTAAATGTATGATTCAAATTTTCCAAGACATACCTTGGTGCCCATTGGCCGAGCATTTAACCTTATACAGTTACTTGTCAAGATTAAAAAATGCAGTTCAGTTGAACATTATCGAACAAACTGATCAATAAATTGAGTCCCAAGCCCGATTTCCTCGTAATGCGCCCGACACATATTTATTTTCGTGAAAACATCCTCGTAGCCCACGGTATCGCCTTTATCATCTAGATATAACATGGCGCCATTAACGTTAAACATAGTAATCATCTCGTCGACCCCTTCGTCAACCACTAACGTATGCACCTCTCCCGGTGGCTCATATACAAAACCACCTTCCTCCGCGACCCAATCGTGTTCTAAATAACGCCAACTCCCCTTTAACACTAAACCATAGACCGCCATTGGGTGGCGATGACGCGACAACACACCGCTTTTTCGAACACGGAGTAAATTAAACCATCCTCCGGTAACGGTATTCATCATAAGCGGTCGAAAATGTACGCCTGGCGCTTGAGGTACCCAGATCCGCTCATCGTCCGGAATCGCTTTTTGAACAATCTCATTTTGCATCCCCAGCACTTGCATCAGGTTCATATCTTGCGCGTTCATCTACCTTGCTCCAAAAATGCTACAAGTATAACGCGCGCCAGCAGAACGTGACTCGGAGCCTAATCAAGCCTTAAAGGAGAGAGTGATCTTCCTCCCTACCATGCCTTTCCTCGAGCTGATACGGGCCAGAGAGACTCTACTTTTCCCGATCGCACACAAACATACCAATCATGCAAATTGCACGTTGGGTCACAGTGACCCGGAATTAGTCGCAACTTATCGTTAAGTTTTAACTTATTTTTTTTATCTTCAATAACACCGTGCTCATCAGAACAACTTACGTACCGAATGTCATCTCGATCAAAAATAGTCGGTAAGCCGCTATCCACCGACTGAACTTTCAAACCAGCATCGCAAACTGCTTGGCCTGTCTTAGCTGTGCTCATAACGCTAGTTAGTAAAAATAGAGCATTTTCCCATTGCCCCTGATCTAACCTTTGACCAGTCTGGTTATTAATTCGACCATAATCCGCATCCATGAAAGCATAAGATCCACACTGAACTTCGGTATAGATTCCGGACGCAGCCTCCAATAAAAAAGTGCCCGTTCCACCCCCACTGACAACATTGCAACTGAGACCAGCATTTCTCAAACTCGT
Organism: uncultured Burkholderiales Genera incertae sedis bacterium; assembly: GCA_905478365.1. Taxonomy (GTDB): domain Bacteria; phylum Pseudomonadota; class Gammaproteobacteria; order Burkholderiales; family Eutrophovitaceae; genus Eutrophovita. The sequence continues at coordinate 8,708 of CAJQIK010000053.1, forward strand.
GACACACGAATTAACCTGACTGATCACCCCACCCATAACTTCTTCACGTTTTTCATAGCTTTTCTCGTGTTGAATACTTCCTTGATACGCTTGAAGGCCATCAAAAGTGAGGCTACTAAACCCATCAATTGCCAGTGCAAGCTCTAATATTTGTTCGGGTTCTGTAACCCCGCATCGACCTGCTCCACAATCGAGCTCTACGAGACAGTGAATATGTGTCTTTTGCCGCCTAGCTTCTGTAGCCAGTGCGTTAACATTACTCAAATCATCAACGCAGACTGTAACCCGGCATCCAGACTGAGCGATGCCACACAATCGCGAAATTTTAGCCGCATCACATACTTGGTTAGTGATTAAAATATCGGTAATGCCGGCTCTCGAGAATACTTCAGCTTCGGAAACTTTCTGACAACAAATTCCAACAGTATTGTTAAATGCTAACTGCCGACGCGCGACATCGACTGATTTATGCATCTTTGCATGAGGTCTTAGGGTTACGTTAAAAGGCCTCAGGTCATCCACCATTTTTTTTAAATTAATTTCAAACCGATCAAGATCAATGACAAGACAAGGCGTCTGAATCTCACGTTCGTCCATTCCCGGTAATGCTGGAATATCAAATCCAACTTCTGCGTCAGAATAAGTATTTTTGGTCTTCATCCCCATTACCCCACAAATAACTGATCCCTCCCGCCTCACCCCTCTTGTGCGCAAGAGAATCAAAAAAAATAATCGTCATTTTCCGTAAAACCACTCAGATTCAGATTGTGAAATATTGCGATTACCTGCATCCTTAAGATAACATCTAGTTTACTATGGAACATTTAACCTCAAGATGAGACTCGCGCTATTTGCGAGTCAAATAATTAGTTTTTAGTTAATGGGTCGAAAAGTTGAATATCCCTATTTCGTTACAGCACCGATTAACAATACAGACGTCTAACGCTTACAAATACAGTTCAAATGGGCAATACTAATATTCAAGTTCTATTCGACGCATGGAATCAAGCGTTACAAACAGGTGACCCCAAGAAGGTCACCTTGCTTTATGAAAATGACGCTATTCTGTTACCGACGATTTCTAATCAAGTTCGCCACAGTCACGACGAAATTGAGGACTACTTTACTCACTTTCTGGCGAAAGGCCCGAGAGGCGAAATCAACGAATCAAATATCCGGATTTTCGGAGATATCGCGATTAATTCGGGCGTCTACACCTTTTCTTTTAAGGATGACAGCTCAGTATCGGCGCGCTTTACTTTTGTTTATCGTTGGAACCAAGAACGATGGATGATCATTGAGCACCACTCCTCAACGATGCCTGAATAAATAAATTCTTTACGTCGCCCACCCACCAGCCAAAGGGATAATCTGTCCAACCATGTGATTACATTTTTCGCTTGCGAGATAAGCGGCTAACTCCGCAGTTTCTTCCGAGGACCCAACTTGATTTGTGGGAACATTCCTCCGGACGTGATCTAAAAATTTCTCATCGTCCAGCAGTCGACTCGGATAATACGTATTGTTGTTGATGTAGTTTTGTGCGATTGCATTGACTTGAATATTTGATCGGGCTAACTCTAAACCCACAGCTTTGATAAAGGCATTTTGAGCACCCCGAGCCGCACAATATGAAGCATTATTCGCCAACCCTTTCAAAGGTGCTGCACTTGTGACTGCAATTATTTTCCCAGATTGACGGTCAAGCATTTGCGGCGTAATTGCTCTAACGAGAAACATTAAAGGGTCAACTAATGTAGAAAATAATGTAGTCCAATCTTCATTTTGAATCGCCTGAACAGGGCTTGATCTCGGTGGCTCGGCTAAATTTGCAATCAAAATGTCCACCTCGCCAACTGATCGAACTAATTCCTCACACTGACTTTGCTCCACCAGCGCTTGAGTGTCTGTAAGCACACGAAAATCTAGCTCGGTCAATCTATCAACAATAGCTCTACCCATATACTTATCGACACATGTAACCAAAACTGTTCTCTGTTTCATTTCACCCTCTCTTCAGCTCTTCTTTCATGAATTCGTGCGATTGCTAGAACAGCTAACGATTGCCGACTCAAAATAATCGACAAATGCAATTAGGCTTATTGTTCGGTAGAGTAGCGAACCGTCAAAATCAAAAATCAATCCTATTTTATGGGAATTAATCAGCGAAACGCTGTCTGACAATAGTTAAACCTTGTCCATCACAAAAAAATGAATGTAGTTTGGTTCAAACGAGATCTTAGAATAACAGATCATGTGCCGTTAGCCTCAGCTATCGGCCAAGGGCAAACGCTCGCGTTGTATATTCTAGAGCCTCTCATTTGGCAAGAGAGAGATTTAGACGCTCGCCACTATGAATTCCTTCAAGAATCTATTTCATGTTTAGACTTACAACTAAAGAAAATTAATCTCCCCTTGACCATCAAAGTGGGTAATGCTGAGGATATTTTCCGACAACTTCATCAGCGATTCGGAATAAAAGCAATCTATTCTCATCAGGAAACTTGGAACGACTGGACTTATCAACGGGATAAGCGGGTCGCGAAACTACTGACTGAACTATCGATACCGTGGTATCAAGCCCAACAAAACGGCGTTATTCGAAGACTTAGGTCTCGAAATGGATGGGCAAGACAGTGGCACCAATATATGTCTGAAACACCGCTGGCGATACCACTTTGCACTGAGAGCCAAATAGACAAATCAGATGACCTACCAACCTCAGAAGAAATAGGATTGACAAAAAGCAATTGTGATCATCGTCAAGTTGGCGGCAGAAACGAGGGCCTTAAATTATTGAATAGTTTTTTTGCGAGCCGTGGAGAAAAGTACTCTAAAAAAATGTCTTCGCCCTTGACTGCTTATCAAAGTTGTTCACGAATATCGACTTATCTCGCCTTTGGCTCACTCTCCGTAAGAGAGGTATACCAATTGGCACTTACCAAAAAAAATGAAATTTACATGCACACTGAGCCAGGGTCCCCTTGGCGTTCTTCCATCAGAGCGTTCATGTCACGTCTCAGATGGCATTGTCATTTTATTCAAAAACTAGAAGATGAACCGACTCTTGAACTTAAGAATCTACATCCCTCTGCCGATGGACTACGAGAATCTTGTTTTAGTACGGAACGTTTTAATGCCTGGCAACACGGCCTGACCGGTTATCCATTTATCGACGCATGCATGAGAGCCCTTCGCGCCACAGGCTGGATCAACTTTCGAATGCGCGCCATGTTAGTCAGTTTTGCATCCTATCACCTATGGCTGCATTGGCGAGAGCCCTCACTGCATCTAGCGCGAATGTTTTTAGACTATGAACCTGGGATTCACTATTCCCAAATCCAAATGCAATCAGGCACAACTGGAATCAACGCCATCAGGATCTACAACCCGATCAAACAAGGAATGGATCAAGACCCCGAAGGGGTTTTTATTAGAAAATGGGTACCGGAACTCTCATCGTTATCAAAAGTCGAGATTCATACACCTTGGCTTACTAATATTCCAACTGACGTATATCCAAAACCGATTGTTGAGGAAAAAATAGCACGACGTGAAGCCAGTAGCAGAATCTACTCGATCCGACGCTCCCCTAAATTTAAAGAAATTTCTGCGAACATTGTGGATAAACATGCAAGCCGTAAACAATCAACGAGGACGAGGACTAAGAAGCAAAAAAATACAGAACCAAAAAAATCTTGGAAGCAACCCGAATTATTTTAACGCCATAGAGTGCATATGAAAAAACTAGCGATTATCGGCTCTGGCCTATCGGGCCTCACATTGGCCAACCGTCTTAAAAATAAATTTGATGTCACCGTTTTCGAAAAATCTCGAGGGGTTGGAGGACGGTTAGCCACCAGGCGAGCTGAGGCGTATGCGTTTGATCATGGCGCTCAATATTTCACCGCACGAACAGACGCCTTTAATTCTTTTATTCAACCACTTATAGACGAAGGCGTGGTACAAAGGTGGGTGGCTCGACATGTGGAAATTAATGGAGTCCGTATTGTTAAACGATCGAGTTGGGAGACAGAGGAACCGCGTTACGTAGGTACCCCTGGCATGAATAGCATTGCCAAACGTTTAGCCCATGACCTAGATATCAGGACTAATACAAAAATTACATCACTAGTACGCCCGAAGGAATGGCAATTAGAAGCAGAAAACGGCGCGATACAAGATCATTATGAATGGGTAATTACGACGGTTCCGGGGCCACAAGCACTGGCATTACTCCCAGAAAAATTCACTCACCAAAACAATATTAGAGCGATCGAAATGCGTGGTTGTTTTTCCTTAATGCTGGGTTTTTCTGAACAGCTTTCTCTCGAATTCGAGGCGGCACACATAACCAACTCAGATATCAGTTGGATTGCGGTCAACAGTCACAAGCCACAACGGGGAGCTCTGTACACACTAGTCGTTCATTCGTCCGCTGAATATGCGGATGAAAATATAGATACCGACCGCGACGTAGTTATTAGTCATCTTTGCCAGCAAGTCACTCGCATTATTGGACACGATACCAACGGAGCCCAACACAAAGTCCTTCATGGTTGGCGATATGCAAACAACCGCGACCGTGACACGCATCGGCCCTTCATCGATACCGAGCTAAGGTTGGCGGCTTGTGGCGATTGGTGTCTCGGGGGACGCGTTGAAGGTGCCTTTACCTCGGCTCAGAGACTGTCCGAAGCGCTAATGAAGAGTTAACCCAGGCGGTCGGATTGCGCCGCTAAATAAAACCACTCTTGGTTAACCTGAGCCGTATTATTTGGGAAAACGATCCAACCGTCCCTGTCTGCGACGAGCTCAACGCCGTCGTGACGGTAAGCGATCACGGTACCTTGTGTAATTTTCTCAAAGCTCAGCCATTTTTTTGAAAACACATCATCGGAATGAAGTCGGTCGATAACGCGGTATAGTCGAATGACTTCGGGGTTACGCACCAGTTCAGGCTTGGCGTCCGAAGTCATTTCCAGGTGCGCCAGCGTATTGCGGATTGCTTTGTATGCCGTTTCTGGCGCCGTTGCATCATCATGCTGCCCACATTCTAGCGTTACAGCAATACCGCCTCCACGACGCATTGTCTCTGTTGTCCCCACGCCGTAATCAACACGCGCGTCTACCCCCCGCGCTTTTCGATCTCTAACCCCTTGTGCATAGGTATCCAACCAACCTTCTACGAATCGGTTCACACCTAAGCTCATGGCCATGGCCTCCTCCTGCTTGGCCTTAGAAGTCGGTTCGATGTCACCCACGTTATTGGGTGCGCCGATCAAAGCAAACGGGATACCCGGAGCTTGAAAAGAATGAAGATCCAGTAATACATCATGCTGTTCTAATAATGGACACAGTACATTACATACCAGATCCTCGAAATCTTGGGGAGCATCCGTGCGACTCATGTTACGGTTAAGATTACGATCACCATGACGACGTTGCAACTGATAAGCAAGGGGGTTCGTGACGGGCACCATCGTTAACGTACCCCTATTGATACAGAGCTCACCACTCTCTATTTCTTGCCTTAATCGCTTGAGGGCCTCAGTCCCACATGTCTCATTACCATGAACCGCACCTAAAATAATTACTTTAGGACCTTGCCGTAAGCCAGCAAATTGAAATACGGATAAGCCCGTCGGTGTAGAGGAATCCATCATGATTTTTCCAGCATCAGTCAGTCAAATTTCAGTTAGTGATTCAGCGGCACATACCTGCGAAGATTTACCCTGTATAACCTAGCCTTGAGTTCAATTGGGTAACTTAGCTTTTCGAAGATAAGGCGTTAACGTCTCGAAGCTGCCAAACTTTGCCTTCGCATCATCATCGCTAACCGCAGCAGGTATTACAATATCCTCACCAACTTGCCAATTCGCTGGTGTCGCGACACCGTTGGCGGACGAAGTCTGAAGCGCATCAAGCGCCCTTAAAACTTCAGCGAAATTTCTACCCACGGTCATCGGATAAGTCATTGTTAGTTTGAGCTGTTTATCAGGACCAATGATAAAAACCGATCGCACAGTGGCACTGTGATTTGGCGTTCGTCCATCTGGCAAGTAAGCTTCAGCAGGCAACATATCGAACGCTTTTGAGACTGCAAGATTATCATCAGCGATTATTGGAAATTGAGGTTTTGCGCCACCCACCTTCTCAATATCCTTCTTCCAATTTCGGTGGTCCTCCGCACTATCCACCGAAATTCCAATGACCTTCGTACCACGCTTATCCCACTCGCTCTTTAATTGAGCAACCGCACCGAATTCAGTTGTGCATACAGGCGTGAAATCCTTAGGATGCGAAAACAGTATTGTCCAGCTCTCCCCCACAAATTCATGTAAGGAAGTTTTACCTTCATCGGTCTCCACCTCAAGGTTCGGAATAGTATCGTTTATCCTTAAACTCATTTTTTTCTCCTTTTTGATGTATCACTAAAGCCTCAAACACCTACTCATAACGACAATTATGCTAAAAACGTATTGTCTCGCATTTTCCGTACGAAATCATCTAACACTGCTTTAGTAAGGTTATTATGCTTTATTTGGCAGACGACATAACCAAGAGCTTTTTTCATGTAAACGAGATATATTCAGAATCAACAATTACGTCATTCTGAATGCCACATAGAAGCAAGAGGACTTTATGATGCGGTTATATGCTCTAGCGACGTACATGCTCATATCAATTTTCACCAACGGTATTGCGCCGAAGGCGTACGCTCAATTTAATACCGCCCTGACGGATAAGAGCTACCACGAACCTTGGGAGTTACATCATCAAGTTTTCGAGCAGCTCTCCACATCACAACTCCGTATACTGCAAGAGTCCTCAAGTGCAAAGGTTGGCCGAGTATTAATCTACTTGGATACCGACGCTAAATATTTTGAGAAGCAAGTAATTGAAGCGATCAATCACTTGTTTGGCTTACCTAACTTCACAGAAATCGCGGGTGACGTTTCCTTTGACTGGAGCGAAACTTTGATAAGAGTAGACAGTAACCTAAAACTTA
>CAJQIK010000054.1 GCA_905478365.1 uncultured Burkholderiales Genera incertae sedis bacterium
ATTTATCAATAACGCGACGAAAAACTGTTTTACTCCAGAAGCAGCCGCATCTCAGTTACTCGACGTATTCGCAGCGCTCAGACCTGCACAATCTGGAGGTTGCTTTGCGTGGGATGGGAGTGAAATAAATCCATAAACTTTTAGCGTCCCATTTAATCGAAGGTCAAAAAAGCTCCGCCTCATCTAAACGTAAACCTTGTTTATCTTTTTTAGACAGTAACATTGGATTCTTGATTTGTGGCCACTCTATAGCTAAATCTGGGTCGTCCCATTTAATGCAAACCTCATGAACGCTTGAGTAATAGTTTGTTGTTTTATAGATCACTTCTGCACGATCAGATAACGTTAAAAACGCATGTCCGAACCCCTCAGGAATCCATATTTGCTTCCTATTATCTGCGCTTAAAATCACTGACACATACTGCCCAAAAAATTTTGACTCTCGTCTTAAATCCACGGCAACGTCGAACACCTCTCCAGAAATCACTCTGACAAGTTTACCCTGCGCCATCGGATCCATTTGATAATGAATGCCTCTCAGCACACCCGCCTTTGATACAGAGTGATTATCTTGCACAAAATCGACGGTCGACAGCCTTGACTTCATACGAAATCGCTCTAAATTAAAACTCTCGTAGAATACACCCCGCTCATCCTCGAAAGTCACAGGCTCGATTAATTTAACGCCGGGTAACTCCGTATCAGTCAATATCACGCTTAAAATCCTCTACCATTTTCATGAGGTAACGACCGTAATCACTATTTTTTACTCGTTCTGCGCGCTCAATTACTTCATCAGGCTGAACCCATCCTTTATGCAGCGAAATTTCCTCGGGACAATGAATTTTCACGCCTTGTCTGTGCTCGATCGCTTGAACATATTGCGCAGCTTCAGACAAACTTTCGGGCGTTCCTGTGTCAAACCACACATGCCCGCGATCTAAGCGCTCAACGTGCACACTAGATTGCGACAAATACATATTATTTAACGCAGTAATTTCTAACTCGCCTCGTGCTGAGGGGGTCAATGAATTAGCAAGACTTGGTGCCTCTTCATCGTAAAAGTAGAGCCCTGTCACTGCATAGCTGGATTTAGGTTTACTGGGCTTTTCCTCGATCCCGAGCAATCGACCATCTCGATTAATCTCAGCCACGCCGTAACGCTCAGGGTCATGAACCTGACACGCGAATAGCGTGAGGTGTCTCGTCAAATCTAATGAGATCTCCTGAAGTTTTACACCAAAGCCTGCCCCGTGAAAGATGTTATCCCCAAGAATAAGCGCACACGGCGCACCGGATAGAAATTCTGCCCCGATAATGAGTGCTTGAGCGATACCGTCTGGTGAGGGCTGAACGGCATATTGAATTTCAACACCCCACTGAGCACCCGTACCTAACAAACTTTCAAAACGAGGAAGGTCCTCAGGCGTTGAGATAATCAATATCTCTCGAATACCTGAGAGCATCAGCGTGGAGAGTGGATAGTAAATCATCGGCTTATCAAACACCGGTAATAACTGTTTAGAGACCACATTTGTCATGGGGTACAAACGCGTCCCTGAACCACCTGCGAGTATGATGCCTTTTCGTTCTTTCATTTCAAAAAATCTTTTATGATTAATTCATCAATTGTACCGTCAACACACTTTTTCCAAGTTGGTATTGGATTCGTTATGATCCGCTGTAATTTCTCGGTATTCAGTCTGGAGTTTGATGGCCGTTTCGCACGCGTAGGATACTCGTCGCTACTAACGGGTTCAACATTACTTGCACTACATCTTAACGAAATACCCTTCTCTGAAGCTCGCTTAATTGCATAAACTGCGACATCAAACCAGCTCCCTTTCCCAGATGAGCAAAGATGATAGATGCCGCTATCCACCTGGGTAACAGCATCCCTTTTAATCAAATCTTCTGTTACTTGACCAATGAGCTCAGCACTCGTCACAGCACCGATCTGATCATTGACAACTTTGAGTTTGTCTTTGTTTAGCGCATGCTTGAGTATCGTCTTTATAAAATTCTTACCTATCGCTGATATGACCCAACTCGTGCGTAGAATTACAAAACGACATCCAGTGCTTTGAATATAGGCTTCACCTTTAAGTTTAGATTTTCCGTAAACCGTAGCAGGATTGGTTTCATCTTCCTCTTTATATGGTCTTTTTTCTAACCCATCGAACACATAATCCGTAGAGTAATGCACCAACAGTGCGCCATATTTTTTTGCACAAGAAGCAAGAACGCTAACCGCCGTAGCATTAACCTGGTAGGCCAAATCTTCTTCTAACTCTGCTTGATCGACGGACGTATAGGCTGCAGCATTGATGATGTGCGTAGGCTTAACCTCATTGACAAGCTTCTCAATTGTTTGAAGTCGAGAAAAATCTGCTTCTTGACGCTCAACAATCTGAACATCACGATTTAAATGAAATCGCTTTTTCAATGCAGTACCGACCTGACCCGAACCGCCGAATATTAGGGTTTTCATCCGTATTGTTTTACTACCCATTCTCTGTATGCGCCACTCCGTACGCGGTCGATCCAGCCTTGATTATCCAAGTACCATTGCACAGTTTCTTTAATTCCGCTCTCGAAGGTCTTTTTAGGACTCCATCCCAACTCTTTGTTAATCTTAGTAATGTCCACCGCATATCGCCGATCATGTCCAGGCCGATCGGTAACATGCTTGATCAAATGTTTGTAAGACTCACCACTCGCTGATGGCCGCAATTCATCAAGCGCCTCGCACACTTTTCGTACAACCTCTAAATTAGTCTTTTCAGACTCGCCTCCAACGTTATAAGTCTCTCCAACAGCACCGCTATTTAGAACACTCTGAATTGCTTCACAATGATC
>CAJQIK010000055.1 GCA_905478365.1 uncultured Burkholderiales Genera incertae sedis bacterium
ACTCCGACATATAATTTCGGCGTGGTCGTCGACGACTATGATATGAAATTGACTCACGTGATTCGGGGTGATGATCACGTGAATAATACGCCAAGACAAATTAATGTTTACCGAGCTTTAAGTTTTGATATTCCTGCTTTCGGTCACGTCCCCATGATTTTGGGAAGTGATGGTGAACGATTATCTAAACGACATGGAGCAGTTAGCGTCACTCAATACCGAGATGAAGGCTTTTTACCTGGTGCGTTGCTTAATTACCTCGCGCGTCTCGGTTGGTCGCACGGAGACACAGAGGTGTTCACTGCAGAACAATTCGTTGATTGGTTTGATTTAAACCAGGTTAGTCGTTCACCAGCAAAATTTGATGCTGCGAAGCTCAGTTGGATTAATGGAGAGCATATCAAGCTAGAGGAGGGTGAGACTCTAGCTGAAATAGTTCGTAGGAATCTGGAGAGTAGGGTCGTCAATTGGGAGGATGGCCCTGACTTATCGCGGCTAATAGACTTATTGAAAGATCGCGCAACTTCGATGAATGAACTCGCAGATTCTGTTTTGATTTTTTTTCAAGAGATACATATTAGCGAGGAAGACCGGTTAAAATTTCTCTCCGCAGAGATAAAGCCTGCGATAAATGCGGTCACGAAAGCGTTACGAGAGATTGAATGGAGCCGATCCGTAATAGCCGATAGCCTTAAAAGTATCCTCAAGGAGTTTGGAATGAAGATGCCACAACTGGCGATGCCTTTACGGCTTCTACTGACCGGCCAAACCCAAACTCCAGCGATCGATGCTGTTATCGAACTTATTGGTCGTGAGCGCTCAGTAAGTCGCTTAGAGACTGGTTTGAAGCTACTTTAGGGGTTAGACAAAAAGCTTTACACGATCTTTGTCACTCCGTATAATTTACCGCTCGTTTGCTGGGGGTATAGCTCAGCTGGGAGAGCGCTTGCATGGCATGCAAGAGGTCAGCGGTTCGATCCCGCTTATCTCCACCAAGCACGCGAAGACGAATTAAGACCCCATCGTCTAGAGGCCTAGGACACTGCCCTTTCACGGCGGCGACAGGGGTTCGAATCCCCTTGGGGTCGCCATAAGAATAAGGGCTCAGCAATTTGCTGAGCCCTTTTTTTGTTTTGTTCCGCCATAATGTGCCATTATTCAAATTAAGTGTGACTGATAGTCATGATGAGAGGTGATTGGTCGAGTGGCAGAGTTCAAGGCGTACGCTGCGTCACCCTGCCGCTTCAATCATTGGCTTCTATTAAAAATTTTTTAAGAAAATTATGTTACTCAGGCGACTCATATTGTGGACAGCATCAGCTAGTGTAGTGTTTTTCGTCGTGACGACTACCGGAGCCTTCGCTCAGGACTTCACCTTTACGATACATCACTTTTTAAGCCCCAAAGCGCCAGCTCAAAAAGTTCTTATTGAGCCTTGGGCTAAGAAAATTGAGGCTGAATCTGGTGGCCGGATAAAATTTGAAATTTTCCCATCAATGTCGATGGGCGGAAAACCTCCTGAGCTCTATAAACAGGTTCGCGATGGGGTGGCCGATATCGTTTGGACAGTGCCTGGTTACACTCCAGGGGTATTTCCGCGAGTTGAGGTATTTGAATTGCCAGGAGTTCATAACGGTGACGCGAAAGCGACCAATTTGGCGATACAGGACATGATGGAAGACATTGCGACAGACTTAAAAAATATTAAACCATTATTGATTCACGTCCATGCTGGCAATGCGCTCCACACGGTGTCAAAGGAGATCCAGTCTTTCGAAGATGTAAAGGGCTTAAAGCTCCGTTCTCCCTCAAGAACGGGAGCATGGATGGTTGAGAGCTGGGGTGCAGAGCCGGTGGGGATGCCAGTTCCAGCGCTGCCGCAAGCGTTGTCAAAGAAAGCAATTGATGGGGCTCTCATTCCATTTGAAGTAGCGATACCTTTAAAAGTTATAGAGCTCGCTAATTTTTCAGTTGAGATGGATGGTGGTGAAAGGTTTGGTACCGCAACGTTTATGTTTGCAATGAACCAAAATAGTTTTGATTCTTTGCCTGATGATCTGAAAAAAATTATCGAAGATAATTCCGGTGCTGCAATCGCTTCCGAAATTGGTGACGCGTGGAATAATATCGAACCTCTTGGTATGAAGCTTGCAACTGATAAAGGTAAGAGCGTGACTCAATTATCTTCTGCGGAATCTACAAAATTTTCTGCTGCGAATGACAAGGTGGTTGAGCGCTGGATTGATGAGGTATCAGGGAAAGGTATTGATGGTGAAGGCTTAGTAAAAAAAGCTAAGAAAGCTATAGCCGAGCATAGTAAGTAAGATGACTTTGACATGACAAATTATTTGCCATGTCTGCGCAATCAATTTTGATCAGGGATCATTGTTATTCGTTTTTTAATTGAAAAATTTATTAATGCTTGGGCATTATTCGGCGGCATATTGCTTCTCGGTATTGTCTTCCTTACTGGAATAAACATCTTGGGTTTTAGCCTTGATCGTGTATTTCGTCTTTTCGGTAGTTCGTTTCCCGGCGTTTCTGGATATGAGGATATAGTGACCATGGCGATTGGTGTCGCGGCGTTATCTATGCTGCCCTATTGCCAATTAAAGGATGGAAATGTCGCTGTTGACTTATTTGTCAGTAAGGCGCCGTTATGGCTGCAAAATTTCATTGATCGTATTACCGCAATCTTAATGATTCTTGTCGTCACTTTTTTGTTGCGCATGCTTGTTTATGGGACGCTCGAGGTAAAATCCGATGGGGATCTCACCCAAGTACTTGGTATCCCTGTTTGGCCATTTATGTGTGTATCAATCGTATCGTGCCTTCTGTGGTTGGCGGCTAGTTTACTCAAATTGTTTCCGAGAAAAATCCACGAGCAATGTGTGAGGCAAGGTAATGGGTGAGCGCGAACTTGTCGGGCTCGCAGGTCTGTTCTTTCTTTTTATCCTAATCGGATTTCGAATTCCTGTGGCCTTGTCAATGTTAGTTGCGGGCATTTTAGGTTCGTTTGCACTTAGCATTGTGGCGCCATTTTTAAAATTTGGCCCCTATATACTTCAGTTTAAATCGTCCCTTTGGAACAACATCGCGAATTACGATTTATCGGTGGTCCCTCTTTTTATTTTAATGGGTTTTTTAGCTGCTGAGGCTGGTTTAAGTCGCGATTTATTTGCGGGATTCAGTGCGCTTTTTGGGAGGATCAGAGGCGGCGTCGCTATGGCCGCCATTGGCGCATGTGCCGGCTTCGGCGCAGTGAGCGGTTCGTCGATCGCGACAGCCAGTACGATGAGCAGGGTGTCGCTTCCGGAATTAAGTAAACTTAAATATGATGATGGTCTCGCCACCGGAACGCTTGCTGCAGGAGGCACTCTAGGAATTTTAATACCGCCATCAGTCGCACTAGTAATTTATGCAATTGTTGTTGAGGCCTCAATTGTTGAAATGTTTCAAGCGGCGATCTTGCCTGGACTGCTAGCCGTTATATGTTTTATTACTGTGATTTGGTTGCGTGTTCGACTCAATCCTGAGTTGGCACCTGAACCGAAAGTATTGAGTCATTCTGAGGTAAAACAGGCGCTTTGGCGTCTTGTGCCCGTTTTAGTTATCTTTGGCACAATTATTGCAGGGCTGGGTATGGGGTTATTCACACCAACGCCAGCGGCAGCCATGGGCGTGTTGGTCATTTTGATTTTTGGTTTTTTATCCCGATTTTTTTCGCGGACGTACCTCACGATTCATAAGCTTAAAAATTCAATTTTATCTACAGCGAAAACAGCAGGCATGATTTATTTCATCTTGTTCGCTGCGGACGTTTTGAAGGGATTCTTTTCCCGTTCTGGTCTGCCTGTGGCGCTTACCGATTTAGTGGCGAACTCGGGTTTTGAGCCTTATCTTGTACTTGCGCTGATGCTTCTTTTACTGATCATATTAGGCTGCTTCATGGAGTCGCTATCCATGATTTTAGTCGTCATTCCGTTTTTTTGGCCAACTCTGATTGAGCTTAATGGGGGCGATTACATTACTGCGGCAGATGCGGCATTTGGTATGACTGCAGATCAGTTAAAAATATGGTTTGGTGTGTTGGCTCTTGTGGTAGTGGAATTGGGCCTCATCACGCCCCCTGTGGGTCTCAATGTTTTTGTTATCAAGTCATTCGTACCAGATACACCGATAACAAAGATATTTAAAGGTGTGATGCCATTTTTCGCAGTTGAGATTTTTCGTGTGGGCTTACTCTTGTTATTTCCGGCACTGTGTCTGTTATTGCCGATGTATTTATCTGGATGAAGTTCTAAACTATGATGCACAAATCTGATTCTAGGTAATTATTCAATTTTTTAAAAATAAAAATGCGGTTTTCGCAATTTAGAAAAGGCAAGTTACGGTGAAATGCAAAAAGACACAGGTGATTATTGTTGGTTCTGGGCCAGCAGGTCTTTTGTTATCCCAACTTCTTTATAACGAAGGTATCTCCAGCATTATCGTGGATAGACAAAGTCGTGAGCGGATCGAAGCGCGGGTGCGTGCTGGTGTGCTGGAGTGGGGAAGTGTTCAGGCGCTAGAGGAAGCCACAATTGGTGAGCGGATGCACCTTGAGGGTCTTCCCCATGATGGGTTTGAGCTTGCCTTTGATGGCGATCTTCATCGAATTGATGTTGCCGGACTCACTGGTAAAAAAGTTATGGTCTACGGACAGACTGAATTAACGGCGGATTTGATTTCTCAGCGGTTGAGACAGGGTTGTGAGATTGTCTTTTCTGCAGAGGATGTTCAACCAATAGATGTGAGTACTACTTCGCCAAAATTACGATATACGAAGGATGGTGAATCGTATGAGATCGAAGGGGACTATATTACCGGATGCGATGGATTTCATGGCGTTTGCCGTCATACGATTCCGAGCAATATATTGAAAACCTATGAAAAAGTTTACCCTTTCGGATGGCTTGGTATTCTCGTAGAAAAACCGCCCGTATCTGATGAGCTAATTTATGCGAACCATCAACGCGGGTTCGCCTTGTGTTCTATGCGCTCAAAGACGCGAAGCAGGTATTACATTCAGTGTCCGCTAACAGACAAGGTTGAGGACTGGTCCGATAAGAGATTTTGGAATGAGCTGTCGCTCAGGGTTGGCCCTGATGTTTCCACAAACTTGGAGACGGGCGACAGTTTTGAAAAATCAATTGCCCCTCTGCGTAGTTTCGTCGCTGAACCGATGCGCTATGGCAATATGTTTTTGGCGGGCGACGCCGCCCATATCGTACCGCCTACGGGTGCAAAGGGGCTTAATCTTGCGATTGCTGATGTGCGTGTCTTGTCCCGTGGGCTTATCGAGCATTATAAAAAATCCAACGATGATTATTTAGAGCGTTATTCTGATATATGCTTGAAACGAGTCTGGAAAGTGGAGCGTTTTTCATGGTTTATGTCAACCATGCTGCATCAATTTCCTGAGTTCAGTTCATTTGAAAAACGTATTCAACGCGCGGAGTTTGACCACATAAAAGGATCAGAAATAGCCTCAAGGTCAATTGCTGAAAACTACGTTGGTTTACCCTTAGAAATGTGAGGCTATAAATGGTAGGAGCGAAATAAATGGGAGATATTCGAAAAAAAGGAATGGCGACACGCCGTGAAGTGCTTGGAAATGCTCACGTCGATAGGGCAGAGCAGAATAAGACATCATTTGACGAGCCTTTCCAGTCAATGATTACCGATAGTGCATGGGGACACGTATGGTCTGGTGATGGTTACACTAAACGGGAGCGTTCTATAGTTACAATTGCTCTATTAGCGGGGCTAGGCCATTACGAAGAGTTGGAAATGCACATAAGAGCCACCGCAAACACGGGCGCCACACCTGATGATATTCGAGAGGCACTCATGCACGTAGCTATCTACGCTGGTGTCCCGAGCGCCAATCATGCGATAAAAATTGCAAAGCGAGTGCTCCAAGAAATGAAAGAGAATGACTGATGGAAAACTCAAATCAAAGTATTTCAAAACGAAACTACGCTACACAACCCAAAGCTAATTACCCCGACTATCGATCAACGGTCCTGCGTCATCAAAAGCATGAGCTTGTTGTTCTGCCTCAAAGTATCGCAGATATGACCAGCCCTGTGTTTGGCCATATGAGTTTGGGCGACAAAGATCACGATTTAATTATTAATTACGCGCCAACGGGTAAGAGTGCAATTGGTGAACGTATCTCAGTGTTTGGGAAGGTACTCGATGAATCCGGTAGGCCAGTTTCGAACGCATTGATTGAGGTGTGGCAAGCTAACGCGGGTGGGCGATACCGTCATAAGAATGATTCATATCTCGCCCCGCTTGATCCTAACTTTGGCGGTTGTGGACGCTGCTTGACCGATTCTGACGGAAATTATTCTTTTCGCACGATTAAACCAGGCCCTTATCCGTGGCCCAATGGCGGTAATGATTGGCGTCCTGCGCATATTCATTTTTCAATTTTTGGACAAGCCTTTGCTCAACGTCTCATTACGCAAATGTACTTTGAGGGTGACCCCCATGTTGAGATTTGTCCTATTGTGCAATCGATTGGAGATGCACGGGCGATCGAGCAATTGGTAGCTCGGCTCGACATGGCTCAATCTGTGCCGATGGATTTGAGGGCTTATCGATTTGATATCGTTCTGCGTGGCCCAAACGCAACAATGTTTGAAAACAACTAGGACGGCAATGGATATGGATTCTCTAGATATTCGTCGAACGCGACCTGCGAAAAGTAACCTTATAACACCGCTACGTGAAACTGCCTCACAAACTGCGGGCCCATATGTGCATATCGGTTGCTTGCCCAATAGTGTGGGCGTTAAAGGTATTTACTCGAACGATTTAATAAGCAACAGACTTTTGGCTGACGCGCCTATAACAATTAGCGGAAAAGTATTTGAGGGCGAAGGCATTGTTTGTAGAGATATGATGCTTGAATTTTGGCAGGCAGACGAGCGGGGCAGTTACGATAATGGCATATGGCAGCGCACTAGCACCAATTTAGAAACTGGTTTGTTCTCAATCAAAACGCAAATGCCAGGAAAAATATCAACCGCAGAGGGCTGTGTGCTCGCACCGTTTATATCAGTTTGGATTACAGCTCGTGGCTTAAACCTTGGGATCTTAACCCGCATTTATTTTCCAGAACATGAAAATGTCATAACTCAAGATCCACATATGGCGCTGGTACCTGAGAGTCGTCGTAGCACACTGTTAGCACAACCGCTAGATGGCGGATATCGTTTCGATATTCATTTGCAGGGAGCGGCAGAGACCGTATTTTTCGATGTGTAGACATTGCGAGAAAAAAATATTGAATTTGATTAATAGTGGCCTTCTTATCTTTGATGAAGTGATTATGAGCTATGCTTGAGAATGTAAAGATTAATACGCATTACGTTCACTATGAGCACCGTAGAATTGATCCTAACAAGTCAACATTGGTGTTTATCAATTCATTAGGAACGGATCATCGAGTATGGTCGTATGTGCTGGCAGAGTTAGGCCAAAATTTCAATGTTTTAAAATATGACAAGCAGGGGCATGGACTATCTGAGCAAGCCACAAAAACTCTTTCTGTCGGTACTTATGCTGATGATTTAATCGCGCTATTAGCCACACTTTCCATCCATAAGGTGATTCCTATAGGCCTATCTATCGGGGGGCTCATTGCCCAGGAGCTCTATAGGAAGCGACCTGAATTGGTTGATAAGCTCATACTCACGAATACGGCAACTAAAATAGGCTCTGAAGAAAATTGGAATCAACGTATTCAGGCTGTTAAAGAAAATGGGCTTTCGAGTATTTCTGATTTGATTCTCAGTAGGTGGTTTGGATCTGGTTTTGCTGCGAATCATCCGGATCGCTGTGCGATGGCTAAAGCGATTTTGTTACAAACGTCTGATGCAGGTTATGTGGCCGCCTGCCAAGCGCTAGCCGGCGCTGATTTAACTGCCTATGCAAGCAGTATACAAGTACCTACGCTATGTATCGCGGGCTCGCATGATCAAGCGACGCCAACTCATATTGTCAGAGCTATGGCCGATTTAATTCCGCAAAGTGAATTTTTTGAGTTGCCGAGTGTAGGGCACATACCATGCCTTGAGGCTGAAAAGGAATTCACTCAAACTATACTTAATTTTTTAAGTAAATATGAGGAGGGCGACTCATGAGTTACGCGGCAGGGTCAGATACTTGGATGTCCACATTCTCGCAAGATAAAAGTGTTCAGGCGTGCTTCAGTGTTAACGCTGATATGAATGCAATGATTGCGTTTGAAAAGGCATTGACGCGTGCTCTTGAAAGATGCGGAGTGATTCCTTCGGAAGATGCACAACATATTATAGATGTCGTAGACAAGTTCGAGCCAGACATGAATGACTTACGAGTTATGTTTAAACGCGATGGGGTTGTGCCGCCAGGGCTCGTAAAACAAATTCGTGATGAATTGCGGAGTGAGTACAAGGCCAGCTTTCATTACGGTACGACCAGTCAAGATTTAGTCGATACAAGTTTGATGATGCGGATGAGAGATAGCGTAGCCATTCTTTCTGACAATTTAAAAAATTTGAATCTCGAGCTAAAAAATCTTGCTTCGTCGCATTCTGATGAAAAAGTATTGATGGCAAGAACTCGAATGCAAAATGCATTGCCGATTTCAGTGCCAGAGAAAATAGGATTTTGGCAATCTCAAATTGAACGTCTTCTAGGATCAATGCCGGCAACGTTTCTACTTCAATTGGGAGGCCCTGAGGGGGCGGTGAGAAAATTCACTACGAATTATCAGGATATCTCCAACGATATGGCGTCAGCATTAGGATTGACAGCAGCAAAGCACGTTTGGCATACCGATCGCCAGCCAGTAACAAATATCTGTTTTTGGTTTACTCAAGTCGCTACTGTTATGGGGAAAATTGCCCAGGACGTTTTAGTGATGGTTCAAAATGAGGTGGGCGAAGCGAGCCTTACGGACGGAGGTTCCTCCTCCGTAATGGAGCATAAAAAAAATCCTGTGTTAGCCGAAGTTATTCTTGCACAAACGCGGTATTGCCACACTCAGATGAATGGGATAAACACAGCATCTATTCATGAGAATGAGCGATCAGGCGTCGCATGGACCTTGGAATGGATGCTTGTTCCAGTCTTGCTCATAACAAGCGCCAACACAGTAATGAACACCAAGGACTTGATTGAAAATATTACACTGGGTAGCGTGTAAGCGCTAGGAGTTAGCCAGTGGTTTATGAAACCTCAAAGTACGATTGCGGTTTCAGTTTGAGTTGTCGGTAGTATGAAGTGTTTTAGCGGTTGGCAATACACGCCTGTATGAAATACGCAAGGCGCGATTATTCTATTATCGAAATGCCTGTAGCGGTAAAGGTCACTTGGTTCGTATCGATGGCTTTACCAGGTTGAACTGAACCCACCACTGAAACATTACTGCCTAATAGATCATTAAAGGTCGCTAAGACCTCCTTCGTTTTAAATTCCAGAAAAACGACCTTAATGTTCGGTATTGAAGGACATTCAGGCGTGTTTGCCGTTTCAATTATTGTAAGGTCAGCCTGTAAACGAACCATGAATTTGTCTTCCCCCATTATTGCCTCGCCAACCAGAGTGACTTCATTGAGGCATGGAGTCGTCACTGGTTCGTACGGGTATTTCGGAGTCATCCCGTGCGCATTAAGTGCGCTGCCAATAAGGCAGTAGGTAAAAACGTGAATTAATAGATTTTTCATAACAAATAGTTTCGCGCGCAAATATTTTTAGATTCCGTTTACACTGAGTAGTGATTATTATCGCTCAAAACAAATAAACCCATTCAATTGATGAAACGTGTTCCTTGGCCAGCGCCGCTCGCGCCTGCAGCATACCAAATTGTTGATGATGTTATTTATTCAACGACTTTTGATGAGCCGTATTTTTCCAAATCGGGTGGTCTTGCCGAGAAGAGGCATGTTTTCGTGGAGGGTAATCAGCTAGATGAGCGGTTTCGGTGTTCAAAAAAAGTAACCATCTTGGAGTTTGGGTTTGGCCTAGGTTTGAATCTCTTGAGCAGCATGGAGGCGCATACTTCATCTGGCACTGAATGTGTACTCGATTATGTGGCGTTTGAAAAGCATCCACTCAATAAAGATCAGTTACGCGAATGTTTACAATTAACCATTGGAGCAAATGAAAATGCGACCCACCTTATTCGTAGTTTGCCCCCATTAGTCTCAGGTTTTCATCGAATTGTTTTAACTCCTAAAGTTGTGCTTACTCTAATTTACGGAGACGCGACCTCCTACATAAAAGAACTTGATGCATCGGTGGACGCTTTTTATCTTGATGGTTTCTCTCCAAAAAAAAATGAAGATTTGTGGAATCCTGGTTTATTTGCAAGTTTCAGACGACTTGCTGCCAAAGGGGCTTCATTCAGCACTTACAGTAGCGCGGGTCTTGTACGTCGTGGTATGTCGTATGCTGGTTTTGATGTGGAAGTTAAAAAGGGCTTTGGACGTAAAAAAGAGATGCTGGTTGGTGTATTTCGTGACGAGGCTCAAGCTCAGCCCAAGGTTTTTAATAATGTAACGATAATTGGCGGTGGTATCGCAGGTTGTTCCTTAGCGCTTCGTGCGAGTGAGTTAGGCTTACGCACACGACTGATTGATCGAGGCCCTGGAGTTATGGGGCAGGGTTCGAGCAATCCTTTTCCATTGGTACGACCAACAGTTTCCCTCGATTTCGGTCCCCGTGGACAGTTCAGTTGGTACGCATATTTTTATGCAATGCGGTTTTACCGAAAGTTGTCACAATATCAGTCTATTGGCTGGCAGGAAATTAGTGCGATACAACTGGCTAAAAGAGAGGGCGAACTAGCGAAAATGAGGGATGCTTTAGGGGCGTTAGATTTGAGCGAAGATTGTTTAAGCTTTATTGATGACTCCGCGTTAGCTTCTCGCTCGTTAGGTACACAAATGTCGAACGGAGTATTCATATCCCAGGTAGGGCGGCTCAACAGGTGTCAGACTGGGGTTACGCAGGCGATCAAAAACAGCTCTATCGAGTTATTAACAAAAACAAGGGTATCTGATATCAAGAGTCTGTCTTTTTTAGAAGATTATCAGACAACTATCGAATCTGCTCCTGTAGTTCTAGCCAATCCACAAACTGCGCAACAATTAATTCCGCAGGTTAAGTTGCGTTTACAAGCAATACGAGGTCAATCGACCCGGGTGGAGAGTATCAATCGCCCTTTAAACTATGCATTATGTGGAGATGGTTACCTCGCAGCCATGGATGATGAGAGTGTCTGGTCCTCCGGAACCTTTGATCTCGATGATGAGTCGACTGAAGTAAGAAGCCGGGACAATCTCGTAAATTTGGATCGTATAAATCAGCTGTATGACTCTATTGAGTCAGTTAAACAAATGGAAGTAGTTGAGTCGTGGGTCGGTGTTCGATATGCAACTCTTGATCGTATGCCGCATGTAGGGTTCGTGGGTAATAACGAATACGCCCTAACGGGGTTTGGATCAAAAGGGTTTACCTGGGGGCCGCTTGCCAGTGAGATGCTCGTATCTGAGTTACTTGGGTTATCCTGTCCAGTAGAGCGTAGTTTAAGAAAACGTATGAGTCCGTTGAGATTCGACTAAGCGGTAACAGCGGAGAGAGGTATCAAAACAATGACTAAAACAGGTATAAACATTTTAGGTTTATCCGGTAGTAATAGGGCGGACTCTTTTAACACGCAACTTTTGTCGGTAGCGCTTGAGTGCGCAAAACGCCAAGGTGCGAGTATCACGCAGTTAGATTTAGGCGCAATCAACTTACCATTTTATAATGGCGATTTAGAGGCATCGAGCGGATTACCGGATACAGTATTGGATTTGAAAAAACAATTTGAGGCGGCTGACGGGTTGATTATTTCTACTCCAGAATACAATGGTTTCTTTCCGGGGTTACTCAAGAATTGTTTCGATTGGTTGTCGCGTCGAACAGGGCCGGAGGATCCCATACTTTCGGCCTTTGACGGAAAAATAGCTGGCCTCATGGCTGCAACCGTTGGCGGCAGTGGTGGTATAAGATCATTGACATCTTTGACGACTCAGTTGCACTACCTCGGTGTTACTGTTCTACCAAGACCGTTTTCCTTGACGCATGCTGGAAAAGCGTTTAACGACAATGGTTCGTTAGGGATTGAGCAACTAACGACTGTCGATGATATGGTTGTGGCATTGTTACGCGCACTGAGAAGATCTGACTAAAATGACTTGGGAATCACTGAATGCCCAAACGATAAGGAGCTGAGGATATGTTTTTGAGGATTTTAATGCTTTCAACCCTGTTGATTCCGATGGCAGTTTCAGCTGAAACCTGGGTTGACGTCGGGGCGGATACAGAGGCTAAATATTACGTGGACACTGATTCCATAGTGGTGGAAGGTGAAAACACCATTGTTACAAAAAAGGGAATTTATACAAATGTCCTCACGGATAAGCTTGAGGGCGATAATGCGGTCGTTTTTAAGGTGACGCGAGCACGCCTCGAGCTAGACTGCGCGCGGGAACTTAATCGCGTTACTCAAATTGATATGGTGAATGAGCAAGATGAAGTTGTTTGGAGTTCCGGTTACTTGGCCAAGCGAATTTGGTTGACTATCAATACACAAGGCCACTCACGGACAACTTATGATCTCGTATGTGGTCAAAATTAACGTTCACAAAAGACCGGTAACTAACCGGTCTCTCGATAAAGAATGCTTACTGATTCGGATCGTCTTCTGGGTTAACCCATCTCATATCTGTAGGGCCAAATCCTGATTCTTGAAGGACGACCTCGGTACGCGCCCATGCGTAATGCGGTGTGTCTGGCGGGGTAATATAGAAAGACCCTACCTCCATAGTACGCATAGATCGTGCGTCGTACTGCTCTCCGTCACCTATCCAGTAGGTTCCTTTTAGAACCGTCACGGTTCGCTGGTCCTGATGTCTGTGCGGAGGTAATTTATAGCCGGATGGCATTTTTACACGGAACGTATAAGGCCCTGGTTTTGAGGGATCTCCATGGATCACGATGATGCGCATTCCCCAAGGTGTGAAGCCATTCCTTTGCCATTTCATAGTTTCTGGGTCTGCAGTTACGATGTTGCTCTTCATCATGACTTTACTTCTACTTTGATCCTCAGCGATTGAAGATTGAGCGGTGATTAGAAATATTAATGTTGCGGGAACCAATGCCAGTGATCTTAACAACCTCATACGTCCTCCATGTTCTTTTATTTTAAATTCGCAATTAGGATATCTTCCTGTTTCTTAAGTTTAATTTATTTTCATAGTATTTGTTGAGGAGTAACTGCGCCTCGAATATTAAATGGGTTCTTAAGTATTTGGTCAGAATCATTAGCGAGTCATGAGTCATGTAGATTTTTTGACTTTTTAGTGGAAGATTCTTGTGTGAGCGTTCTATTAAGTCCTCAATTTTGTTAGCATAGGCGACTAAATCTGAGTGTCACGACTGATCTGTGGTGTGTAACATCAATTTGCTTACATTTATGGAGGCTCGGTATGGTTGTAAAAATGATGCGATCTTTATTGCTGGCAGTGCTAATGACGTTTTTTTCCACCTTAACTCAGGCGGATGAGCAGGTGGTGTGTGATTGTTATATTAAAGACGATAAGACAGCTTGTGCTGTAGATATTGAAGCCGACGCAGCGAAGCCATGTGCCTGTGTCAAAGAAACGATGTACGGCAAACGTAAATTCAAAGAGAAAGCCTGCGTCGCGGGTGAGTCTGGTTCAAATTAACATTGTTTAAACTGAAGTTTTGGAGCTGAATATGAAGAGTGCACCAGTCCGTCGTTCAGAGCTACTGATGCCTGCCGGTTCTTTGGAGCGTTTAAAAGTGGGCGTCCTGTACGGGGCTGACGCGATTTATTTGGGCACCCCTGACATGTCCATGCGTACCAAATCTCAATTCAGCCTTGAGGATATCAAAGAGGGAATTAGCTTCGCGCACGAGCGTAATGTACGTGTCTACCTAACGCTTAATATTTTTACGCATAACAAAGATATCCCAAAGCTTGATGCTTACATCGAGACCTTGAAAGATGTTCAACCAGATGGGGTCATTGTGTCTGATCCTGGCGTTTTTCATTACTTACGCGAGCATGCGCCTGAATTTAATATCCATATTTCGACTCAGGCGAACGTTTGTTCATGGATGACCGTTAAGTTTTGGAAGGATCAAGGCGCTGAACTCATTGTGCTCGCAAGAGAAGTTACGTTTTCCGAATTAGAAGAAATTCGTGAAAAGTGCAATGATATCCGTCTCGAGACTTTTGTTCATGGGGCAATGTGCATGACCTATTCCGGCCGCTGCCTATTGTCAAATTTTATGGCTGAACGAGGGGCAAACCAGGGTAACTGTGCAAATAGTTGCCGTTGGCAGTACAAAGTACATTTGCGTCTAAACGATGGCACGATCAAGGAACTGGAGCTGTCCGAAGAGAATATGAAGCTCTTTGAATTTGTCCTAGAGGAAGGGCATCGACCTGGGGATTTGATGCCGATCGAAGAGGATGATCGCGGATCTTATATTCTGAACTCAAAAGACTTGTGTCTGATGCCAAAACTCGATGATTATTTGAGAATTGGAGTGGATAGTCTCAAAGTCGAGGGACGAGGTAAAAGCCCCTATTATTTAGCAACGACTGCGCGCGCATATCGTCGTGCTATCGACGCCTACTACGAGGACCCAGATGAGTGGGATCATCGGCCGTACATGCGAGAGCTTGAAATGACAGGCAATAGAGGTTACACGCTCGCATTCCATGACGGTCGTGTGACCAATTATGGTCATAACTATGAGAATACAAATAGTATTGCGGCCTGGGAGTTTGGCGGTATCGTTCGTGAAGTGAATGAAGAGGCGCTGGTCTTAGAAGTTAAAAATAAATTACGCTCGGGTGATGTGCTTGAATTTATTCCGCCTAACCCGAAAGATTCGCCAGTTTTACTGCGTTTGTATGAGTTTGATGTTGAGGGCAAAGATGATCTTCAAGAGGAGATACATGGCGGCCCGAAATGCAGAATACGAATTCCGTTCACAGCCTTTGACCGTGAGAGTGCTGATGATATGAAGAGAAAGTTTCCAGAATTTACAGTAGTGAGAAAAGAATCATTGTTAACAGAGGAAGCATGGGAACGTATTCGTCTTGATCAATTAACACAAAAAATTGAGTTAGGTCGCTCCTCGCCAGAGCGATATGGGGAGGCTGTGGAACGACTTAAAAGCACTATAAGTGATGAAACCCGTGAGAAGCGGGCCAAAACAACCAGCCGAGGGCTAGAGGGTTGCTGTGGGCGTGGCTGCAATGGTTGCTTAATGTTTTGGAA
>CAJQIK010000056.1 GCA_905478365.1 uncultured Burkholderiales Genera incertae sedis bacterium
CCTAGCTGATAGCTTGCGTAATGCCAAAGCTAATTATTTGGTTATTTCATTTACTTCCGACTGGCGTTTTTCGCCTGGCCGCTCTGAGGAAATCGTCGAAGCGCTCGTTGCAAATAAATTAAATGTATCTTACGCAGAAATAGATTCGCCAAACGGACACGATGCATTCTTGATGGACGAGCCTGTTTACCATAACTTGATCAGCGCTTATTTTGAGCGAATATGGGACGAGGTCCGTAATGCTTAATACCAACAAAATTAAGCGCCGCGATTACGAAATCATAACTACGATGATTCATAATGACTCGACGGTGTTAGATTTGGGATGTGGTGACGGATCACTATTACAACACCTTACGAAGGAGCGTAACGTATCGGGGTATGGTGTTGAGAAAGATCATCGAAACGTGTTGGCTAGTCTTAGTAATGGCGTCAATGTAATTCAATCCGACCTAGAGCAAGGCTTATCAGGATTTGCTGATAGTGCCTTTGATTACGTGATTTTGTCTTTAACTTTACAAGCGGTTCATGAGACAGAGACGATCATGAACGAAATGCTTCGTGTTGGTAGCGAGGTCATTGTAACTTTCCCCAACTTTGGATTGTGGCGACATCGCGTACAAATTTTTCTGGGACAAACACCGATATCAAAAGAGCTGCCACATCAATGGTATGACACGCCAAATGTTCACGTATTAACGATTAACGATTTCGAAAAATATTGTTCGAACCATGATGTATGTATTCGTGAACGGATTGTAATCAGCGAGAACGGTCAAATGGTTACTACGCTTCCTAATCTTTTGGGCGCCGTAGCAATTTACCGTTTTAACAAGGGTTAGCTTCAGTAAATCTCGTTTTGGTTTAATTTTGCGGTTTGCCCTCTATCGATACTTTCCGTATCAACCATACAAGCGCTAGGCTAGGTATCCCAATAAGTGCTGTTGTTAAAAAGAAATATGCGTACCCCCATGTTTCTACAAACACACCTGACCACCCCGCAATTGATTTTGGAAATAAGAACATCAGCGAACTGAATAGCGCATATTGTGTTGCGGAGTACTGAATATTAGTTAGGCTAGACAGATAAGCGATAAACGCCGCGCTGGCTATTCCTGCGCTGAAATTATCGGCGCTAACCGTGAGGGTAAGTGCGCCAATTGATGGCTCATTCACTGAGAGCCAAGCGAATAGAAGATTTGTCAGACTACTTAAGGCAGCGCCAATAAAGAGAATCTTAAAAACCCCAAGATATTTTATTAGTGATCCCCCGACTAGAGCCCCTAAAATTGTCATGATGACACCAAATATTTTGGATACCGTGGCAATCTCTTGCTTGGAAAAACCCATGTCTAGATAAAATGGATTAGACATGACTCCCATGACTATATCCGAGATACGGTAGAGGCTGATCATTGCAAGTAATACGATAGCTTGAAGTCGGTAGCGCCGAATAAAGTCTAAAAATGGCATTACAGCGGCATTTTTAAACCAACTGACCAGTCGTTCAAGACGTGATCTAGTATCCCATTCACTATTTTTATGACTGGTCTTTGGAGAAGGCTCGGGCGAGAGGATAGTTGTAACCATCCCGACTAGCATGAGTAACGCCATACACATGTAAGAATACATCCAAGGCTCAGGCTCATATATGTTCTCAGTGTAGTCAAACCATGAGGCTAAGAATAATGCGCCGGCGGACGAAGTAATCATGGCCAGTCGGTATCCCATTTGGTACGTTGCTGCCATGGCGCCTTGATCTTCAATCAGTCCGGATTCAATCCGAAAAGCATCTAGAGCAATATCTTGAGTTGCCGAGGCGAATGCAGTTAACAAAGCGAATCCAATGAGACCAGATATCCCTTTTGATGGATCACTTGTTGCTATGCCAAATAGTCCAATACCTACCGCAATCTGTGATACGAGTAGCCACGAGCGTCGTTTACCAAATCTTGCTGTTAGTACAGGAATTGGCAGTTGATCAACGAGTGGAGACCACGCCCACTTAAAAGCGTAGACCAAACCTATCCATGAAAAAAAACCAATCGCTGAAAGTTCGAGCCCGGCTTCTCTGAGCCAGAAGGAGAGGGTTCCAAAAACTAAAAGCAATGGCAAGCCAGCTGAAAACCCCAAGAACAGCATGCGCAACACATTTGTCTGAGTATAAATTTTTAAGAAGTCTGTAACAGTCATGATTTTGAGGAAACGCTTCTTTGAATTTAATTGTGTAATTTAAAAATCAAAATCGTAGTCAATAATTAATGGGGCATGGTCGCTAAAACGTTTCCTTTTATAAATTTTTTCACGTTTTGCTGTTTGTGCAATACCAGGGGTACATAGTTGGTAGTCAATACGCCAACCGACATTATTCAACCAGGCCTGACCGCGATTTGACCACCAAGTGTATTGGTCGGGACGAGAGTTCAATGTTCTAAATACGTCTACATATCTTAGATTATTAAGAATTCCATCGATCCACTCTCTCTCTTCAGGCATAAAACCTGAGTTTTTTTTATTGGATTTCCAGTTCTTAAGATCGATCTCTTTGTGTGCGGTGTTCCAGTCTCCACAAATTACGACCTCTCTTCCGCTCTCCATGAGCTGTTGTAATGGCTCTATGAATCGCTCCATGAAACGAAATTTGATGGCTAGACGTTCCTCGGAGCTTGATCCTGAGGGAACGTAAACGGAAATTACGGAAAGGTTATTAAAGCGCGCTTCAATATATCTGCCTTCAGCATCAATGTCGTCGATACCAAGCCCTTCAATCACGTCATCAGGTTCTCGTTTAGAATAAATACCAACGCCGCTATAACCGGGTCGTTGAGCGCAATGAAAATAGCTGTGATAACTAGATATATTTCTAGTATCGTCGTCAATATCTTTTTCCTGAGCTTTAAGCTCTTGTAGGCATAATATATCTGCGTTGGACCTTTTCATCCATGGGGCGAGCCCTTTTCTCACAGCAGAACGGATACCATTTAAATTTAACGAAATTATTCTTAACATGACATCACAAACTTTCTCAAAAATAGATTTTATTGAGTTTACTCTTCACGCTAACGTTTTGCGTTTCGGGGACTTTATAACTAAGGCGGGTAGACAGTCTCCTTATTTTTTTAATACAGGTTTATTTACAGATGGTGACGCTATCGCAAAGTTAGGTCGATTTTATGCTCAAGCGATTCTTAATGCGAAAACCGAGTTTGATATGCTCTACGGCCCAGCTTATAAAGGTATTACCTTATCCGCTTCGACAGCGATAGCATTAGCGAGTTTTAATCGGAACGTTCCGTTCGCATTTAATCGTAAAGAGGCTAAAGCTCATGGTGAGGGAGGGGTAACTATTGGTGCTCCGGTGTCTGGTCGCGTGCTTATTGTCGATGACGTTATTTCCGCAGGAACTTCAGTGCGTGAATCGATTGAAGTTATTGAATCCGCTGGCGCCACACCTTGCGGTATCGTCGTTTCTCTAGATCGTCAGGAACGTGGGACAGGATCTGAATCTGCGATTCAAGAAATTGAACGAGACTTTAAGTTGCCTGTGATCAGCTTGTTTTGTTTGGATGATCTCGTTGATTATTTATCACAACGACCGGAAATGGCTGACAAGCTCGGCCGGGTTAGCCAATATCGCGCCGAATACGGCGCAGGTTAACTTAATTTACTTTTAAGAATTTCGTTGACTTGAGTAGGGTTTGCCTTGCCTTTAGTCAGCTTCATCACCTGTCCTACCAATGAGTTGAGCGCTTTTTCTTTGCCCGCTTTAAAGTCGGCAACTTGTTGCGGATGCTGCTCAATAACTTGAGAGACAAAAGATTCGATCTCTCCCGAGTCTGACATTTGCTTGAATCCCTTTTTCAAAATAATGTCATCTACAGTTGAATCTCCGCTCCAAAGCTCCTCAAAAACTAAACGCGCTAATTTTGTAGACAATGTGTTGTCAAGTACACGTTTTATCAAGACTGACAAAGTCTCTGGAGAGATGGGGCATTGGGAGAAATCTTTTTGAGAACGATTGAGTGAGGCTGTCAGCTCTCCATTCATCCAGTTTGCAATTGATTTGGCTGCTGGCTTAATACCGCTTACATCAAAGTGGTTAAGCGTAGCTTCAAAATATGTAGCGGCCTCAAGACTTGAGACCAGTGACGCCACATCGGGCCCGCTCAGTTCTAAATCATCTTGATATCGTCGGGCTTTTGATTTCGGGAGTTCGGGAAGGGAGGCTCGTGTTGTTTTTAGCCAATCATCGTCAATGACTAATGGTAATAGGTCTGGATCTGGGAAATAGCGATAGTCATGAGCGTCTTCTTTGGTTCTCATTAATCTGGTTTCGCCGCTATCAGGATCAAAAAGAACTGTAGCCTGAACAATGGCTAGCCCATCTTCGATTTGTTCTATTTGCCAACGTGCTTCATATTCAATAGCTTGCTGAAGGAACTTGAATGAGTTTAAATTCTTGATCTCCCGGCGGGTTCCGAGGGTTTTATCCCCTTTCCTTCGGACGGAGACATTTGCGTCACACCGGAAGTTTCCTTCTTGCATATTCCCATCACAAATACCTATCCAGCGTACGAGAGAGTGAAGTGTTTTTGCGTATTCCACCGCCTCGTCGGAGGACCTCATTTCGGGTTCAGACACAATTTCCAATAATGGTGTTCCGGCTCGATTTAAGTCGATACCGCTCATGTCGATAAAGTCCTCATGCAGTGATTTCCCGGCATCTTCCTCTAGGTGGGCGCGGGTTAAATTAACCGTCTTTTCAGACTCGGCGACATGAAATTTAATAGTGCCGCCTTCTACGACTGGTATTTCCATTTGACTAATTTGATAGCCTTTTGGTAAATCAGGATAAAAATAGTTTTTTCTTGCAAAAATTGAGCGTTGATTGATGGTAGCTTGTGTCGCGACACCAAAGCGTATCGCTTTTTCCACAGCATCTTTATTGAGAACTGGTAAAACCCCAGGCAATGCAAGATCTACTTCACAAGCATGCGCGTTAGGCATCGCTCCAAAATCAGTAGATGCCCCAGAAAAGATCTTTGACTCAGTTGACAGTTGTACGTGGGTTTCAATTCCAATGACAATTTCCCATTCCATAATTTCACACGTTATGCAGAGGTGGTTTTTTGAGGTGCCAGTCGGTAGCGCATTGGTATTGATGCGCAGCCGCTATCATGCCAGCTTCGTCGAAATAGTTACCTATAAGCTGTAAGCCGATTGGTAATTGATTTCGGTCTAGGCCACACGGAATTGACATGGCCGGTAATCCGGCTAAATTAGCAGCGATTGTGAATGTGTCCGATAGATACATTTGTACTGGATCGGACACTTTTTCACCGATCTTAAATGCGGTACTTGGCGTAGTTGGCGACATGATCATGTCACATGTTTTAAAAGCATGAGCGAAGTCTTGGGAGATCAGACGCCTTACTTTCTGAGCTTTCAGATAATATGCATCGTAGTATCCGTGTGATAGTACGTATGTGCCAATTAGTATTCTTCTTTTAACTTCCGCTCCAAATCCTTGGGCACGCGTTTTAGCATACATGTCGTTCAAGTCACTGTAATTGGGGGCCCGATAACCATAGCGAACGCCGTCAAAGCGCGATAAATTGCTAGAGGCCTCTGCCGGGGCAATCACGTAATATGCCGCGACTGATAAAGGGCTGGTTGGCAGATTAATATCGACAAGCCTGGCGCCTAGTTTTTCGTATTCTTTTAGCGCGTCTTGGACTCCATTTTGTATGTCCGGCGCTATTTCATCACTGAAATATTCTTTTGGAATACCAATTCGCAATCCCTTTACTGATTTGTTAATCATGCTCGAATAATGCACGGTCGGTTTTTCGAGGCTAGTACTATCTTTGTCATCAAAACTCACCATGGCCTCTAGGAGAATAGCGAGGTCCTCTGCAGATTTCGCCATTGGGCCTCCTTGATCAAGGCTGGAGGCGAACGCGATCATTCCATAACGGGATACCAACCCATAAGTGGGTTTAAGACCAGAAATCCCACATAATGCGGCAGGCTGTCGAATTGAGCCACCAGTATCGGTACCCGTGGACGCCGGTGTCATATCAGCGGCTACGGCTGCCGCTGATCCGCCTGAGCTTCCACCAGGGACTCGGCCGAGATCCCACGGATTTTTAACATTACCAAACCAGGAGGTTTCGTTCGATGAGCCCATCGCAAACTCATCCATATTTGTTTTTCCTAACGTGACTGCTCCGCATTCCTTGAAGCGTTTAATGATATGCGCGTCATACGGAGACCGAAAGTTCTCTAACATCCTTGATCCACAAGTAGTGATCCAGTCTTTAGCGCACCAAATATCTTTGTGGGCAATCGGAATACCTGTCAGCGCAGTCGCGTTATCGGTTGAGAGTATTTCATCCGCTAATTTGGCTTGGGCGAGAGTTTGCTCCTCGTCAAAGGTAATGAATGCATTGACTTCTTTATTGAGAGCCTTGCTGTGCTCAAGATATGCAGTCGTCAGCTCCGTACTTGAGAACTCTTTGCGGCGAAGAGCATCACCCAGCTCTTTAACAGTTTTACCAAACATTATTAATCTATGACTTTAGGAACGAGGAAAAGGCCTTTTTCAACGGCTGGAGCTGAGGCTTGAAGTGTTTCTCGTTGGTCTTTTTCAGTCACGATGTCGTCACGAAGTCGAGTGGAGATGTCTTGAGCGTGGGCCATGGGCTCAACATTTTCAGTATCAAGTTGTTGCATCTCTTCAATGAGGACGAACACTTTTTCAAGGGGACCTAACGCATCTCCAGCTTCTTGATCTGTAACCTCAATTCGTGCGAGATCAGCAGCCTTTTTGACGTCTTGTTTGGATAGTGACATATTTGGATCTTATTTGATTTAAACCATTTGATTTTCACGGCCATGCAAGTCTATTTCCTCTGGGGTCAGGGGAGCGAAGACTTTTAAAGCTGACATTGTGGTTATTTGAAAGTTTTTCGCCTTAAATAAAGCATTAGGTTATCATACATCATTGATCTATTACTCTACCCCTGCCTACTCGTAGGAGCACATCATGTTCGGACTATTTACGCGTTTTTTCTCAAATGATATAGCCATTGATTTAGGAACGGCAAACACGCTTATTTTTGTAAGCGGGAAGGGTATCGTCTTAGATGAGCCCTCGGTTGTTGCGATACGTCATGAATCGATTGGAGGGGGAACGAAAACCATCAGAGCTGTCGGTAATGAGGCTAAGTTAATGCTTGGGAGAACACCTGGCAACATCAATGCGATTCGACCAATGAAAGACGGTGTGATTGCTGACTTTACTGTCACCGAGCAAATGCTCCGGCATTTTATAAAAAAGGTACACGACACAAGATTTTTTGCACCGAGTCCGAGAATCGTCATTTGTGTCCCTTGCGGATCTACCCAGGTTGAGCGACGTGCGATAAGAGAGTCTGCCTATGGTGCTGGCGCTCGTAAGGTAGAGTTGATTGAGGAGCCTATGGCTGCTGCAATCGGGGCTGGTCTTCAGGTTGAGGAGGCCACGGGCTCCATGGTCGTGGACGTTGGTGGCGGCACCACGGAGGTTGGTGTTATCTCGCTTGGAGGGGTGGTTTATTCAGGCTCCGTTAGAACAGGTGGTGATAAGTTTGACGAGTCAATAATCAATTATGTACGTCGTAATTACGGAATGCTGATCGGCGAAGCTACGGCAGAGGAATTGAAAAAAGATATTGGTCTTGCATACCCCGGAGGAGAGATTCGTGAGAAAGAAGTTAAGGGCAGAAATCTCGCAGAAGGGATTCCGCGTAGCTTTAAAATTACCAGTACAGAAATTTTAGAATCTTTGTCGGACCCTCTAAACAGTATTGTGTCAGCAGTGAAAAATGCGCTGGAGCAAACGCCCCCAGAATTAGGCGGAGACATTGCGGAGCGAGGGATGGTTTTGACCGGGGGTGGCGCTCTATTGAGAGATCTCGATCGTCTATTGATGGAGGAGACAGGCTTGCCAGTTGTGGTTAGTGATAATCCGTTAACTTGTGTGGTTCGAGGTTCCGGGATGGCACTCGAAAAACTTGATGATCCGTTTACGGGTGTTTTTGCTAATGAATAAGGTATTGTCGATTTCTAAAGTTTTTTCCACTGGACTTAACTAGATAGTTTAATTTCTGTGCCAGGACATGCCATTAGCGTCCAATACAATCAAAGGAAATAGGTTTCATTTTTATGTAAAGTTTTTGGTGTACTTAACCATCGCTTTATGTTTTGTTTTTCTTGATTTAAACCAACGTACTTTCACGCCTATTAAAGATAAGCTTTCGAGTTTTGACGTTGCAGTTAATGGCTCCTTTCGACCATTTAAAGCTTGGTTGGACGATTTCAGTATTTATTTTTCCTCTAAGGTGGAACTGGTTAGAGAAAATCAAAAACTTAAAACTGCACAAACATATAGTGATGTGCAACTGCAAAAGTTAGCCGCAACTGAAAAGCGTCTTGAAGAGCTTGAATCCCTCCTCGAGTTGCGAGAGCAGAGCGCCACCGGGATGCAGGCGGTAACGGTGATTGCGGCATCAGACTCTCCTTATGATCAATGGCTCAGGGTTAAATATAAAAAAAATGCATCGATAAAATCTGGTGATTATGTTGTCGGGACCAAAGGGCTTATTGGTCAAGTTATTAGTGTCGAAGAGGATCAAGCTGTCGTAAGAGTGGTCTCTGATCAACGAGCGAGCGTGTATGTTCAAGTACTCAGAACGGGCTTTCGGGCTGTAGTTTTTGGACGAGGAAAATATAATTCGCTAGAGTTGAAGTTTGTCCCCGAGGAGGTCGATATTAAGGTTGATGACATTTTGGTCACCTCCGGGCTGGGTGGTCGATATCCTTATGGTATTCCAGTTGGTAAAGTGAGTTCAGTAAGTACGGACTTGACCTCCAATTTTTCTAGAATATTAGTGCAGTCTTTGGAGGATCCAAATGCAAATAATAGCTTTATTGCGCTCACTGGATTGACCGGTGATGATTTGTTTTCGTTGGATAAATTAGACTAAGCGTTAGTTAAGGTTTACTTATATGTCTGTGTTGATACAACGGATTTCAAATACAAAAATGACCGTTTCGATTGTTATCGGTCTGATTATTTCTAGTTTTGGATTGCCGGGACTTTCTAGCTCAACCGCCCCGGATTGTTTAGCACTTATTATTTTATACTGGGCGATGTTGGGTGGGGATCATGGGCCGAGACTGAGTACGGTGTTTGTGTTGGGCATGGTCGTAGATTTTTTAGGGGGCCAAATAGTTGGTATCCATGCCTTAAAATATTTGTGTCTGGTCGCATTAGCTGTGCAGTTCAGTAGTCGATTTCGAATGAGTGCTCGTTTGAATAGAACTGTATTTGTTGTCCTGACAGTTCTAGCGCTTGAAGTCATCTCACAGGGTTTAGTTTCTCTATACTTCGGTGCCTCAATGGATATGGGCCGATTGGTTGCAGTAGCTGCTTGGGGGATGACCTGGTCTTTAGTCGAATTCATTCTTGAGAAGAATTATTCACGTGTCGACAGATAGTAAGTTGATCGTCATGCACCATGCTGCATAACAAAAGAGTTTAAATGTACGAATGTCGCGATATAGACAGTCTTCAACACAATTAGGAGCCTTTCATTTTCGAATAAGAGGGGCGATCCTCTCTATGCTGATTTTGTCTGTACTTTTGCTTGGTCGGCTATTTTATTTGCAGATAATAAAGACGGATTATTATCAACTTCGGGCTGAAAATAATCGTATTAATGTCTCCCCAGTCCTTCCAAATCGAGGGTTGGTTT
>CAJQIK010000057.1 GCA_905478365.1 uncultured Burkholderiales Genera incertae sedis bacterium
AGCAGCTAAAAAAGCGCCAGCTAAGAAAAAGCCAGCAGCTAAAAAAGCGCCAGCTAAGAAAAAGCCAGCAGCTAAAAAAGCGCCAGCTAAGAAAAAGCCAGCAGCTAAAAAAGCGCCAGCTAAGAAAAAGCCAGCAGCTAAAAAAGCGCCAGCTAAGAAACCAGTTAGACGTGCTGCAGCAGCACCTCGCCCTTTGGCTGCGCCCGCAGCTTGGCCATTTCCGGTTGCTGGTAACCGACCTGGTTAGTCCTAGATGCTCGCAGATTGGGGTTTAATTATTTAATTTGGCCGCTGATCTGCGAGTTTATTTTTTACTGATAATTTATTCATAGTCCTCTGTGAATTCTTAATGGTTCATTGAGTTGTTGATTCATTTGCGCTACGCTAACAATCATCAAATCTGAGCAACTTTGGCAATGCGACTAAAACTCTACGTATTTTTCATAATTTCCTGCTCTCTGACGTTTTCTCCAAATGGACTCCACGCCAGTGATTTAAAAAAATTGGTTGAGGTTGTTACCATTAAGAGTACATTTGAAGATGTTAAAGAACGGGTTATATTTGCTGTTGAGAGCCAAGGGCTTGTAGTAGACCATACTTCGGATGTGGGTGGGATGTTAGCCCGTACCGGTAAGGATTTAGGCGAGAGTCAGGTGATTTACGGGGATGCGGTAGTGCTGGAATTTTGCAGCGCGTTGTATTCTAGACGTATGGCTAAATTCTCGCCGGATCTGTTGGCTTTTTGTCCTTACGCAATCTCGGTTTATACCTTATATGGCCAACCAGAAACAACCTTTGTTGCTTTCAAGCGTATTGCGAGAGGAGTTACCAATAAAGAGACTAGAGAGGTACTGCAACAAATTGACGATCTCTTAATGGTGATCGTGGAAGAGGCTGCTCTATAATTGTCTGTCCAATTAGTTTAGCTCCATACTTCAGCAATCTGGGTCGCCCAGGGGCGGTTCAGGGTGTGAGTCAAAGCCAAATAATTGACTAACCTCTATAGCATTGATAAATAGGATGTCATGAGTTTTCTGATTAATCGTTAAAGTAAGAGGCGTTTTACTCCTTGATGAAGTTTGCTGCTTGATTAAATCGAATTCAACAGAATTCACTTTATCGAAAGGTTTATTCTCGTGAGCTAACTTTTCAGCTAGTAACGGAAGGTCACGATCAGACACTAATCCGACATTACTTTCCCATGACACGAGAAGACGGTCTTTGTCATCTATCCAAAATTTATCGATTGGCTCAACAATCTCGTTAGTCTGGGTCTTAAAATAAGTTAAAGAATCGCATGAAACAACGTTTAGAACGTATGGAGTGCATGCAAGTTTAACAAAAACTCTTTGCGGACCATTCTGGAAAAACCATCTTCCTTCATCGTCCACTGTATAGTGAGCATTTATAAAGTCTATTAAACCTTTATGAGATATTTTCTCTTTTTTAATCCGCCAATCTCCGCGTTCATCAAGCAGTAACCAATTGTATACATCAGGAACATTAGGCCATTTGACAGCAGATTGATTTGGTAACATGAGTACAAAATAAATAAATTTATAAGGAAAACTATGATTGATTTTTATTATTTATCAGGATCTCCCTTTACTTGGAGAGTCTGGTTAGCATTAGAGCACAAGGCGCTAAAATATAAAAGAATTGAGCTTTCGCTAGAAAAAGGAGATTTAAAATCCGATTCATATCTTGCACTTAATCCTCGCGGTAAGGTACCTGTTCTCGTCGACGGAGATTTTTCTATTTATGAATCTGGGGTTATTCTTGAGTATTTAGAGGAAAAATATCCTGACTTCGGCGCCCACTTATTCCCTAAGGATATCCAATCCCGCACACTTAGCAGGAGATTAATCAATGAAATTGATTGTTATCTTTGGCCTACAGGTATGCGCCTACTGATGGCTACATTCTTTACACCAAAAGAGAAGTGGGATGAAGCAAAAATCTCTAACGCACTAGCAGGAGTATTGGCTGAGTTTAAGCGTTTTGACGATTATTTTTCGCACAATATCGGGAATGACGCATTAACCTCGGTCGAATTTTCTATGTTTCCAATCGTGGCATTGATGTTTCGTATCGAGGAACGCAAGAAAGATTTGGGTTTTTCCCAGGCAGTCAATCCTGAACTAACCCGTTGGTTTACTGCGTTGAGTGGTTTATCCGTCTTTCAATTGACACGGCCGCAGCATTGGAGCTAGCACCGAGCAGTGTTGGTATTTATCAAATTAAGAAACTCTTGTGAGGCTAACCGGGCCGATAGAGGTAATGAGGTGGCCTTGATTTTTTAAGATGACCGTCTAGGCATGTAAGGAGCAGAAAAGTTCTTGGTATGTATGCATGATTAAATCCGGATTATTGCGTTTTAATAGATCAGGGTTGGATAATTGTCGCCTCCATGTTCTAGCCCCCTTTTGTCCATGAAAGAGGCCTAAAAGGTGTCTCGTGATTGCCTTAAGAGGAACTTTCCTGTTGACTTGATTTACAGCGTAACGATGTATCTCTGCAATCACACTTTCTAAGTTTTGTGGGACGGAGTTATGAATTAATTGACTTAATTCTCCGAGGAACTCAGGTGATTGATAGATGGAACGACCGATCATTACGCCGTTGACTTTTTGCAGAATTTCATTGTACTTGGCATGTTCATCCAGCCCACCATTCAGTACGAATGTGCAGTCTGGATATTCATTTTTCAATCTGTAAACAAATTCGTAGTTTAGAGGTGGTACTTCACGATTTTTTTTTGGCGATAATCCCTTTAAAACTGCTATGCGGGCATGAACTATAAAAGTTTTGCATCCTGCATCACGGATCGTCCCAACAAATCGAGATACAAAATCGTAGCTATCTGACTCATCAACCCCCAACCGATGTTTAACTGTTACCGGAATGTTTGTAGCGTTTCGCATCGCATCGACGCAGTCGGCGACTAGTTTAGGCTCTAACATAAGAGACGCGCCGAAGTTCCCCTTTTGAACTCGTTCAGATGGACAACCGCAATTCAGGTTGATTTCGTCGTAACCCCATTGTGCGGCTAGTGTCGCGCATTGTCGCAGTTCTGCTATCGAGCTACCACCTAATTGAAGCGCGAGCGGATGTTCTTCACAAGAAAAGTCTAAATGTCGTTTACGATCACCAAAAATAATTGCCCCAGTAGTGACCATCTCGGTGTAGAGCATCGCTCGAGGTGCAAATAATCTAAATAAAAAACGACAATGCTTATCTGACCAGTCAAGCATAGGTGCTGTACAGAGTTTATGCGTATCGTTAATTTTTTGATTCATCGTGCATGATTACGTTTCAGATTATCGCTATTTATTAATAATTGGTTGAAGCAATCGAGAGCCTAAGCGTTTTAATTCGAACATGCACCTGGAGGCAGCGCGACATAACAATGGCATGTGACCTCTAGTTCATTCGGTTACAGGGCCTCATTGGTTTGCGATAACACTTTGTTTTTGCTCGCCCAAGCCATCGATACCAAGCCGCATCTCGTCCCCGATTTTGAGGAAAACTGGATCAGGTTTAACCCCCATACCTACCCCTGGTGGAGTGCCTGTAGAAATAACATCTCCAGGCTGCAAGGTTACAAAGTAAGAAAGGTAAGAAATTAATTTTTCAATACCAAATATCATGGTGCTAGTGTTGCCGGTTTGCATTCTTTTACCGTTGAGATCTAACCACATCGCCAAGTTATGGGGATCAGGAATTTCATCTTTTGTAACTAACCATGGACCGACCGGTGCAAAGGTGTCGAAACTCTTTCCCTTTGACCATTGACTCCCGTGCTCCAGTTGCCACTCACGTTCAGACACATCGTTACAAATGGTATACCCAGCTACGTACGATAGTGCATCTGACTCTTCGACATTCCTTGCTGTTTTACTAATTACGACAGCTAATTCAACTTCCCAATCTCCTTTAACAGACTTATTTGGAAGAATGACGTCATCATTGGGCCCATTGAGTGCGCTAATAGCTTTCATAAAAACGACGGGTTCGGTCGGAATAGGCATATTTGATTCTTTGGCGTGATCAGAATAATTGAGTCCAATGCAAATGAGTTTAGGTGTTCCGTTAATGGGTATACCAAAGCGTGAGCTACCCGACACCTCGGGCAAGGTATCTAGATCCAAATTTTTTAGTTCATCGAGTCCCCCGCGGCCCAGAAATGCTCCATCAATATCCGGAATGACATTAGATAAATCTCGAATCCGTCCATCTGTATCTATTACGCCAGGCTTCTCTGAGCCAAAGTCTCCATACCGTACGAGTTTCATTTGGATTTTCCTTTTATTTTAAATTTAAATAGTGATGCCGCCGTCAATCGTTATTGTTTGTCCTGTCATAAATTTAGATTCATCTGAAGCAAGATAAACCGCTATATTAGCAATTTCCTCCGGCGTTCCGAGACGTTTCATCGGTTGACGGTTTACAAAATTCTTTCGAGCGATCTCGATATCTCCTGTTGCTGCCATCCGTTCCGAAAGACTGGGGGTATCAATAGTGCCAGGACAGATTGCATTTACTCTGATTCCCGCTGCTACATAATCGGCTGCTATTGACTTAGTTAGTCCGATGACGGCAGCTTTTGTGGCCCCATAAGCAAATCGATTAACGAAGCCTTTGATTGAACTTGCCACTGAAGCGATATTTATAATACTGCCATTTTTTCTAGCTAAGAGCTGTGGCAGAAAGGATTGATTGATCATGAACATACTTTTTACATTCATATCGAAGGCGAAAGACCAATCCTTTTCGCTACATTCTAAAATGGTACCGTGATGCACATACCCGGCACAGTTGAGAATTACCTCCACGTCTTTAAATTCATTTGCGATAGCGCGAATGGCGTGTTGGTCTAAGACATCCAGTGTCCTTGTTTTCACGCCGCTAATATTTTCTAGTTCTTCAAGTTTCTTCTCATTGATATCTGTTGCAATCACTGTTGCGCCTGCTTCAGCAAAAGCTATTGCTGAGGCTCGGCCGATACCCTGGGCGCTAGCGGTAACAAATATCGTTTTTCCATCAAGTCGGTTAGAGGGCATAGGACGTTCCATTTAATTCTTAAGATATCTTCATTTTGCCATAGAATTGTGAAAGATCTGCCCTTCTATCAATCGCCCATCAACTCAACTTATGAATGCTTGCATTGAGTTACTCGGGTGTATACTACGGATAGAAGACGTGTTTGTGCTGCCATATTTGGAGTCCTTTGGCTCTGCATAAGAACTTAACTAAATATCGAGGAGTGGCTTTATGCTTCAAACAGCGGACCTAACAATAAGACTTAATGCTGCGGATGATGTTGTGATCGCCAGAACAGAGTTGCCGCAAGGCACAGAAGTTTTGAAAGAAAAAATACGGACTACAGGCGTCATACCTGCTGGCCATAAGGTCGCAACGAGAGCGCTCCACGTTGGCGATTCTGTTAGGCGATATAACCAGATTATTGGGTTCGTGGTTCAACCTATAGCTCCGGGCGATCATGTCCATGTGCACAATTTGGCAATGGGTGATTTTGAGCGGGACTATGCTTTTTGTGAAGATTTTGTACCTACCGAATTAAATCCTAATCCTGCGACTTTTATGGGTATTGAGCGCTCAGATGGCAGGGTAGCAACTCGTAATTATTTGGGTGTTGTTTCTAGTGTGAATTGTTCAGCACACGTATGTCGTTTGATAGCAAAATTTTTTAGTGATGAGTTTCTATCTGATTACCCAAATATCGACGGTATCGTACCAATACATCATCGAACCGGTTGCGGCATGGGGGCCGAGGGTGAGCCTATTGAATATCTAAGACGTACGCTCGGTGGGTATGCGATTCATCCAAACTTTTATTCAACATTGCTTATTGGTTTGGGATGTGAGGCAAATCAGATTAACAATTTATTGGCGGCTCAAGGATTGACCCGCAGCGATCGACTTAAAGCTTTTACTATTCAGGAGGTGGGAGGAACGCGAAAAACTGTTCAGCAGGGTATCGATATGATTAAGGAAATGCTGCCAGATGCGAATAAAATTGAGCGGAAACCAGCATCAGCTAGTCATCTGATACTTGGGCTCGAGTGTGGTGGCTCGGACGGGTATTCTGGTATTTCCGCTAACCCTGCACTTGGCGCAGCGGCAGATCTATTAGTTCAGAATGGTGGTACTGCAATCTTGAGTGAAACGCCTGAGATTTATGGTGCGGAGCATTTATTGACGCGAAGGGCTGCATCGAAGGAAGTTGGAGAAAAATTGGTTGAGCGAATTAAATGGTGGGAGGATTACACCACCAAGCTCGGTGGCGAGATGAATAATAACCCATCACCCGGAAATAAGGCTGGTGGGCTAACAACTATTTTAGAAAAATCACTCGGCGCGGTCGCGAAAGGTGGCACCCAAAGCATGGTGGATGTGTATCAATATGCAGAGCAAGTAACCGCTAAGGGTTTTGTGTTTATGGATACTCCTGGTTACGATCCAGTTTCTGTGACAGGTCATGTTGCCGGCGGTGCAAATATTGCGTGCTTTACAACAGGAAGAGGGTCGGCATATGGCTGTAAACCTTCTCCAAGTATTAAGTTGTCAACGAACACTGCTCTATTTAATAAGCAAGAGGACGATATGGATATCAACTGCGGCTCCATTGTTGATGGCACCGCGTCAATCGAGCAGGTGGGTCAAGAGATTTTTGATCGCATACTCGAAGTGGCATCTGGAGATCAATCTAAAAGTGAGCAATGGGGATATGGTGAGGACGAATTTGCTCCGTGGGTTCTAGGCCCTACAATGTAGGTAATTTTACTTTTTAGTGGATAGAAGATAGATGAGTGATGATTTTGGAGCTAAAGACTGGAGTGAACAATTCCAGAAATTATTGAACCCGCTCGGAATACCTATGCCTGGATTGGGCCAACCGACGATAGATCCAGATGAAATCGAAAAAAAGATTGCGGAACTGCGTGTTGTCGAGAATTGGTTGAAAACGAATGCCGGTATGTTAGAAATGACGATAAAGACTTTAGAAATGCAAAAGGCGGCGTTAGAAGCTATGCAGGCATCTGCAGATACAGTTAAGTCCTCTGAAAATAATCGGGCAAAGAAAAAAAAGAAGTAGTTACTGTGACTATTGGAGATTAGCTACGCGATTCTTAGAGGTAAAGTTTGGAAGCGCTCTATATCGGGAGATGCTCAAATTACGAGAGCAAGAGCTTAGGATACCGATCGGTTTATCCTTGACTGAGCGCGACCTTGAGACTGAGGAATCACAACACCATTTTGGTATGTTTAATACTCATGAGCAGTTATGCGCATGTTTAGTGTTATTGGTTGAGAAACGAAATGAGCGATATCAATTGCGACAAATGGTCGTTAAGCCGAACTATAGGGGGACCGGTATTGGTCGTTTACTGTACGAAAAAGTGGAGTCCTGGTGTCTTAAATTAGGTGCTCATCAAATTCAGCTTAATGCCCGAGTATCGGCTAAAGATTTTTATGGAAAATTAGGCTT
The DNA here is from genome assembly GCA_905478365.1 of uncultured Burkholderiales Genera incertae sedis bacterium. GTDB lineage: Bacteria > Pseudomonadota > Gammaproteobacteria > Burkholderiales > Eutrophovitaceae > Eutrophovita. The sequence continues at coordinate 7,514 of CAJQIK010000057.1, forward strand.
TAGTGAATTTGGTGTCGAATTTGATCACATCACTCTTCCCCACATTAAGATGATAAAAGTGCTGTAGATATCACGTTATCGTCTGAATCAAAAAAATTTTCAATTTTAAGGAAAGAATAATTAATGGATGAACAACTTCGCCGCTCGGCACTTCGCTATCACAGGTACCCAACTCCTGGAAAGCTCTCTATCAACGCGACAAAGGGATTAACAAATCAACGAGATCTCGCGTTAGCTTATTCGCCGGGGGTCGCTGCTGCTTGTGAAGAAATAGTGAGCGATTCTACCAATGTTGATATCTATACGGGACGGGCGAATTTGATTGGTGTAGTTACAAATGGTAGTGCGGTACTTGGACTTGGTGCGATTGGTCCGCTCGCAGCAAAGCCGGTTATGGAGGGCAAGGCTGTTCTTTTTAAAAAATTCGCGGGTATTGATGTATTTGACTTAGAAATTAACGAGGATGATGAGGAACAGTTAATTAAAATTATTGCCTCATTAGAGCCGACATTTGGCGGTATTAATTTAGAGGATATTAAAGCACCGGAATGTTTCCGAATTGAGCAGGAGCTTAGAGGGAAAGTTAATATCCCCGTATTCCATGATGATCAGCATGGAACTGCAATAATTGTTGCCGCCGCTTTTTTAAATGCTTTAGAGGTCGTTGGTAAGGACATAAAAGAGGTCAAAGTCGTTTGTTCGGGCGCGGGCGCGGCAGCGCTTGCTTGCCTGAAACTCCTGGTCGAAGTTGGCTTACCAAACAGTAATATTTACGTCGCCGACATACATGGCGTCGTATACCAGGGACGAGAAATTGAGATGGATGAAATTAAGGCTCAATTTGCTCAGAATACCAAGGACAGAAGTTTGACTGATTTAATGGCTGATGCAGATGTTTTCCTTGGTTTGTCTGCCGCTAACGTGTTAAGTGAAGACGCGATTAAGTGTATGAGTAAAAATCCAGTGATTCTCGCGTTGGCAAATCCTGATCCAGAGATTCATCCAGAGATTGTGCGACAGGCTAGGCCTGACGCGATAATGGCGACAGGTCGCTCTGATTATCCAAACCAGGTTAATAATGTCTTGTGTTTCCCATTTATATTTCGTGGAGCACTTGATGCTGGCGCTACTGAAATTAATGATGAAATGAAGCTGGCTGCCGTTAAGGCGATTGCCGAGCTTGCCAGAGAGGAGCAATCAGATGTTGTAGCCATGGCTTATGAGAATCTGGAAATGAAGTTTGGTCCGACTTACTTTATTCCAAAACCATTTGATCCGAGGTTGATAGTGCGTATTGCTCCTGCTGTTGCCGAGGCGGCAATGAAAAGTGGCGTATCCACGAGGCCGATACTCGATTTTGACGCATATAGAGATCGACTAACACAGTTTGTTTATCATTCTGGAATCATCATGAAGCCGGTATTTTTGGCGGCAAAGCAAAATCCACAACGGGTAGTTTACTGCGAGGGTGAGGATGAGAGGGTGTTGCGCGCGGTTCAGATTGTTGTTGATGAAGGTCTTGCAAGACCGATACTGATTGCGAGACCGCATGTTCTAGCGGATAGAATAGAAAAGGCAGGACTAAGAATTAAAGCTCATCGTGACTTTGAGTTACTGGACCCAAATGCTGATCCTAGGATTGAGGGTTATTGGAAACAGTATTATCAAATTATGCAGCGCAAAGGTATTTCTGAAGAATATGCTACTCGGGAGGCTTCGCGCAGAACCACGCTGATCGGTGCCCTGATGGTCAAGAACAACGACGCTGATGCAATGCTCTGCGGCACCATTGCAAATTTTGACATACACCTTCGTTACATTAATGAAGTAATTGGTTTACGTAAAAGTGTGAGCCGCTATGCCACGATGAATGTTTTGATTCTTCCAGGAAGAACTATTTTTGTGTGTGACACTTACGTGAATATTAACCCTAATGCGGAGGAGATCGCAGATATTACGCTACTGGCTGCTGAGGAGGTCAGACGTTTTGGTGTAGAGCCCAATATCGCTTTATTGTCACATTCTAATTTCGGTACATCAAAAGATGCTTCAGCGCAAAAAATGTCATTAGCTAGAGAAATAATTATTAAGCGAGATTCCACGCTGAAAGTGGAGGGTGAGATGCACGGCGATGCCGCTTTGGACGAAAAAATCCGTCAGCGGATTTTTCCTAACGCTCAGATCTCGGGTGAGGCTAATTTGTTGGTAATGCCGAATCTCGATGCGGCAAATATTGCTTTTAACTTAATGAAGGTTACCGCTGGAGAGGGGATCACGGTCGGTCCAATACTGCTTGGTCCCGAAAGAGTAGTCCATGTTCTGACTCCAACTGCAACCGTTAGGAGACTGGTGAATATGTCAGCACTTTGCTCTGTTGACGCAATTACAAATCGATAAACTTGTAACTAGTTTGTGGGCTGCTGACTTAAATCTTCAATCGGGATATTCTCCCAATCGAATGATCCGTTTGTTGGCTTGAGTCCTGCAAGTTCTCGAGCCGCATTAATCGCATCTATGGATTTTTCCTCTTCACCTCTAAAACAAAACTGTTTAGCGCGAAGAATTCGCTCTGATAGAAGGTGATTTTCATGAGAGGTGAATGTCTTTCCAATTAAATCGTCTCCTAGTATACGAATTTCTGACGAGCAACCAGCATTACTGTTTTGCTGACAACTAATAATGATCAGACCCGTGGCAAATGCTATTTTTAGATAATTTTGGGTATGCATAGATTCAGTATTTATATATATCTTGATTGAAATCTGGTTTTAAGTTTCTGATTAGGATTGTGTAATACTATTGAGGTTCAAATTTAATTCACACTACATAGGAAGCTTTTTCATTGCTTACTCGTTCCGCTATTACGGAAAAATTAGCACTATTTAAGCCTATTAGCGATTTAAGTGATGAGGCATCCTTTCAGTATCCAGCGGATGAAAGCCCTATCCCCGCAGCAGTATTGATTCCGATTGTTCACCGCCACGGTAGCCTATCCATCTTGTTGACAAAGCGGACCACGCACTTAAAACATCATGCGGGGCAAGTTAGTTTTCCTGGAGGACGCGTCTCGGAAGAAGATAATGGTAGACAATTTACAGCACTTAGGGAGACAGAGGAGGAAATTGGGTTGAGGCTGGATGAATCTTCATTGATAGGCAAGCTTCCCGAATATGATATTCGAACAGGGTTTAGGGTCACTCCCATAGTCGGTTGGATAGAGTCTCCCTTTGACTGCACCATAGATCCTTATGAAGTAGAGTCGATATTTGAAGTACCCATGGAGTTAGTTTTAGGCCTAGAGAATTACGAGATGTCATCTAATTTTAGTGGGTTAGAGCTACGCTATTATTATCGTCTTCCTTACCAAGGCTATGAAATATGGGGCGCTACAGCTGGGATGTTACGTAATTTGGCGACGGCTCTTATTGAGGTATAGGTCAAATGAAATATCCCGTGACCGCTGCTATCCGATTTTTGAAAAGTCAGGGCGTTAAATATACGGAGCATTTATACACCTATGAAGATCGTGGTGGGACAGCTGTATCTTCTCGTGAATTGGGCATATCGGAGCACGTGGTTGTTAAGACCCTCATTATGCAGACTGAGGATGACAAACCACTAGTTGTTCTCATGCACGGCGATAAGAAAGTGTCCACAAAAGGGCTTGCAAGGATCGTTGGCGTGAAAAGCGTTAGACCCTGCGACCCCAAAGTCGCGAATAAACATTCTGGGTATGTCGTGGGTGGTACTTCTCCTTTTGGCACGCGGAAGGTGATGCCGATTTACATTGAAAAATCTATCTTTGATTTATCTGAAATTTATGTCAACGGAGGAGCGAGAGGCTTCTTAGTTTGCTTATCACCTCAGATTTTGATGGATCTACCCAATGCTATTCCGGTGAGTGTTGCAATTGAAAGTTTATCGAAGACCTTTTAGGCGTATTTTATTTACCATTAACCTCAACTATAAAATCTAGAATTTCGCCATGTCGATGAACAGAGATTGTAATTTCATCCCCATTCTTAAAATTATCCATGATCCCTTGATAATTGCTGACGGATTCCACTGAGTTTCCATTGATTTTAGTAATGATGTCGCCGGGTACAATGACGCCGTCAGACCTAAGTCTTGCTGCTTCAAGTCCGGCTTTTGCGGCAGGCGAGCCCGGAGAAATGCGAAGAATCGCAACTCCATTAATACCCATCGTGCGCGTAATACGTCTGTTGAGACCTGGATCGAAATGAATACCAATACTTGGGGGAGTATATTTTTTATATTGTATTAATTGAGGTACCACTCGATTAATGGTATCCACTGGCACCGCAAATCCAATTCCTGCTGAGGCACCGGAGGGACTGAATATCGCGGTATTAATACCAATTAATCGTCCAGCAGAATCAAGAAGGGGGCCGCCGGAATTTCCTGGATTAATCGCTGCATCTGTCTGAATTAAATGTTCTATGTTCTGTCCGCCGTCAGTACTTAAACTGCGATTTAGCGCAGACACAATACCGGTAGTCAGTGTCCAGTCTAAACCGAACGGATTACCAATCGCATATACTTTTTGCCCTACTTTTAAGTCTTCGCTTTCCCCGATTGGAATAGGCGGAGGCGCCTGATTGAGAACTGTTATTTTTAGGACTGCAAGATCATGCGAGGGACTAACTCCAACCAGTGAGGCCTTATAATCTCTTCCGTCTTCGAGTCTGACAGTTGCTTCACTACTGCCTTTGATTACATGAAAGTTCGTTATTAAGTGACCGTGAGCATCCCAGATTAAACCAGATCCAGTGCCGCTGGGTACGGAGAAGGTATTTCGTGTCCAAAAGTCTCTTACCCGTTGTTTCGTGCTGATAAACACTACTGATTTTTTTGATTTTTCAAAAATAGATATTGTCGAGGTCTCTTCATTAGTCAGTGGACCTCTTGAAGATATTGGCCGGGGCTCGATTTTATTTGGGTCACTAGCGGCGTTGAGATACACCAAGCCCCCCGTTACGCAAATTACACACAGTATAAGGATCGTAGAGAGTGGCGACCGAGCGTTATCTTGATCGTTAAGTGACATATCCGAATGACTTGAGTGAATTAACTTTTATTTTTTTTTAGTGTTTCTAAGAGGCTATCTATTCTGTGATGATTTTCATCTGATCCTATGTACGTTCGAAATAACCATTCTTGTATACGCATACTACTATCGAGATCTTGATTTAAAATTTGATGCGAGAGTTGTTTTGTTTCAACCAAGGTTTGTCTGTCGAACTGTGACATGTCAGATGCGATTTTGAGGACGTTCTTTAAAAGCTCACCATTAGGATAAATATTATTAACGTAACCTATGAGCTTTGCTTCCGAGGCATCATAAATACGGCCAGTTAACGTTAACTCTTTCGCCCTACCTAGACCGATAATGCGCCATAGAGGGTCTAATATGGGAGTCAGAGACAGCGCTATTTCACGCTGTCCAAATTTAGCTCTATCGGAGGCATAGCGAAAGTCGCACATCATAGTTAGATCGAAGCCCCCTGCAATAGCTGCGCCTCCAACTGCACAAATTACCGGGAGCGGACAAAATAATATGGAGCGGTAAGTTTCGTGAAACAATGCGGTATAGGATTCGTTATTAATTTTTTCGAGTTTTCGTATTTCATTTAAGTCAAAACCTGCTGAAAAATACTGCTCCCCTCCGGTTAAGACTATTACGTGTATTTCGGTATTTAGAGGAATTGATTGAAATGCTTGTGTGATTTCAGTTAGAACCTCTGGTGAGAGTGCGTTACGTTTCTCAGGACGGTGGATTGTCACTGTCGCGACTCTTTGATTAAGGTCGATATTTAGGTATTGATAATTTAATAAATCCATAAGAACTTGATTGGTTTAATAATAACGGTGCTCGTTACTACGCTCTAAGCCACTCCTGTTTAGTTTCTGAGTAAATGCTGAATTGTTAATAACAAATGTATACTGCTCTATATCTTGGCATAATTCAGAAAACTTTTTCAAAAGCTTAGGGCATTGATGGCGTGGAATTCTTGGTAATTATTGTGGCGGCAATTGTTGGGTGGGTTTTTGCTGATCTATTTAATAAGGCTAACCTATCAAAAGATAGGTTGTTTGATCAATTTATAGAGTCTGATCTTTTCTCGAAGAGTCCCTGGCAATCGTTGGTTTTTTTGGTTACTACATGGTTCGGAGTCTTATTGATAATGTGGGCTACGAAACAACTCATATTCCAAAATAGCCCGCCGTTATTGTTCCTGCTAGAAATCTTAGTACTGGCCCTGATGTTTAATATGTTTGACGTGCGAGAGGTAAGCTCGAATATTGAAGCTACAGAGGCCGCTCGACAAAAAGATTTGTCTGGGAGTGTCGCCACACTTTTTTCAGTCACTACATCGAGAATTTTTAGTGTGATATTTTGGTATTGCATAACGCCAGGACTATCTGGCGCCATATTCTTCTTTATTGTTTTAAGTATATCTAAAGCGCTCATCAAGGGTAACCTACTAGCTGTTTTTGCATCTAACGAGCTTGTGGTGCGTGGATACTCAGCGCTTGTTTGGGTGCCCCATAAAATCCTAGTTTTCACGTATGCTTTCGTTGGGGATTTTGAGGCAGCACTAAGATGCTGGCGGATTCAGGGGCGCCAATCTGGACTCGGTTTGTGGTCGGACTTGTTATCTGCTAGTGGAGGGGCCCTTAATGTTCAGCTTGGGGGCGTGGGATCGGTCGGTCCAGAAAAAATTTATAAACCTGTCTTTGGAGTCCCAGGAAATATCGTAGACAAAGATACAATCCCAAGAGTCATCGGATTTTTCACAAGAAGTTTTCTATTATGGGTTGTGGTAATTTTTGTATTGAATGTTTGGGTTAGCCGCTGAGTTAAAGTACGTTTTTCTCTAAACTCTAGTGTTGTATTTCAAACAGTATTTTTTTATATTCATTCCATCTGCTAAGGTTAATACGATTATCGTGAACGGCATTAATAACGTTACAGTTTGGTTCGACAGTATGTGTGCAGTTAGCGAACTGGCACTGATTGAGGTGTACTCTAAAGTCAGAGAAATAGTTGGCTAAATGTTGTGGTTCGATATGCTTCAATCCGAAGGATTGTAATCCTGGACAATCAATTAGAGACGTAGTCTCGTCTAGTTTATATAGTTGGGCATGGGTCGTTGTATGTCTTCCTGTGTGGAGTTTCGCTGAAATTGACGCGGTTCTAGCGTGTGCGGTAGCGATGATATTGTTGACAATCGTTGACTTCCCAACTCCTGATTGCCCAACGAGTACGACACGTTCATTTTTAATAATTTTCAATATTGCGTGTGTATTGGTAATGGCTGAAACGTCGATAGGTTCATAACCAAGATGCGAGTATTCTGCAATGAACTGCTTAATTAAAGACGTTAAACCTAGATCTGATTTATTAACGAGTATCCTGGCTTTAATACCTTGCTGCTCAGCCGCGATTAAGCAACGTGTCGTTAAAGAATGGTTAATGGGCAAATCAGTAGCGACCACCATAACAAGCATCGTAACATTGGCTGCTATGAGTTTTTGTTTGTAGGTGTCTGACCGATAGAAAATTGATGAGCGGTCATCGACTTCCATGATCCTGCCCTCGGATCCCGATACGCTGATTACACATTCGTCCCCACAGGCGTATTTTGTTGCTTTCCCTTTGGGGTAGCCCAAAACCATAGAACCGTCCGCTAGTTCTACAGCGTAGTGCCTACCATGAGCCGATGTTATGGTCCCCTTTTTTTTAAGTGAATCAGGTTTCAAGCGTGTGGGTAATTTACTTTACAGGCGCTATAGAAATCCATAATTGCCTACATCTACAGATCAAAAAGGTGATCAACCTTAGCCGCGCAAATAAAATCGTTTTCGCTTAAACCATTAATCGCGTGAGTAGTATAGGTCACGTTACATGTGTTATACCCGACAGAGATATCTGGATGATGATCTTCTCGATGTGAGATCCAAGCCAGCGCATTTACAAAGGCTAAGGTCTGATGGTGGTTTTTAAATTCGTAGGTTTTATTAATTCTGTCATTCATGTAATTCCAGCCTTCTAAACCGTTTAGCATCAGTTTCACTTGGGTTTCGGGAATAGGGTCGACGCCTCCTTCACAAGGCTTACATTTTTGTCTTACAAGATTCTCAGTAATTTTATTCATATGTATATTTGATATCTGCGTGTTAATTCATGGATGCCTCAAGCCTAGAAATCCGCGCTGAAGCAGGAGGGTGAGAGTCATAGAAGGCTGAATATAATTTATCCGGCGTTAATGTTGATGAATTGTCTTTGTAAAGTTTAATAAGTGCTTTGATCAGTTCGTTCGCTGGCGCCTGCTGTGCAGCATAAGCATCTGCCTCAAATTCATTTTTTCTAAGATACGCAGCAAAGACTGGCCGAAATAAAAACAAAAATGGTGGCAAACCAAAATAAAATGCAGCCAGGAGCATTGCTGAAGAACCAAAAGCGTCAAGATTGAGCCCTTCATGCACGAAAGCCGACTGTTGAAGTACGCCTAACAGTCCAAAGAACAATAAACTGACGAGCACCATGAAGCATGTGAGTTTTAAAACATGTCGTAACTTAAAGTGCCCTAACTCATGCGCTAATACGGCCTCAATTTCATCGGCGCTATGCTTATTGATAAGCGTGTCAAAAAATACAATTCTTTTTGATTTGCCGAATCCAGTGAAATATGCATTCCCGTGGCTGCTTCGGCGGCTACCATCCATTACAAATAACCCACTTGACTGGAAACCGCATTTTTTGAGTAATCCTTCGATACGTTCTTTTAAGCTATCGTTTTCGAGTGGTGAGAACTTATTAAACATCGGCGCTAGAACTGTTGGAGAGATGTACTGGATAAAAAACCAGAACGAAACTGCAAGAAGCCATGCATACCACCACCAGTTTATACCTGCTGTTTCCATGACCCATAACAAACCTGCAATGAACATTGACCCAATAACTGCAGTTACAATCATTCCGATAACAAGGTCTTTAACAAAAAGTGAGATTGACATTTTGTTAAAACCAAATTTTTCTTCAAGGATAAATGTCTTGTATAGATCAATCGGTAATTGCACTGCTGTAATCAATAGTCCAAGGAGCCCAAAAAAAATTAAGCCAGATAAAATGTTGCCTTGCGATATCAACGTAGATTTCTCGAAGAGCCAATTTAATATGCCTCCAAATGTTAGCGCCAGTAGTAAGCTGGTCTCGACAGCAGTCGATACATTCGAAAGCTTCATTTTTGCCACTGTGTAATGCGCGGCTTTTTGGTGAGCGTCTAGGGAGATATCCTCAGAAAATGCCTTAGGCACTTTGCCTTCGTGCGATTTTACTGTTGTTATTTGGCGCCATGAGAGCCAGAGTTTTATGGTTGCAGCCGACAATACGAAGAAAAGGAATATGTAGGAAAATGCGTTGCTCATCATATTTTTTAAAGAATTATTAGAGATTAAATAGTTTATCGAAGAATACCGTTGTGAATGATCGTTATAATCATGATTATGCCTCAAAGCGCTGAAAATTTAATTTGGTTAGATATGGAGATGACTGGGCTCAGGCCAGAGCATGATCACATTATTGAACTTGCAATGGTAGTAACCGACTCCGACTTAAATATAGTCGATGAGGGAGAGGTCTGGGTAGTGCATCAATCGGATGATATTATCGATCAAATGGATAATTGGAATACTAGCACCCACAGCAAAAGCGGGCTCATAGAACGCGTTAAGGCGTCTGCTCTTGACGAAGTTGACGTTGAACAGTCAGCGCTTAAATATATGAAGAAATTCGTGTCGGAAAATTCCACTCCCATGTGTGGGAATACTATTTGCCAAGACAGACGCTTTATGGCGAGATGGATGCCACAATTAGAATCTTACTTTCATTACCGTAATCTTGATGTGTCTACGCTGAAGGAGTTAGCGAAGCGGTGGAAGCCAGAGGTAGTTAAGGGCTTGGTCAAACATGGAAAGCATGAGGCTTTAGCGGATGTGTACGAATCTATCGAAGAGCTCAGATTCTATAGAGAACATTTTATTTCTGGCTAGCTCGGTATTTGGACAATTTAATGCGCTCCAATAGATTTGAATTCGGTGTAATGCTCTCGCTCTCTACATTTTCTTCGTCTAATTGTTTTTCAATAACTTTTGCTAAAGATTTCCCAAGTTCAACGCCCCATTGATCAAATGAATTGATATTCCAGATTAATCCTTGGACGAATACTTTGTGTTCGTACAATGCGAGCAAGCTACCTATTGATGATGCGTTAAGTTCGTCTAACAAAATGACGTTTGATGGCCGGTTACCTTCAATGATTCGCGACTGTTTTGCTTGACCTGAAGATTCTTGTTTTTGACTGCCAAATGCTAACGCTTCGATTTGAGCGAGACAATTAGCAAGTAACGATTTTTCGCTTTCATCACCTTCTATAGTCGTTATAACGCCTATGAAATCGCATGGTGTGATTGTCGGACTCTGGAGAAGATGTTGGGCGAAGCTGTGCTGAAAGTTTGTACCACGTGAGCCCCAAATTATGGGAGAGGTGTTGTACTTGATATTTTTTTCTGATCTGTCTGTCATCTTTCCATTACTCTCCATCTCAAGTTGTTGAAGATATTCTGGAAATATTGCAAGTCTCTCGGCATAAGGGAGTATTGCTTGAGCGGAGTACCCTTTGAAGTTGATATGCCAAATCCCTGTTAGCGCAAGTAAAATCGGCAAATTTTTGTCATTAGGAGCGCTTTTGAAGTGCAGATCCATATCCTCAGCACCTTTTAATAGCGCTTTAAATTGTTGGAATCCCAGTCCTAAAGAAATGGGTAGTCCCACCGCCGACCATAGGGAATATCTGCCGCCAACCCAATCCCAGAACTCAAAAATATTTTTTGGTTGAATTCCAAATTTTTTTGCAGCACGTGGATTTGCTGTGGTCGCTATGAAGTGATGTGTGATCGCATTTTGCTCGTCGATATTAAGGTTCTTGCACAGCCATGTTAATGCCGTGCTGGCGTTCGTCATGGTCTCTGCTGTTGTAAAAGTCTTCGATGCGACAATAAAAAGTGTTCGAGCTGGATTTGTGCCGTTCAGTTTCGAATCTAGATCTGATTCGTCGATATTAGATACGAATAGTATCCGAGGGTCTTCGCTCTTCTTGAGAGCGTTATAGATCAATTTCGGTCCTAAATCTGAGCCGCCAATACCGATATTAATTACTGTGTCAATTTGCTCACCGGTTGCCCCAAAGAGTTTTCCAGACCTGAATGTATCTGTGAGATGTTGCATTTGCTCTAGGTTCGCGTGAACTGACTTTCTGATGTCATCCAACGGCCCATCGGGATCAGTTTTCTCACTTGATCGAAGCGCTGTGTGTAAGACCGCTCTATTTTCGGAAATATTAATTTTTTTCCCAGAAAACATAGCGTTAATTTGGTCGCTTACGTGAGCTTGGTCACAGAGACTCAAAAGTAATGATTTAATCCGTTTATCGATTTGGTTGCGAGAACAGTCGAGATAAAGTCCATTTAGCTCTAGCGAATGTTGTGTGCTGCGACTTGGGTCTTCTCTAAAGAGCTCCTCTATCGTACTGAGTTTCGTATCTTCTCCGAGTTGCTCAAGTTTTTTCCAAGAGTCTGATGTGTGAAGTCTGGGCATAGAATAAGAATGTATTTAATGTTATTCAACAATCAATACTATTTAAAAAGTAACGTAACTGTATCAAAAAGTATGTTGATAGGACTTGAATCGCTATGATTAACAATTCGTCTTCATAAAAAAACCCCTATCTAAAAGGATAGAGGTTTGTGAGAGAAGTTGCGTGTTGTTTAGCTTTTCTTTTTACTTTTTGTTGCTTTACTGCCTGAGGCTAAGGTTGTGTTAACTGCGTCTTGAGCCTGTTGTTGGACTTTAGCCGCATTATCAAATGTTTGATTTGCGAAAGACATCGCTGTTTTGATGGCGGACGCCATAATCGGTCCCCCAGGGAACGCATTTTTTTCAAGTGCATCCAGATTTTCAGCGATCGCTAAATTAGTTTCTGTAACGGTCGCCTCAAATATTTTGGAAATTTCATTATTCGCTTTATTAACGATATCTGCACCTGCTTTCCAATAGCTGGTCACCTCATCTAAGTTTGGTTGAAGTGTCGCTTGGAGATCTTCTAATGACTTGACGTCTTTTAATTTCACCACTGTAGCTGTTGTTTGGGTAACTTTGCTTGAGCTTTCCTTGAGGGCTGCCATGTTTAATTCGATAAACTCGCTGCCCGTTGATGTTCCAATCGCATTGAGTTGAGAGAGCTTTGCTAATGTTTTCTCTTGTGCCACCGAGAATTGATCAAATGTTGTGGTCATGTTCTAGTGCCTCCGGTAATTGTAAGTTGATATTGTTGCAACGCATCAAATTATCGACTATTTTAGTTGAGTGGAAGTATTTGTCAACTATTATATAAAAATTAGGTTTAATTTTTTATCATTATAATCATGAAGTTATAAATTTTCGTATAAAACCTGTACAAACTAGGCCAGTGTAGTTTAGGAGTTGCACTGCAATGTGTGTGAGTACACACTTTGCTTTAAAACTTGTTTAATACAAAGAAATTAAAAAATATTATTATGAGGGAGGAATTGGTTACACGCTTTTGAATATAGCGGCAATCCCTTGCCCACCACCAATGCACATTGTGATCAGGGCGTGCTGTCCTTTAATCCGATTAAGCTCGTAGAGCGCTTTGATCGTAATAATCGCTCCAGTCGCTCCCACTGGGTGTCCAAGTGCAACAGCTCCTCCGTTTGGATTTGTTTTTAACGGATCGAACTTCAGGCTTTGAGAGACTGCGCAGGCCTGAGCTGCGAAGGCTTCATTAGACTCTACAATATCAATATCACTGATCTCTAAATTGCCCCTCTCTAACGCAGACTTGACCGCGGGTATAGGACCGAGCCCCATAACTCTCGGATCAACACCGGCATGACCGTAACTGACCAGCTGGGCCAGAGGCTTAATCCCACGGCGCTCAGCTTCTTCCTTGTCCATCAATACAAGTGCTGCTGCGCCATCGTTAATGCCCGAAGCATTCCCAGCTGTAACCGTGCCGTCCTTCTTAAAAACGGCCCGTAATTTGGCTAGATTCTCTAAGGAAACATCTTCCCGAACATGCTCATCTGTATCAAAGGTCACCGTAGCTCGCCCTTTTTTAACCTCGATAGGTAATATTTGTTCTTTGAATAGGCCATTTTGGATAGCACGGCTAGCTCTTTGATGCGATTCGAGCGCAAATTTGTCTTGTACCTCACGTCCAAGTTCGTATTCTGAGGCAATGTTTTCGGCAGTTACGCCCATATGCATTCCTTCGAAAGGATCAGAAAGGGCTCCAACCATAGAGTCCACGATAGCCTGGTCGCCCATTTTTGCTCCCCATCGAGCAGAAGGTAACCAGTAGTTGGATCGGCTCATAGATTCGCCGCCCCCTGCAACAGCGATTTTCGCATCTCCCAGTTGGATCATTTGCGCGGCAGTGACAATTGCTTGTAAGCCTGTGCCGCATAGTCTATTCAAGGTCAATGCCGGAACCTCCTTAGGAATTCCACCATTCATGCTGGCTACTCTGGCAAAATACATGTCCTTTGGTTCTGTGTGAATAACATTTCCAAAAACAACGTGACCCACGTCTTTAGATTCAATTTTAGCTCTTGATAATGCCTCTTTGATGCATTGCGCGGCTAGGTCAGTTGGCGGAATATCTTTGAGAGAACCACCATAGTCTCCGATTGCTGTTCTAACACCGGATACAACAACCACTTCTCTCACGTCTGACATTTTATTCCCCTGTTAAGTAGTTTTCGCAGCTACACCTGAGGTTTGAAAGGCGAACTACGTTGTTTCATAATTTTAAATTCTTTATTTATTGCGACCACAAACCCACTTTGGGTCGCAGCATTTAGCGCGTAAGTATAAATAATTTATTATTTTTTTTCATAGGTCAGATTTGTCATAAGAGCACTCAACTGTCTTTTTGTTTAAATCGAATAATTTGTTTACGATCTCTTTTGGTTGGGCGACCTTTCTGAATTGGAATATTTCGCTTTTTTTCTAGCTTGAGTAGTTCAGTTAGTTCTGCTCGTATGGTCTGGCTTTCGACAGATTCCTCGTACATGGTTTTTGCCAAAACAGCAGAGACCCTGCGCTCCGCCAGGGACGTAACCTGGATATCCCAGGAATAAGGGGCTGACTGAATTATAAGTTTGTCATTAAGTCTGAGCTGCTTTGAGGGTTTGATACGAGCTCCGTTTAGCTTGACTCTTCCATTTGTTACTGCATTAGCCGCTAGCGTTCTTGTTTTATAAAATCGGGCAGCCCAGAGCCACTTATCGATACGAACTTGTTTATCGTCGTTCATCGCCTTACTTAAGGAGCAGATACGAAATGATTTGTTTAGTTAACAGAGCCATGAGAATCCTGAACGGGATCAATCGATTTTCCAGAAAATATTCGATCGATACCCAGAGAAGAATAAATATAGTTTTTCCCACAAAATTCGCATGTAATGTTTACATTACCCTGCTCATTAAGAATTGACCGGACTTCTTCCTCTCCCAAAGACTGAAGCATACCGTCCGTTCTCTTTTCTGAGCAAGAACAAATAAACTGCATAGGACTTCCCTCAAAAACGCGAATCGTTTCTTCATGAAAAAGTCTATTGAGGATCATCTCAAAGTCTAATGAAATCAATTCTTGATTGGTAATTGTAGAAGCAAGTGTCGTAATTCTATTCCAATCATCAGACTCGACAGGCTCTTTTGTTGGCAATTTTTGGAGAAGCATGCCGCTAGCTCTTTGATCATTTGATGCTAGCCAAAGTCGGGTAGTTAATTGTTCAGATTGCTGCATATAGCCTTCTATAGATTCTTGGATAGATTCACCCTGAACTTGCACGAGACCTTGATAGGGTTGCCCGGATTTTTTCGGTGTAATGGTCACAGCGATAGCGCCGTCCTTCAGTAGATTTGTGTTTTCGAGGATCATTTCGTTGTCTTGACTCCACTTCGCGGTGGATCTAAAACTATTTGAGCCTGTAGCCTCTGCCAAGGCTAGTTGTAGTCCTGAGTGGCCCTTTATTTGGATCGATAGCGTCCCATCGAGTTTAATTGTGGCAGCTAGTAGTGTTGTCGCAGCAGTCACTTCACCTAGTAATTTCCGCACGGAGACCGGGTATTTTCGGCGTTCTAAAACCTGACGCCACGAGCTGTCAAGGCTTACAATTTCACCTCGTATGTTTGCGTGCTCAAATAGAAACCTTTGTAGCGTATTCTCCATTACTTTGGCCTTGAATCTCTTTTATATAACCGGTAGCGCTCGTCGCGATCTCCGGATCGCCCACCTTCCCATATAAGCTCCCACGGGGCCCCGATGTGATTGTCATCATCCTGTCGATCTTGGTAGATTAGGTAGTTACAGTTTTGACTGTTATTGTCCAAATAAATATTAGTGGTCTCTATTCCTCCAAAATATTGAATCAAACCTCGTTGCGCAGGACCCACCTGCGTAATGATGCAGTCGTGCTCAGCATCTAGCTGTAACATTATCGACTTGACCATTGGAGCGTATGTCTTGCGCTCGTCAATCCAATGAAATAGGAGTATTACAGCGAGCATCCAACCAAATGTAAGATTAATCGCCCAGATCACAACGGAGCGTTCGGGTCGTCTTTTTAGGTTGAAGAGTAGCAAAAACCAAGTAATTGACATGGCCGCGCCGATCAATATGCCAATAATCCTGTTACCAGGTTGATACCCTGGTTGTAAATTAGATAAGTGTGCAGATAACTCTTGAGGAAACCCGAAGTAAGACGCTGAAAAATAAATCCAAGCTGCTATGGTGAAAAATAAAGCCGTCATAACGGCAAACCAATACAATGCATTGCCGGCGCCTCTTGGAATACGTGTGGCTGCAATCGACCCAATTAAAGCAAGTGGCAGTAGGATCGGGGCAAGTCCTGATTCTTTGTTGATACCGGTAAAGCCCAACACCAGCATCATCGATAGCAAGAGTATGATCGGTAATTGGAGTTCTTTACGCTTCAGGCCGTCTCTCCCTTCGATCCATATTGACCAGAATACAAAAATCCAAGTGGGCCATGTAAACCAAGGAAATATTGATAACGGATACGCTAAATCATCAAGCGATGGAGATCTAAAAAGGTGAAATGCCCCGTCCCAAGCGTAAGGTATCCAAAGCAAAGGTAGCGATGGGTCAAATTGATAAAGCACGATTAGCCAAATGCCAACTAAGACAAGCGTGACGAGTGCCCCGATACACAGAGAGTTTAAAAATCTAAACCCGCGATAACGAAAGTTCGCGAGTGCAATCAAAGTGATCGTGACTATTGGAATAAATATATTTTGTATTGTTGTTCCAAGAACGATGATTGACGTACCTGCACCAAGCCATAAGCCACCGATGATTGATAAGCGTGGCGCTAAGCTCAGGCCATAAAAGAAAATCGATAACCCGGCCATAAGTAGAGGAGTAGCCGAAATCTGATGAGATTTCACTATTAGGCCTACCGAGCCCAAAAGTAGTAGGGGTGCTAGCCAAGATTGAGATCTTCCCCATAACTCATTAGCTGTAAGTCCTACGAATAAGAATGTGGAGAGTAGCCAAATAGCCATGGTAAGTCTCGCGGCATCATGAGCCGCAAGCATGGGACTAAATAGTTCAATGAAACCAAGGGAGGCTGCATAAAATAATGGTCCCGCAAGGGGGATCTCTTCAAGACCTAATAATTCGAAATAGAAACTCGTATCTTTCAATTGAGAGAGATGCCCCATGAAAACTGCTTCTTCTGATTTCCAGGGATCGTGTCCTGTGAGACCAAATAAAGTCCAGGCGATGCAAACAGCAATGGTCAGAATAACCGGATGGTTTGTAATAACCTCTGCCGTCTTATCATGCCGAAAGAAATGTCCTGGTCTTAGCATCGCAATTTTTTAAGATTAAGTAGATTTGGAGTTCATGCTCTTAAGTCCTCGAACCACCCTCAATTGAAAAAGGCAGCCTGAGCTGCCTTTCTAACCCAAGTCACCGTAAACTAGTTATTCCCCAGTTTTGACTCCTCTGTTTGCGTACTTTTGCTTGAATCGCTCCACCCGACCAGCGGTATCCACAATTTTTTGTTTTCCGGTGTAGAAAGGATGGCATACTGAGCAAACTTCAATTGAAATATCTTTACTACTCGTTGAGCGTGTATTAAAAACTTCTCCGCAACTACAGGTCACTTTGACTTGAGCGTAGCTTGGATGGATATCTGCTTTCATTTTAATTTTCCTAATATTTTTTGGCGGATTTTGCGCCGAGCACTCTATATAACGGTGCTTGTCCTCAAAAAGGGCGTTGATTATGCTAGAAAATACTTCATTTGACAAGAAGTCCTGGTCGCTTGCCTTAACCTTTTTTCATGCTGTCAAAGAATTCATCGTTATTTTTCGTAGCTTTCAGCTTCCCTGTTAGAAATTCTGTCGCTTCCAGCTCATCCATTGGGTAAAGTAATTTCCTCAAAATCCAGATTTTTTGGAGCACATCTGGCTCAAGCAACAATTCCTCTTTTCTAGTTCCGGAACGATTTACATTAATCGCTGGATAAATCCGTTTTTCGGTCATTCGCCGGTCTAGGTGAATTTCCATATTACCAGTACCTTTAAATTCCTCGTAAATGACGTCATCCATGCGTGATCCTGTATCTATCAAGGCAGTCGCGATAATTGTGAGTGAGCCACCTTCCTCTATATTTCTGGCGGCTCCAAAAAAACGCTTTGGTCTTTGAAGCGCATTTGCATCCACACCACCTGTTAACACTTTTCCAGATGCTGGCGCTGTTGTATTGTAAGCCCGAGCCAGTCGAGTAATAGAGTCAAGAAGAATGACGACATCTTTTTTACTTTCAACCAGACGCTTTGCTTTTTCCATCACCATTTCAGCTACTTGAACATGACGTGTTGCTGGCTCATCAAAAGTGGATGAGACAACCTCCCCGCGGACTGAGCGCTGCATTTCCGTAACCTCTTCAGGCCGTTCATCGATCAGAAGCACAATGAGATAAACATCAGGATAATTTGAAGCAATCGAATGCGCAATATGCTGAAGCATCACTGTTTTTCCGCTTTTGGGACTTGCAACGAGAAGCCCTCTTTGTCCTTTTCCAACGGGAGCAATGATGTCGATAATGCGCCCTGTTAAATTCTCGTCTGATTTAATGTCTCTTTCCATTTGAAGCCTGTCCGTAGGAAAGAGGGGTGTAAGGTTTTCAAAAAGAGTCTTGTGTTTGCTGTTTTCTGGAACTTCATCATTGACTTTATCGACCTTAACCAGAGCAAAGTAGCGCTCTCCTTCTTTTGGCGTCCTGATTTCGCCCTCGACAGAGTCTCCGGTATGAAGATTAAATCTTCTAATCTGAGATGGACTTATGTAAATGTCGTCTGGTCCGGCGAGATACGAGGTGTCTGGAGATCGCAGAAAGCCAAACCCGTCAGGAAGAACCTCTAACGTTCCTGAGCCCGAAATACTTTCTCCTTTTTTCGCCTGGTCTTTTAGTAGTGCAAATATGAGATCCTGCTTGCGGAGTCGGTTGGCATTTTCAACCTCGTTAGCGATTGCCATTTCAATTAACTCGCTAATGTGGAGGTCTTTTAGGTCGGATAGGTGCATAGATTTTGGAAAACTAAAGAGAGGGTGGATGGAATCTTGAGGTTCTAGGAGGAACGACTGACTTAGATATTACTATCTATGAATGTTGTGAGTTGGGATTTAGAAAGAGCACCGACCTTCGTTGCTTCAGCGTTTCCTGATTTGAAGAGCATCAAGGTTGGAATACCTCGAATACCAAATTTTGGTGGCGTGCCTTGATTTTCATCAATATTTAACTTCGCAATTTTTAACTTTCCAGAATATTCCGACGCTATTTCGTCAAGGATTGGCGCTATCATTTTGCAAGGGCCGCACCATTCAGCCCAGTAATCGACCAACACCGGTAGATCAGAATTCAGAACTTCGGTTTCGAAGGAATCGTCCGTTACATGATGAATTTGTTCACTCATTATAAAAAATCCGCTTTAGGTATTTAAAAAAGAAAGTATTTGGGAATGTAGAGTTTGGGGTCCGCACAAACTTTGTAGTTTATTTTGTCCGACTTTGTAATTAAATTTCTATATCCATTCTCGCCGTGACGTTCGCTATTATAAAACATATTTTGGCGAGGGTTTACTTTATTTGGCTTATGGTGAAGTAACAATGGTTTATACTTTCGTTTTACTACACTTGCGTTAACTTTTTTCCCCAATGGGGCGGATGATTTTGGTAAAATTCAACCTGTAGACACAAATTTTTAAAAAAATAAATTAAGGTTATTCAATGACTTATGTTGTAGTTGAGACTTGTATTAAATGTAAGTGGACAGATTGTGTGGACGTGTGCCCTGTGGATTGTTTTCGTGAGGGACCAAATATGTTGGTCATTGACCCAGATGAATGTATTGACTGCACCCTTTGTGTTGCCGAATGTCCAGAAGAAGCCATTTATGCGGATGATGATGTGCCTGACGATCAAAAGGATTTTATTGAGTTAAATGCTGAATTAGCGAAGGCGTGGCCAAGCATTACTGAGCGCAAGGATGCACCTGTAGATGCCTCAGAATGGCAAAATAAACCCAATAAGCGAGATCTCTTGGAGAGGTAATTCCATGCCTAGTATAAGCTGGGACTCATGGGAAAAAAATTAATTTACGAAAAGGTATGGCCTCATGATTTGATCGATGTGTTGGCCGCAAGGATCTTAGATGATTCTGAGAAAACCTATTATGATTTTTCGGATAAGGTCGTTGTTCTTCCATCTTTAAATACAGTTGCAGAGTGCTCACGCCGTTTAGTCGAGTTAGCAGGTTCTGGCCTGATCCTTCCTAGTTTTACCACCCTTGATTCTTGGGCGTGTCAAGTAGCGAAGCCATTTGAGGTGGAAACGAAACGTTACCTTACTCTATTGATTTATCATGAGCTTGAGAAGCATCAATGGCTGGAACGGGGGAACAATTGGAACCTCGCCGCAGATATGGCTCAGCTCATTGGTGAGTTAAACTCATACCAACCTGATGTTGAACTAGACCTAGAGTCGGTTAATGACCGATTTAATGAGGCGTATCAAACGCGTGCTCAAAAATTAGTCGGCTTTGAAGCAAAACTTTTATTTGATACATGGCATGCGTTCACAGGCGTCCGTAATGGGCGGACATCCGAGCAGAATGTATATCGACATAGGCTTTCGAGTTTATTAAAACTAGAGAAACGGTCTTTATATGTTGTTGTGTATCCCGATCTTAGCCCTTTAGAACGGGCATTTATAGAGAGTTATTCCAGTCAACATTGTGTTACCGTTTTAGAGGCCGACGTTAGCTCTATTCATGATGATACGAGAGCTGATTTTTGTAGATCGGTGTATCAAAATGAGACTCAAGACGGAGCTTTTCTAAATTCAGAGCCGACTTCTGGCGATCCAAATGTTTGGAAAGACACGATTTCCTATTTTCCAGCGGTCAATTTGGATCAAGAGGTTCGGGCAATTCAGGTTCAAATTCAAGATTGGATAAGATTAGGTATCAATACGATTGCCATCATTCCTTTTGATCGAAAGGTTGCGCGTCGACTGAGGGCTGTGCTGCAGCAATCTGGAATTTTGGTGCAAGATGAGTTCGGGTGGAAAATGTCAACAACTTCCGTTGCGGCTATGCTCGTCGACTGGTTGGAGCTTCTTACATCCGATATAGAAATAACAAAATTAATTGCATTTTTAAAGCGGCCCATTCTTCTCAAAACGTCAGGGGTAGAGGAGCTACGATTAAATTTAGAAAAGGCATTTAAAAAAAATAGACATTGGGCTATAAAAAGCGGATTTTACGAGGTCGCTCAGACTTGCTGCTCGGATCGCTCGTTAGAATTGGCACATATGCTGCGAGAGGCGAAGAGTCGATTCGACCGTGCTAAATCGAGGCGGCATCGGGATTGGATCGACGGGGTTTTAATGAGCTTGGAATTTATGGACCTTAAACTTAAGCTCGAGTATGACGATGCAGGTCTTCAAATATTGCAGTTACTGGATACGTTAAGGGGTGAAGTCGAGCTGCTGCAACGTGAGGTAAGTTTTGCAGCTTGGTTAGATTGGTTTAAGACGCAGCTTGAAGATAATACTTTTAAAGACACCAAGATCAATAGTCCAATCTGTTTCACTCATTTGAGCGCTGCGCGACTTCGGTGCTTTGATGGAATAATCTTTGCGGGCGCTGATGATGGTAATTTCCCGCTGGCGGAGACTAGGACTCCCCATTTTGGTGATGGAGTTCGGGCGCAACTAGAGCTTAGAACCACTGATGACTTTATACATGCCGACAAGGTTGATCTGATCGGGGCGTTACTCTCGAGCAGCAATATTTTAGTCACCTGGCAGAGCCAAAAGGATAATGAAAATAACTTGATAAGTCCTTGGTTTGAGAGCTTTCGTCTTTATTACACGCAACGATGGGGAGAGGGCCTTATCGATTCCGATCTGCAGTCTCGCGTCAACTTGTTTGATCGTCAACAGCGAGGGTTACAGGCCATGTATCAACCCTCATCCGAGCCGCAGGTTAGTCTCGCTGCTTCTGAGATACCCAGAAAAATATCGGTTAGTGGCTATCAGAGCTTGCTAGATTGCCCATACCAATTTTTTATTCGTTACGTGTTAAGGACGCGTGAGCCAGAGATACTTGATTTCGAGCCTAGTAATCGAGAGTTAGGGAATGTGCTTCATGTGACATTAGAAAAATTCCATGCGCGACACCCATCTTGCGTTGGCGTTGATGTTGGTATCCTCCATCGAGAAATAATAGATATTACCCGTGAGACGTTAGAAACTCATATTGGAATAAGAGGTGTGACACATGGTTGGATAACTCGGTTTTATGATTTGCTTAGGCAGTATCTAGATTGGCAAATTCAGTGGGAAAAAGAGGGGTGGGATATTATTGACACGGAGAAAGACTGCGAGCGTACGTTCCTGACTGAAGGTGGGTTGAGCGTAGATTTTTTTGGGAGAGTGGACCGCATAGATGAGAAGCTTGCCGTTACAGGACCGGAGACAATGGTCATTGATTATAAAACGCAAGGTAAATCTCGATTAAAAAAAATGATCTCCACCTACGACGAGAATACGCAATTGCTGTCATACCTTGCATTGCAAACGGAAAATAAAGTCAAGGCTATGTATCTGTCTCTAGATAAAGACTCTCCCGATATGGTTACTTTAGAAGTGGATGATGTGAGTGGTATGGTTGAAACACACATGAGCCGCTTGAGAGATTTGTTTGGAAAGTTGGAGTCGGGCGAGGTATTGCCAGCGAATGGAGTGCCTTCAAGTTGCAAATACTGTGACGTGAAGGGTTCGTGCCGGAAGGATTATTCTTGGTTGCCGAAGTGACACCAGAGGTCGCAGATAAAAGAACCATACTTGATCCGCGTAATGATGTAATTGTCGAGGCGTGTGCAGGTTCTGGTAAGACATGGCTGCTTACCTCGCGCATTATTCGGGCACTTTTGTCAGGTGCTAAGCCCTCGGAAATATTAGCTATCACCTTTACGCGTAAGGCGGCGCGTGAAATGAAAGCACGTTTAACCGACTGGTTGAGAACTTTAGCCTTATCTGATGACAAGAAAATCAGAGAGTTTTTGCTAGAGCGCGGTGTTAGCGGCGATGATATCGATGCATCAGTTCCTCGAGCGCGAAGACTATATAGGGAATATTTGTCTACCTCTGGGGGGCTGAATATTAATACATTCCACGGATGGTTTATACAAGTTCTAAGAATGGCACCTTGGTCTGCTCAGTCTGGTCGTGGAAGATCGCTATCGGACAATGACGACTTGCTTCTCCGAGACGTCTGGGAAGATTTTTTTCAACAGATTGGCTCGAACCAGGATGTTTTCGACAGCCTTAATTACCTTTATTCACGATATGAGCTTCACAATACTCACGAAATACTCAAGCGGTTTCTGAATGCCCGTTTAGATTGGTGGGCTAGTTCGGAAAGTGACGATATCAGCAAGCTTATTGTCGCTTGGCGACGTGATCAGGATCGAGATCCTTTGGGTTACTTTTTGATGGACCAAGGCTTTCTATCAAAGTTAGTTACGTATAAGGCTCTTCTCAGAAAGAATAATTTAGCCAGCGAGATGCGAGCACTTGACGCAATGGAATCTATTGAGATAAACGAAAATCCGGACAGGTGGTTTTTGTCTTTGAGGAAAATATGTAAAGAGAAAAAAATCTCAAAGGCTATGACGAATAGAATGGGAGCGGACAAGGCAGAGCAGTATGTTCGTCTAAGTGCAGAGTTACAGTCGATGATCGATAAGCTAGGGATGGAAAGAGCGGATTGGCTCGCCCGCCAAATGGATCGTGCTGTAAAAATCGTAGGCGACGAGTTACTCAAAAAATTCCAGTCTTTTAAAACTGATACTAATGTCTTAGATTTCTCAGATTTAGAATGGAATGTCAGATCATTATTGCTCGATGATGATCAAGCTGACTTTGTCTTGCATCGATTAGATTCTCGCTACACGCATTTATTGGTTGATGAGTTCCAAGATACAAATCCCATCCAGTGGACGATCTTGAAGTCCTGGATTGGTGCGTCACATCAAGCGGGCACAACCATAAAATTATTTTTTGTTGGTGATCCAAAACAGTCTATTTATCGTTTCAGAAGGGCTGAGCCACGGCTTTTTGAAGTGGCTGAGGAGCTAATTGTTTCTGAAATGGGTGGGCTTAAGGTTGTTCAGAATTTTAGTTATCGAAACGCTGCTGGAATTACAAATCTAGTCAATGAATGTTTTCGGAAAAGGATCTCTAATTTTGTGCTGCAACAGTCTGTTGACCCCTCGTTACCCTCCGAAGTGGAAGTAATGCCACTGATCGAATCGGCTGAGCCGATTGTCGCCTCTGACGCTAGTATTTGGAGAGACCCATTAGTGACGCGCAGGTCAGAGCCCACGGATGATCGGCACTATCGAGAAGGCCTACTCATTGCTGAAAAGATTCACAATTTAGTGTCGAGAAAAAGTATCAATGTAGATAGTGAGTGTAGCCCGATAAAGTACTCAGACATATTGATTCTTATTAGGCGACGAACGCATCTAAAAAATTATGAAGATGCGCTCAGGTCATTAGATATTCCATTTGTAAGTCAAAGAAACGGAGCATTACTCGAATCTCCAGAGGTTCAAGATGTAATTGCTTTGCTTAGCTTTCTTTTTGCACCTCACGTTGATCATCACTTAATTAACGTTCTTAAATCCCCAATTTTTTCGATTGATGACGGACTTTTGAAAGTGTTTATTAATCGAGAAGAGAAGTCGATATGGACTCTTTTAATTGAGGATCAAGAATCTAAGGAACAAAAATTACCCGCTGAACTATGCAGTGCTGCGGCCTCCTTATCGATCTGGATCAATTACGTGGATAAGTTGCCCGTCCATGACCTGCTGGATATGGTCTATAGCGAATCGGATTTGATAAACCGTTATGCGGGATATGCGCTACCTGATATAGCTGAACGTGTACGTTCAAATTTAATTGCATTCCTCGAGTACTCCTTAGACTTTTCTGGAGGGAGGTTCCCGAGCATAGAGCGTTTTCTGGAGCAAATTAGAGTACTGCAGTTTGAGGAGGGAGCAGGGCCGGGGGAGGGGTCGCAGCCAGGGTCTCTAAATTCTGCACGTATCATGACTATTCACGGAGCTAAAGGTTTGGAAGCTCCTGTTGTTTTCTTGGCTGATGCAACCGCGTCGCCAGATGCTGATAATTGGAATATTTTGGTTGATTGGACTCCAGGTGATGATGTTCCGAATCATTTCTCTATCTACGGCGCTCGGAAGGATGCCGGACAAGTGCGAACAGAAGTTTTTCAGCGCCACGACCTGCTAAATAACGTCGAAGATATAAATCTTCTATACGTGGCGGTCACTAGAGCAAAGCAAGCATTTTTTGTATCGGGGGTGGCCAGTAAAAAGCAAGAGACGTCTAGTTGGTATTTCCAACTTAAGGACGCGGTAGCGGCTTGTAAGAAGACTTACGGTTTGGAGGACTCGTCCAGTATCCAGTGTAACCCTGAGGACGGTGTTGCTATTGGTACAGATGAGCATTCCCAAGAAATCAAGAAAGAGCATTTCTCGATAGGTACCAGAGTTGTGCAATTTAAAAACAGTAGCATGGATTTTGGAACGCTGGTGCATAAAATTTTGGAGATAGCCACACTTGATGTTGGCTCGATTAGTAAGGGCGAGATGGAGCAGATGTTTGAGCCAGTTCCTGATGACTTTGAGATGGCTTGGGAGGCAAGCTTAAGAATAATAAATGCACCGCCAATGAAACGATTTTTTGATTCGCTAGAATACTTAAAGGCTCAAAATGAGGTGGCTTATGTCAATCGTAGTGGCGATATGAGAAGAATTGATCGTCTTGTTGAATTTGATGAGGAGATCTGGATTGTTGATTATAAGATTTCGCTAGACCATCATTCGAAACCCAGTTCCGAAATGCGTCGCCAATATAAAAGTCAGTTAGTTCAATATCGAGATGATTTAGTTAATATCGGGGTGGGTAAGCCCATTCGTATCGGTGTAGTTCTGAGTGGTGGTGAGCTGATAGAGCTTTAAGACTTGATCTTTCAGGAGGCATGTCGATTCGACGTATTTCCTGCGACTCAACTGATATTTGCTACATTGGTTTACCTAGATGTAATCCAGCGTCTACTAAGATGGTTTCCCCTGTGATTAATCTAGCTGAGGAAAGTAACCAAAGAATAGTTTCGGCAATATCTTCAGGCGTTGCCGCCTCCTTAAGGGGCACCGTCTTTTCATACTTTTCAAGAAATGATTTGTACTCTTCCTCAGAAAATCGTTTTGAGTGCCACTCGGTATCCACGAGCCCGGGACAGACTGCATTGATACGAATTTCTGGAGCTAATGCCCTAGCGAGGGCTACCGTCATGGCGTTTAAAGCGGCTTTAGAGGCTATATACGCGGTAGATGATCCAATTGCTTTGATGCCAGCAATCGAGGAGACATTAACAACGGATCCTCTGGAGGTTTTAAGATACTCGGAACAAGCGCGAAGCATTTGGTAGGAACCGACAACGTTTGTTGAGTATAGATCGATAAAATCTTGTGAGCTTAAAGCGTCGAGATTGTTGGGTGCCGCGAATTTAGTGATGCCTGCATTGTTGACGAGCCCGTCGATCCTACCCCATTGATTGATAGTCTTCGACACTATGTTCTTGCAATCGTTATCCAGAGCAACATTACCCTTTACCGTGATCGCATCTCCCCCTAAGGCTTTACATTTTTTTTCCGCAGCGATCGCGCCTTCTTTGCTTTTGTTATAAGCGATGACAACTCTAGCCCCATATTTTGCTAACGCTTGCGCACAGGCTGATCCGACGCCTGTTCCTCCTCCTGTAATGATGATGACAGCTTCTTTAAGATCCATAATAATTTGATTAGTTATTTATTTAAGGAGGCGTCCGGGTAGATTTCCGGTCTGCTCGTCTTGTTGAATAATTTCGATTCCCGACACCAATGTATGTTTATAGCCCTTAGCTTTCTGAATTAGGCGCTTACCTCCAGCAGGTAAGTCATATGCAATCTCGGCATCTAATAAGGCTAATTCTTCATAATCTATGACGTTGATATCAGCCTTGTACCCAGCTTTAATCAGTCCTCGATCAGATAAACCATAGCCTTTAGCGCTATCCAAGGTATGTTTCTTAATTAAAAATTCTAATGGGATGGTCGGCCCACGTTTCCTGTCGCGCCCCCAGTGAGACAGTAAATAGGTCGGAGCCCCTTCGTCACATACAGTGCATACATGCGCCCCCCCGTCTCCAAGACCCATAATGGTGCCTTCATCTAGCAACATGTCTCTTATAACCTCAAGGTCACCATCAAAATAGTTTTCAAATGTATGGGCCAATAACCCTTTCCCATTGTTGTTGAGCATTCCTTCAAGAGCAACTTCTAAGGGCTCCACACCTTTTTTCGCTGCGATGTCGCAAATATTGTCAACGGGCGATGGCTCGTAATCAAAACCTTTATGCATTAAGAATGTTTTAGGTAACCATTCTTTAACACGTCTTGTATGTTCATCGTCGGGCATTTTATGAACTAAATCATGCCGCAGGTTAGCATCATATTTAATTTTCGCTAGCCGCTCGTCTGAGGATAGTGCGGACATTTCAATCCACCGAGGATGAGTCGAAAATGGGTTGATTGTAGTTTCAAGTCCCATGATTATAACGATAGGCCGGCAGCCGACTTGACCATTTACGTTAAGGCCTTGGGATCGAGCCAAGTGAATTTGATCTCGTGTTTGTCTCCAAAGGTCAGGTGAATTATTTGTTTGTAGAAGCAGGATAGACAGAGGTCGGCCCGAAACCTCGCTAACCATGCGCATTATTTCGAATTCACCCGGACCAAAATCAGAGTTGACTTCAATTATTCCTTTCCCTGCTCGTTTCATTGCTTCAGCTAATCCACGCATTTCGATACTTCCCGCTGATAGGCTGGGTGTATTTTTCCCATCGCGACTCAAGTGTTTTGTTGTTCTTGAAGTGGTAAACCCAAGAGCGCCTGCATTTAAAGCCTCCTCCAGTAGCACGCCCATTGACGTTATTTGAGCGTCAGTGGGAATAGCGGTGTGATCCGCCCCTTTTTCACCCATGACGTAAAAGCGCAATGGCCCATGCGGAACCTGCGCGCCTATATCGATAGCTTTTGGGGATGAGTTAAGTACATCAAGATATTCTGGAAAGGATTCCCAGTTAAATTTTACGCCCTCCGATAGAACAGCCCCAGGGATATCTTCGACACCTTCCATTAAGTTAATCAAGTAGGAAATATCGTTTTTACGGACTGGTGCGAATCCAACGCCACAGTTTCCGAAAATTGCTGTGGTTACTCCGTGAAAAGTAGATGGTGTCAAATAGGGATCCCAGGTTACTTGTCCGTCATAGTGGGTATGTACGTCTACGAAACCAGGGGTTACCAGAAGACCATCTGCGTCAATAATGCGTGAGGCTTGACCAAGATTCGAACCTACACCAGTAATTACGCCATCTTTAATTGAGACGTCTCCAATAAATCTGTCTTCGCCGGATCCATCGACCACCGTACCATTTTTAATTAATAAGTCATTCATCTAAATATGCTCCTGAAACTGCATCGTTAATGAGTTTGCGGCTTGAGCAGAAAATCATTTCGATCTATAGAGTTGATCACAAGTTGCAGTTGATTTCCATTGCGGTTTATATTTATCGGTACCGATACGCCCGCTGCGCCAAGAGTCCAAACAGATCGAAAAAAATTAGCTAGCGTTGATACGCTCTCTTCGCCAACTCCAACGACTTTATCTCCCTGTAAAACACCTGCGAGCTCGGCGGGTCCGTAGCGGGCCAGGCTATTCACGGTTAAAGTCTTCTCTGATTCGACTGCGTACATGCCCAGCCAAGGTCTCGCAGGTGCTGATGACCGCCCAAACTCTAACATGTCACCCATAATGGATTTTAAAATACTCGTGGGTATAGCTAAGTTACCTTGTAGATTTTGTCCCTCGAATATTTCTTGGAGGAATAGTGAGCCTATACCAATGATATGTCCCTTTTTATTAAACACTGCCGCACCCCCCCATTGAGGGTGAGGAGGGGAGGTGTAGATCGCGGCCTCGAGAAGATACTCCCAATATCCGGCAAATTCGTCGATTCGACTAATCTTAGAGCACAATGAATGCTCGATACCGCCATAGCTGATGAAGAAAATGTCGTCATTTACGGTGACCAAATCACTCTGGTCTAACTCAGAGGCGTCAATATCTAGTGATCCTAAAGCTTGGACTAATCCCAAGCCCGAGCTCTGATCGTAGGCAACCACATGCCCGGGAATACTTTGGTTGAGGTTAGTTGTTAACCACACGGTTTCGGCCTCCGTGACTAAGTAACCCACCGTCAAGATTAGACCACTATTATTAATTAAGACCCCGCTACCGATTCGTTCGGTTCCAAGGACGTCTGCCGTAAACGCAGCAGCAGGGATTGAAGTTCTTACTTTTACAACAGAATTTATGGCGCTATCGAGATTAAATAGCAGTTTTTCAGGGTTAGGCCTCAAAGAATGAGGGAATTTCCACTCGTCGGCATTTTCCATATCGAATTAAGTTGCCCGGAATTTAATAACTAGAATATCTTATTGTACTTCGAGTTAATCTAATTGGCCGTTCGACCCGTGTTCACGTTCTTTGAGATTTTGACCGTGACGCTCCAAGCGATGACGAGTATTTTCTTTTTTCCGATACGATTAGAGTGGATAGAAGTTCGAAGTCGGTTTTATTACTGTCTGTTTTTCTTTTCACTAACGCTATATCCCGAAATGGCGGTTTGTTTGAAAACGGTCTTGCGATGAGATCAGTTCCTAATAGAGCGCCAGATTTAATCACCATTTCGGGTAGAAGCGTGCAACCTAAACCGTTATCAATCATTTGAAGGAGTGTATATAGGCTGGTTGCCGCAAAAGCTTGATCAACTGAGTTGGTTGGCCGAGTTCCGCACGCCTCGATAGCGTGGTCTCTCAGGCAGTGCCCTTCTTCCAGTAAGAGTAGCTCATTTAGGTCGACATCTTTTATTGAAATTTCTTTCAGTTTGGAAAGCTTCTGTCCTTTTTTCGCAACCCACCAAAATTCGTCCTTGAATAGTTTATTGACCGTGAGGCCTCTTGTTTCATAAGGCAGGGCGATAACAGCAAAATCGAGTACCCCAGACTTGAGTTGGTCTAGAAGGCGTGCAGAAAAATCCTCCTTTAGATACAACTTTAACTGTGGGTACGTCAACTTCAGCGCTGGTATTACAATGGGCAGCAAAAATGGAGCAATCGTAGGAATAATTCCTAACTTTAAATTTCCACTTAGTGGCTTTTTTAAATGTTCCGTGATGCTGGCCAAGTCGTCGACTTGAGAAATTATCGATAACGCTCTGCTTAACACTTCTGCGCCAACATCAGTTAGGCGCACCGAGCGCTTAGTTCGCTCTAAAAGCACCGCTCCGAGGGTTGTCTCGAGTTCCTTTATTCCAGCTGAGAGTGTTGATTGCGTTATGAAAAGTTTCTCTGATGCTTGCCGAAAATTTAACGTTTCAGATACTACGATTAGATATTTCAATTGCCTGATAGTCGGTACGGCTGCTCCCATGGTTTGAAATTTTTAATGACCCTTTAACTCGTGGAAACAGTTTGCTCGAATTCGATGCCTTGATCTGATCGAAATTCAGTTTTTATATGCTCTTGATTGTATCCATTAAAAAGATGGCCAATCAACCCGCGGTCAAGGTCGCTCGTCCCCATATACCAATCAGTGACTGGGTAGGTCAAATTCATATTCCTTGCCATCATAATATGCTGGCTGTGATGGGCAGCATGATGTCTTCGAATGGTGTTTATTAGAGGGCAGTGACGAACGAACCAGTTTTCCCTTACATGGCAGCATAAGTGAAACGTTTCATAGTTTAGATAGTAAAACGGAGTAGAGAGCATCAGCACGTAACCCGCGTTTGGACTCCATAAGTAACCTATGATGAGTGCCATAGGGACGGTACCGAAAACGAAGATTAATAAAGCATACGGCGGAAATAAAACGATTCGCCACTCACGACTGGCGTCGTAAGTCATTCTTTTTGACGTGAAATATTGGTGATGTTGGTGCACGTGTCGATGAAAGACCGGTAAAAATGCGCCACCGAGACCCTTAATGGGTTTATGCATCGCGTTCTTGTGTATCCACCACTCGTTAAAGTTGTACACCACAAAAACAGGAAGCAGCAGTAAGACTTCCGACCAATGTGGATTTTCAATTTGAGAAATACAAAACGCAATGACCGCTATTCCGGGTATATATATTGAGAGTAGATGTCCCCAACCCGAGTACCATTTCGCTATATTTTGCTTATACTCTTCACGAAATAGACGCTGCTTTTCGGTCATCTCTCCGGAAAACAAATTTTGGTCAGACATCCTCCCTCCTTTCCAATACGCGTTATGGTGTGTGACTGTTGTTCTTCGTCGCTTTAACTATACGTCTGTATTTGTTCTTCTAAAACCGCTACTTTAACATTTCGCTATCTCTGGATGTTGCATCGACCGAGGCTAGGGCTGTCATATTAACAATCCTGCGAACAGTTACTGTTGGCGTAACGATGTGAACAGCTCTCCTTGCTCCGAGAAGGATCGGACCTACGGTAATGCCATCACCGCTAACCATCTTCAATAAATTATAGGCAATATTTGCTGCCTCAACGGTTGGCATAATCAATAAATTTGCTTCCCCTTTAAGCTTGGAGTCTGGATGTATGCGGTTTCGGATCATTTCATTTAAAGCGGCATCACCGTGCATTTCTCCATCAATTTCTATACTCGGATCTAGCTTCTCAATAATATCGAGGGCATCACTCATTTTTGTTGCAGATGGGCTTACTTCAGTTCCAAAATTGGAATGTGAAACCAGCGCTACTTTTGGAGCTAAACCGAATCGCTTAACCTCATCCGCCGCCATAATTGTTATTTCTGCAATTTCTTGTGCCGATGGGTCGTGGTTGACGTAGGTATCACTTATAAATAATGTTCGATTCTGCATGGGCAATAAATTCATTGCTGCAAATATTGAGGCATTTTCTTCTCTACCAATTACATCGTTTACGTGTTTCAAATGATCTTGGTATCTTCCAATTGATCCGCAAATTAGTGCATCGGCATCACCTCTTCTTACTAACATGGCGCCAATGAGGGTTGTAGATGTCCGAACCGCAGTTTTCGCGTCTTCGGGGGACACGCCTTTTCGTCTCATGATTTGGTAGTAATCCGACCAAGTCTCTTTAAAACGCTCGTCATTTTCGGGATTAACTACCTCAAAGTGGTCCCCAGCTTTAATTCGTAATCCTGCTCTTTCAATCCTTGCTTTGATGACGTCTGGACGACCAATGAGAATCGGGATACATAGTTTCTCATCTGAGACGGCTTGAACCGCTTGCAAGACCCTTTCATCTTCCCCTTCGGCATAAATGACTCTCTTCAAGTCCGCTTTCGCAGCCTCAAAGACAGGCTTCATTACGAAGCCGGTTTGATAAACCAAGTTAGAGATTTTGTCACGATATGCAGCCATGTCTTGAATAGGTAATGTCGCGACACCGCTGTTCATGGCGGCTTGGGCTACGGCAGGCGCAATCAGTGTAATAAGTCTGGGGTCAAAAGGAGTTGGTATGATGTATTCAGGTCCAAAACTCAATTCTTGTCCTTCATACGCTGACGCCACTACGTCCGAGCGCTCTGCTTGAGCTAACTCGGCGATCGCATACACGCAGGCTAGTTTCATCTCTTCAGTTATCTTCGTGGCCCCAACATCCAGAGCTCCTCTAAAAATAAAAGGAAAACATAAAACGTTATTGACTTGATTTGGATAATCTGATCGACCTGTGGCGATCACGGCGTCTGGCCGAACCGATTTAATTTCCTCAGGCATAATTTCCGGTATCGGATTGGCAAGTGCTAACACTAAGGGTTTGTCAGCCATTTCAGCGATCCATTCTTTCTTGATTGTGCCCGGCCCCGATAACCCAAGGAAGATATCAGCGTTTCGCATGGCTTCATCTATTGTTACGAAAGGCGTATCAATCGCATATATTGCTTTATTCTCGTCAAGAGTTCCCGCACGACTGGTCGAAATTACGCCTTTCGAGTCACAAACAATGATGTTTTCTTTTTTTATCCCCAAAGTGATGAGTAAGTTGAGGCAGGCGATAGCCGCTGCACCGGCACCCGAACAAACAACACGCACGTCTCTTAAGTTTTTACCAACTACTTTTAGTCCGTTAATAATTGCTGCCCCAACAATAATTGCGGTGCCATGCTGATCATCATGAAAAACTGGAATCTTGAGTTTCTCTTTTAATTTTTTTTCAATATAAAAACACTCTGGAGCCTTAATATCCTCCAGATTGATTCCGCCTAGAGTGGGCTCGAGCGCCGCAATGATATCGACCAATTTATCTGGGTCTGTTTCCGCCAACTCAATATCAAAAACGTCAATACCGGCAAATTTTTTGAATAAACACGCTTTACCCTCCATGACTGGCTTGCCTGCTAGCGGACCAATATTGCCAAGACCTAATACAGCTGAGCCGTTAGTAACAACTCCCACAAGGTTTGCCCGAGACGTATATTTGGCCGCCAAAGTAGGGTCAGCCTCTATTGCTTTACATGCGTAAGCAACGCCTGGAGAATAGGCTAAAGCTAGATCTCTTTGGTTTGTTAGTCCCTTCGTCGGGACGACTGATATTTTTCCAGGTCTAGGACTTTCGTGGTATTCCAGTGCGGCGACTTTTAGTGCGTCAGACATTCGTGCTTTCCCCCCGAGGTTGCGTCTGTTAATATGTTCAGCCTTATATTAGGGTTTAGGTGGCTAGAATGCTACTGAATACTCGAAATAAAAGCGTTGATCGGACGGTAATCAATTATTGTGCGATTAATTTTTGTTTCAATATGAGGCGCTTGCAAGATTATCAAGCTGGGATGATGTTTAACGATGTCGTACTTTTTTTCCCGTTCATTTTTAAGAAAACAGTCTTAAGGTTCGGTCAAGAGTGGTCTCTTCTTGAAGTTTTGGCATTTATTTTTTTATTTTCAAGGAAAGACACATGAGTACTGGTACAGTTAAATGGTTCAACGATTCTAAAGGTTTTGGATTTATTACCCCTGATGACGGTGGTAAAGATCTATTTGTTCATTTTTCAGCGATTCAATCGAATGGTTTTAAGACACTAGAAGAAAATCAAAAAGTGTCGTACGACGTCACAAGTGGCCCAAAGGGCGACCAAGCGACAAACATTCAGTCGATGGATTAATGTACTGACAAGCAATACCTTGACGGGAGTCTGACTCCCGTCAAGCATCCCTTCCGTTAGAACGCAGCATCCTCTGAGCTACGTTTCACAATATATTTCGATATTCCGTCTGGTTATTTTTTGTTAGCATTTCACTAACCCAAAAAAACTAAAGTCTATGTTACCCAGAGTAAATTCCTACAAGACGCTTGTCGATCAGTTCCAGTGGTCTATTCCTCGCAACTACAATATGGCTTGGGATATCTGTGACAAGTGGGTTGAGGAGGAGAGTCGAGTTGCCCTGTTATATGAAACCAAGGATGGCGAGGTGGCGCGTTATACGTTCAAGGATATCCATTTACTCTCTAACAGACTAGCAAATGTTTTTGCAACACTTGGTTTGGCAGTTCGCGATCGGGTCGGCATTCTTTTACCGCAAAGACCTGAGGTAGGGATATCGCATTTGGCGACTTATCGGTCAGGGGCAATAGCAGTGCCTTTGTTTACGCTTTTTGGACAAGATGCCTTGCGATACCGACTGAAAGATTCCGGCGCAAAAATTGTGGTCACTGATTCGGTTGGCGCAAATTCTATCGCATCAATTCGCGATGAATTACCTGATCTGAGAACGGTAATTAATATTGATGGTGCGAGTGATGGAGCGGAAGATTTTTACGCATTATTAGAGCGCGGATCCGATTCTTTTAAGACTGTGCACACCGCCGCAGAAGATCCCGCATTAATTATTTATACATCAGGCACAACTGGAGACCCAAAGGGAGCGCTTCTGCCGCATCGAACGATGATTGGCCATATGCCCGGTGTTGAATTTTCTCATGATTTTCTTGGGCAACAAGGTGATTTGATATGGTCACCTGCAGATTGGGCATGGATCGGTGGTTTGGTAGATGTTCTTTTTGCGGCGTGGCAATTAGGTGTACCGGTGATCGCTAGACGTTTTGAGAAGTTTGACCCTGATCAAGCATTATATTTAATGGAGCGATTTGCCGTTAGGAATGTCTTTATGCCGCCAACCGCACTAAGAATGATGCGAAATATCTCAAGTAAGAAATTTACTGGTTTAAATCTCCGGTCGTTAGCTAGCGGTGGGGAATCTTTAGGGGCCGAGCTTCAAGATTGGTCTAAAAATACACTAGGGATTTTCATTAATGAATTTTATGGACAAACTGAATGCAATATGACGGTTAGTGGATGTTCATCGCTTTACGCTTTGAAGCAAGGCGCTATCGGTCGGGCGGCCCCTGGTCATTTAGTTGCAGTTATTGATCACGAGGGTAACGAGAAACCTCATGGCGAGTCAGGGATGATCGCTGTCGCCGCTCCAAACCCCGTGATGTTCTTGGGTTACTGGAATAATGATCCGGCTACTCAGGATAAATTTATTGGTAGATGGCTGATCACTGGAGATACAGGATCGATCGATGAAGAAGGCTACATTACATTTGTCGGTCGTGATGACGATGTGATTACCAGTGCCGGATATCGTATTGGGCCTGGACCGATAGAGGACTGTTTAACTGCACACCCATCCGTACAAATGGCAGCAGTTATTGGCAAGCCTGATGATGCTCGGACTGAAATTGTGAAAGCATTCGTTGTTTTAAGAGAGGGCTACGAATCAAGTGAAGCATTACGAGATGAACTCAAAGACTGGGTAAAAAACCGATTATCAAAACATGAATATCCTCGAGAAGTTGAGTTTTTACTAGATTTGCCAAAAACCAATACAGGTAAGATTATCCGTCGCTTGCTAAGGAATTAGGTCTGAATATTTAAATGCAATTTGTTTTAGAGATAAGGTAAGGCGTGTAGTACCAATATTTTGAAATATCAGGCGGGATCTCCAGCAACCGTTGTGCGTCTCATATCCCGTTTTTCTTTGGTATCTTCAAACCGTGTTGCTCGATGCATTGTGCGTCGGTTATCCCACATTACTAAATCGTAACGTTTCCATTGGTGCGTGTAGACATATTCTCTTTGCGTAGCCATTTCAGTCAGTTCCTCAAGAAGTAACTTAGCTTCTGTCACTGGCCAGTTGACAATACGACCAGCATGTGACGCGAGAAATAATGATTTTCGTCCCGTTGCGGGATGCTTTCGAACTAAAGGCTGAAGGACTGGCTTAAAATCTTCTTTTTCTTGCTCGGTAAAGTAGTCCATGCCGAGTCGAGCGCGAGAGTGCATCAGTGAATGTTCGCATTGCAGATCCGCGATTAACTCTTTCATTTCTGACGTTAGATTTTCATAAGGTGAATGCATGTCCGCGTATTGGGTATCGCCCCCTTTCGCCGGAATTTCTCTGGCTGACAATAGTGAATACCGAGCTGGATTAGGGCGAAAGGAGCTATCAGAATGCCATATGCGATTCCCTAAATTAAAGATTCTTTGTCTTGATTCTTGTTCATGTACTTCATCATTTTTATTTAGATTTGATATGTCAGAAAACATGTTGGATAGTCTGCGATCCTCTTGCTTCGTTATGTTATTTTTATTGTTCGCAATCTCTATCTCTCCGAAATATCGGCTGAATACTACTTGTTGTTCATCAGTAAACTCTTGATCTCGGAAAACTAAAATGCCGTGTCGATCGATTAAGCTTTGCAGCTCCGATTGTATTTCTGCTGTCAATGGCTCAGTGATGTTTACCCCCGTTACTTCTGCCACAAATAGAGGATGCATTTTTTTTACGTTTAGTGCCATAAATAATTCCTTTTTGGAAATATCAGTTCGGTTTTTCTTTTTTAAGTCATTAATGAAATCCTGTGACCGAGTCGGC
>CAJQIK010000058.1 GCA_905478365.1 uncultured Burkholderiales Genera incertae sedis bacterium
TGGCGACTCACAAGTCGCCATTTAATCTTATTGACAACTATCAACCTAACGTTAAGCCTCCACGGCCGCTTTTCGTTTTTGAGGTAATTTTTCCTTAATTCGTGCTGATTTACCAGATCGCTCTCTCAGATAATACAATTTCGCACGACGCACATCACCACGCCTTTTAACTTCTATACTTGCAATGAGTGGTGAATGGGATTGAAACGTTCTCTCAACTCCTACGCCGGAGGATATCTTTCGTACGGTGAAAGACGAGTTTAAACCGCGATTTTTCTTAGCGATCACGACGCCCTCGTAAGCTTGGACTCGCTTTCTCTCACCCTCGACTACGTTCACATTCACGACAACAGTATCACCTGCAGCAAAATCAGGTATTGCCGCACCCAAGCGTTCGATTTCTTCTTTTTCTATCTGAGCTATCAAATTCATGTCTATTACTCCTTAACCCCCAATTATATCCCGTTATGTGCGCCGAAGGCAATCATCTATCCTGTTTTGTTAGTCCGACCAAAGATAGCTGAGGTGATTAGCTATCAGAGTTTTTAGTTTTTAGGAGATCAGGCCTTCTCAATCGTGTTCGCTCAAGAGCTTGTTTATTTCTCCATTGCTTAATTTGCGCATGATGCCCTCCAAGCAATACCTCGGGCACACGGTGACCCTCAAAAATTTCAGGCCTAGTGTATTGAGGATATTCGAGTGTGCCCGAAGAGTGGCTTTCATCAACTACCGAATCGAAATGGTTAACCGCGCCTGGAAGTAACCGTATGATTGCGTCCAAAAGAACCATTACTGGGAGTTCACCCCCCGACAAGACGTAGTCTCCTATAGATACCTCTTGGTTAACTCTTGTTTCAATCACTCGCTCATCAACTCCCTCGTAACGGCCCGACAATAAAATCAAGCCATCATAAGTTGATATTTCTTCAACTAATTGTTGTGTCAACAAACGTCCTTGCGGTGATAAATAGATCGTCGTACTGTTTCTTACACCACTACCTGCCTGCCGCTTTTTCGCCGAATCAATTGCTTTTACTAATGGATCAGGCATTAGAACCATACCCGCCCCACCACCATATGGTCGATCGTCAACGGTACGCCTTGGGTCATCAGCAAACTCTCTTGGATTCCAACACACGAGATCATAGATACCTCGATCCTCAGCTCGGCCAGTAACTCCACTCTGTGTCAATGCGGAGAACATTTCAGGAAATAATGTAATGACGTCGAAACGTTTCATGGCAAATAATAATGCGAAAAATTAGTAATCAAGACCCCACTCAACAGTAAGAACACGGTTTTCACGGTCGACTCGTTTTATAATGTGATCGGCCCACGGTATCAAACGCTCTTGCTCTTCGTTCCTCGTAACAATGACGGGCTGAGCGCCCGAATCAAACAAATGATCGATTACCCCAAACGGTTCCCCAACAGTATTAATCACAGAAAAACCGATAAGTTCATACCAATAGTACTCATCGTGCTCAAGAGCTGGCAGCAGATGCCGCTCAATGCCAAACTCAGCCCCCTTAAATTTTGCGATTTGATCTCGGTCATCTATACCAGAAAATTTCACAATCAAATTTTCCTGATGTACGCGACTGTTCTCTAGCTCAAGCGACAACCAGTGAGAGTTAGTATCTACCCACCATACGCTGTGGTTAAATAAAGAGCTGGTAGATGACGCATAGGACTGTACTCGGATCCAGCCCTTGATGCCGTATGGGGACGATAGGCGCCCCATTAGAATTAAATCTTTAGGCTGACTGTTTTCCGCCAAGCTGTTTGACTAATCGTGCTGCCGTGTCTGACAACTGAGCACCTTTGCCTTGCCAAAAGTTAACTCGATCCACATCAATCCGAAGGCCTTCTGTACCCTCGGGAGCCTGGGGATCATAAAAGCCCACCCTTTCGAGGTAGCGCCCATCTCGCGGCTTTCTCGAGTCCGCTACAACCATGTTGTAGAAAGGGCGGCGTTTACTACCACTCCTTGATAATCTGATGACAACCATTTATTCGATATCCGTAAGTCTGAGTTAAATTAGGATCAAAAATCAATTAGCCGGCAATTGTACGCTTTTTTTGGCTTGAGGGGCAACTAACCGGCTCGTATTTTAAATTTCTTCGTCCTTAGCGATTATTTGGCATATAAAGAATCTAAAAACTGGCCGATCTCTGATGCGAGGGTTTCTTCACGACGTTCAAAAAAATGAAGTGCATTTTGAATTACAACCTGCCTGGAACCCTCCACCTTCAGAATTTGTTGTTTCCGCTCATATCCTCCAACAACCGTAATTTCCCAATCATCAGAAGCGAAAACATCCATCACCGGAATTTTAATTCGAAACATTTCCTGTAAACCATTGAGAATGCTGATAAACACCCACGAATTTACCAGCGTCTCATCTACCGTTATCAAATAGTGATTGGCCATCGTCGCACCGAGGCTATGTGAAACGATAGAAATATTTTTAAAACCCTTTTCACT
The DNA here is from genome assembly GCA_905478365.1 of uncultured Burkholderiales Genera incertae sedis bacterium. GTDB lineage: Bacteria > Pseudomonadota > Gammaproteobacteria > Burkholderiales > Eutrophovitaceae > Eutrophovita. The sequence goes on from CAJQIK010000058.1 coordinate 2,489, forward strand.
TAAAAATTCAGCAGCCAAATCAAAGCGATGAAAGGCTTCCGGGTAAGTTGGGATGTAGTCACCCACCTTAGCACCCCCACCCAGAATCGGCATTTGAATCGACAAAGTACTGTAGCCCGCATCCGCCAACAGGATGCGTAACATACCGTACAACTCAAAGTCCGGATTCCATCCACGACCATGGGCGACTATTACAGCTCCCTTTGGACTGTCCGCCTCGGTATATATACCCAAAAATTTATGTCCATTTGTCTGTTCTATCCAAACCGGGTCCCCTACTATGATTGATGGGATAATTTGATCCGCCCAATTTTTCTCTCTTTCGTAGTCAGAATAAGCCTTATATTCACTTGCGCCGAACGCATATGTTATGGGCAAAAACAATATCATCAATACTTTAAAAAAAATTCGAAACATTACTAATTCCCTATATAAATCAAGTATTTTGGCGTCGCTAATAAGCATTAATTATCGCCTACCCATTGCGCCGCCTAAACCAGAAAGCATCCGTTTGAGACCACCTGTCTTACCCATTAATTTCATCATTTTTTGCATTTGCTCAAACTGTTTAAGTAGTTTATTGACCTCCTGGACACTGACACCAGACCCTTTAGCTATACGCCGCTTTCTCGACGCCTTAATCACCTCTGGACGACGACGTTCAACAACGGTCATGGAGTCAATAATTCCTATTGTTCGAGACGCCGTTTTCTCGTCTAGCGACGCACCTTGCGCTGCCTGAGACAGATTGGAAGGGAGCTTTTCCATGATCGCTCCCATACCACCCATATTTTGCATTTGTTGCATCTGCGACTTAAAATCTTCTAAATTAAAGCGCTTACCTGACTTTAATTTTCTGGCGAGCTTTGCTGCCTCTTTATCATCTACTGATTTTTTTGCATCATCGACGAGGGAGAGAATATCCCCCATACCCAAAATGCGAGTAGCGAGACGCTCCGGAAAAAAGGGCTCAAGACCATCCATTTTTTCCCCGGTACCAAGGAACTTGATCGGTTGGCCCGTCACTCGCCTGACTGACAGAGCCGCCCCGCCGCGAGAATCACCATCCATTTTAGTAAGAATAACACCCGTTAGTGAGAGCGTTTCAGAAAACGTTCGTGCAACGTTTACGGCGTCCTGACCCTGCATCGCATCTACCGTAAATAACGTCTCAACAGGATTTAAAATTTCGCTGAGAGTTCTAATTTCATCCATCATTTCCTTATCAATCGACAATCGACCCGCAGTATCAACAATCAAAACATCATAGAAATTCTTTTTTGCAAACTCGAGTGCCGCCTCAGCAATCTTAAGCGCAGACGCACCTTGCTGGGGCGGATACGAGTCCACACCAACTTGTTTCGCAACAGCAGTTAGTTGCGCTACAGCCGCAGGGCGGCGTACGTCACAACTGACTAACAGCACGCGTTTTTTATCCTGCGAAAGTTTTAACGCTAGCTTACCGCAAGTCGTTGTTTTACCCGCGCCCTGAAGCCCCGCCATTAAGATTATTGCGGGTGGTTGAACTGCCAATGAAAGCTCAGCATTTCGAGTGCCCATCAAAGCGGTGAGCTCATCTTTGACCACACCTATTAGCGCCTGACCTGGCGTGAGACTTCCGAGCACCTCCTTGCCTTCGGCTTTGACCTTCACCTCTTCGATGAAATCCTTAACTATAGGAAGCGCTACATCAGCCTCTAACAGAGCGATGCGTACTTCTCGTAACGCATCTTTGATGTTCGACTCAGTAAGTCTAGCTTGGCCCGTCACCGTTTTGATAACTTGGGACAGGCGATCCGATAATGTTTCTAACATATAATTTGGGGAGTTTTGAAAGTAAGCCTGATTAAACTAAGACCCATATTCTGTTACGATCTTATTAAAACCATGAACCTAATTCTACTTCATCTAGCTACAACCCTCTCGTACGCCTTGTTGTCGCTGATCATATGGCGACAACTGAGCACAGCAAATGCCGAGAGTGGGGTCTTAGTTCAGACAAAACCCTGGTTGAACCTTCTAAGCTTGCTACCAATTGGGTTACATATCGCGCTCACGTATCACTACTCCGTTGGATCCGCTGGTCTCCAATTGGGGTTGGGTAATTTCGCCTCGCTCATAGTTGCTACTACCTGCCTGATATATGCGTGTTATAGCTTGTGGGCTGGGAAAAAATCATTACCCGCATTATCTTTACCGTTTGGCGCAATTGCTTCGCTTCTGCCTCTTCTGGATGGACCGACCACTCATATTCCTAACTCAGAATTACCAATATTTAAAATCCATCTTATGTTATCGATAGTAGCCTACGGAGTATTATCAGTATCACTGATTCACGCCGTCTTTATGAGTTACGTGGAAAAGAGTCTGCATCAACATAAGCTCTCACCAATTATCAATCATTTACCTCCTTTGCTAAAACTAGAGGGCCTCTTATTTACTATCATACTCATCGGGTTTATCACACTCTCGGCAGCATTAATAAGTGGCGGCCTGGTTTCAAATGAAATTCAATCATCGACATTTCCGATGAACCACAAGATAATTTTTAGTGTTGCTTCTTGGCTACTTTTCGCATCGCTACTAATTGGTCGATATTTCCTTGGATGGCGAGGCAAGGCAACACGCAAGATTTTAGTCATGGGCTTCCTGTTCTTGATTCTTGCTTATTTTGGGTCGCGCTTCGTATCTGAAATCATATTGCGCAACCCACAGTACTAACCTAGTCAGACGCCCGTTGGTTTCCCCGCATACTTCATACTTAATGAAACTATTACTATAGGTACCAATTATGGATGACGTTTCCATTCAAACCCTGGTTATTCTCTTTTTAATTCTCATTGTTGTATCTGGCTTCTTCTCAATATCTGAGACAAGCATGATGGCATTGAACAAATATCAATTGCGGCACATGGCCAAAAAGAAACATCGTGGCGCAAAAAAAACGCTGAATTTGTTGGGGCAAACTGATCGATTGCTCGGCTCTATCCTCCTAGGTAACAATCTGTCGAATACTGCGGCTGCCGCACTAGTTACAGCCATCACATTCAAGTTACTTGGGGAGAGCGAATTATCCCTAACTATTGCAACACTGATTGTGACAGTGGCACTTCTCATATTTAGTGAAATTACCCCTAAAATTATAGGAGCGAGTTTTCCCGAAAAAATTGCATTACCAGCGAGCTATCTTCTTGAGCCCCTAATGCGCTTAATGCATCCGTTTGTTTTGGTAGCTAATAGCATTGTTAAGGTCATATTATGGGTGCTTCGTATTAAGCCCATATCAGGAAATCAAGCATCACAATTGAGTCAGGAAGAGTTACGCACGCTCGTCTTAGAAGGTGGTAACTATTTACCCCGAAAACATCAAAGCATGCTTGCCAACCTATTTGACCTGCAGACGATCACGGTTGAAGACCTCATGGTCCCAAGGAACAAGATTGAAGCCATTGAATTAAATTCACCAATAGAGGAAATAAGGTCTGAAATAATCACCTCAAACCATACGCGGTTACCGGTCTTCAAAGATAATCCTGACGAAATCGTCGGAGTCATACATCTTCGAAAATTATTAAACGTTTCTGAGGACAATCAGATAACAATGGACTCAATCGAGCAAATACTTCGAGAACCCTACTACATCCCTAAAGATACAAATCTACTAACTCAACTGCAAAATTTCCAAGAGCGCCATGAACGAATGGCTTACATCGTTGATGAATATGGAGATCTAATGGGATTGATCACGATCGAAGACATCATCGAAGAAATCGTGGGTGAATTTACGACACAATCTCCGTTATTCGCCTCATCCGCAAAAAAAATGAGAGATGGCAGCTTAGTACTTGACGGGGCCATGACACTTCGAGACTTAAACCGGGATTTCCAACTTGAATTCCCACTAGATGGCGCTAAAACGTTAAATGGACTCATACTCGATCACTTACAACAAATTCCGGAAACCGGCATATCAATACATATTGCAGATTATTACTTGGAAATTTTACAAACAAAAGATAAATCGGTTAAATCGGTCAAGCTAATATCACGCAAGATGGAAGAATAATGACCGGACAGTTAATTATTGGGCTAACAGGCGGCATCGGATCTGGCAAAAGCGCAGCTTCAGATGCATTTGAAAACTTGGGTGTTCGAATTATAGATACCGACAAGATTTCTCATCTACTAACCAGCGTTAATTCAGACTGTCTGACAACAATCGCACATACCTTCGGATCAGATATTGTAGAAAAAGGGCAACTGAACCGAGGGAAACTTCGAAAAATCATCTTTGCTGATGAGGTGGCTCGTAACAAATTAGAGAACATCCTTCACCCGAGAATCCGTCATAAAGTAGAGCAAGCGTTATCTGAAGCGAATGAACCTTATGTCATTGTAGTCGTACCACTTCTTGTCGAAAAGAAAAAATATGAATTCATCAATCGAATATTGGTCATAGACTGTGACGAGCAGGTACAAATCGATCGAGTAAAAAAACGTAATAACCTCAGCGAGAATGAGGTTAAAGACATCATGCGCACACAGGCGACAAGACAGCAACGTTTAGCCGTGGCGGATGACGTAATTCATAACGATGGCAATTTATCCTCTCTACTGGAGCAAGTTGAGCGCTATAACAAAAAATATACCCATATTTCATCCAAGTTGAAAGACAGTTAAAAATAGAAAAAATTAAATGGAAATGAAAAAAACCATAGTCGATTGTCCCCATTGCGGTAAATCCGTTACATGGCAAAAAGAATCGCGATTCCGACCTTTTTGTTCGGAACGATGTAAGCTAATTGACGCAGGCAACTGGGCCATGGGCAAATACAGCGTTAACGCGGGTAATGATATAAGCGATGAAGACTCAAATTAAATTGATGTCACCAGGCGCCACGCAGCATTGCAGTCCCGACAGCGCCATAAGCCCAAGCGTCTTTCAGATCATCTGCTGATAGCCCTCCTAAGGCATATATAGGCGTATTGACTCCATCAATCAATGTGTTAAAAGTTTCCCATCCAAGAGGAGTCTCTCCTGGATGGGAACTAGTCAGCTTGACTGGGCTGAGTACTGCGAAATCAAGCCCTAACGCATCAACCCTCTCTAAATCACCCTTGTTGTGACAAGACCCAGCGCACAGCTCGAAGTCAGGGCGATGGGTCATGGTTTTTAGCTGCATCGAATTTAAATGAATCCCATCCACTCCCAGTTTTACGCCTAGATCGATATGACTATTAAGAAAAACTTTACTACCACTTGAGCGACACACACTCAGCACATCTTTAGTGAACGCCTCGAGTTCACTCATTGATAAATTTTTTTCTCGAACTTGAATAAACTGGGGAGCTTGCGTCACCGCATTTGAGAGGTTCTCAAAAAATTGAGCTTCTCCCAAATACTGCAAATTAGTGATCAAATAACTATCGGGTAAATGGAGAGACTTGAGAATTGGGATATTGGGTTCTAGCACTGGCGCCACATCGAGACATTCTAATTTTTGCCAGTGTAATTTCTGATTTTCTAAAGGTTTTAATTCTCCGGTCCAATCGCTAACCTTGAAAAATTCAATACAAACGTCGCCGTGTGGATATCGAAATTTCTTTTGGACCCAAGATTGCATTTTTTTCGGTGTAATCCCCAGCTCCTCTTGGAGCTCTCGGATCAATGCCTCAGACGCAATCTCGTTTTTTTCAATTTTACCGCCAGGAAATTCCCAGAAACCTTCATACACTTTACCAACCGGTCGACGCGCTAACAAAAAACGGCCTTTAGAATCAAAAATTATGCCGGCAACTACCTGAATCATTGCTATCACTTAACGCGATTTTTTTTCATCTCTTTTAATTTTCTCGATCCAACTTCATTTTTAGCGAATTGGTAGGCCACACGGCCACTTCTCGAGCCACGCTCTAACGCCCACTGCAATGAACGCCTGACCACTTCTTCATCAGCTTGATAAGTATCTTCGGACAGCATCCTTACCCAATAGCTAGCGATTTTTACATACTCATCCTGAGTGAATCCATCAAAATGCACCCAAACCCCAAAACGCTCTGATAACGATATTTTCTCCTCTACGTTTTCCCCCGCGTGAATTTCTTCTCCTTTATACGTCGACTCTAAATTTTCTGACATATATTCAGGCAAAAGATGTCGACGATTAGAAGTCGCGTAGATTAAGATATTCTCCGACGCTGAAGCCACCGAACCATCAAGAGCAACTTTAAGAGTTTTATATCCCTCGTCGTCTGAACCAAATGAAAGGTCATCACAAAAAATGATGAATCTATATGGATCCTTAGATATTAAATCCATAATTTGAGGTAATTGATATAAATGAGCCTTATCGACTTCGATGAGTCGTAGGTTTTTTTTAGCGTATTTATTTAGTAGCGCTTTAATCAAAGAAGACTTACCCGTACCTTTTGAACCTGTCAGTAGAACATTATTAGATGGTAGCCCGGCAATAAATTGTCGCGTATTCATTTCCACTAGTTTGATTTGATCATCAATTGCAGACAAATCTCGGACGTGAATAGGATCAGAAATCTCTACTGGCTGCAAAAAACCTCGCTCGTTATAAAAGCGCCAACGTGATGCGAAGACTTTTTTCCAATCGATAGCAAGGTTTGTTCTCTCGGGCAAGTGAGACTCCAGCCTCTGGAGCAATGACTCTGCACGTTCCAAAACGTTTCCCCAATCAGACACGCTTAGCTCCTATATTCAGCATTAATCTTGATATAGTCATACGAAAGATCACACGTCCAAATGGTCACTTCCTCTTGACCACGATTGAGTTTTATCGTAACGATAATATCTTTTGCTTCCATAATTGGCTTAACATCACTTTCTTTATAATTTGGAGAGGGTCCGCCATTCTGCGCAACTAAAACATCACCTATAAATATTTCGATTTTAGATACATCTAGACCTGTAACTCCCGCCGCGCCAATCGCCGACATTATTCGACCCAAATTAGGGTCTGATGCATAAAAAGCAGTTTTTACCAATGAGGAATTAGCGACTGAAAACCCAATATCCCGAGCTTCTTCAATGGACAACCCTCCCTCCACTCTAATCTCTATAAATTTTGTTGCTCCCTCACCATCTAGAACAATTTTCTTGGCGAGATCTTCACAGACCAAGGTAATTTCATCTCGAATTTTTAAAAATCCATCATCAGCGTTTGAAGTAATCGTCGGACCTTCAGATTTCCCAGTTGCAATCAACATAAAACTATCATTAGTAGATGTATCCCCATCAACACTAATTCGGTTAAAGGTCCGCTCAGCCGCATAATTAACGATCTCATTAAGACAATTGCCAGAGATACGTGCGTCAGTTGCTACAAACGCGAGCATCGTTGCCATATTGGGCTTAATCATACCCGACCCCTTGGCCATACCTGTTACTCGAACCGGCTTATTCGCAATCTTGAACGCTCTGGAACACACTTTTGGGACTAAATCGGTGGTAAGAATTGCTCTAGAGGACTCTCCCCAACCTGACTTGTTCAGAGACTTCAGACAATTCGGAAGACCCGCAAGTATCTTTTCAACCGGCAAACGCTCCATGATGACGCCAGTCGAGAAGGGAAGTACCGATTCAGGGTCGACATTCAGTAGATTAGCCAACTCATGACAAATCCTTTTCGCGTCAGCAATACCATCATTGCCGGTGCCTGCATTGGCCATTCCTGTGTTAATCACCATGGCCGAAATTGGCTTACCTGCAGCTAGTTGTTGCCGACATATTTGAACTGGTGCGGCGCTGAAGTTATTTTGAGTAAAAACTCCTGCAACAGTCGAATTTTCTTCTAACAACAAGACAGCTAAATCAAGGCGGCCTCGCTTTCGAATAGCAGCACTTGTTGCCCCAAGGGTAAGCCCGTCAATTGCAAGTATCGACTCATCATTCATATTAGTCTTACTCACGAAGCACTAACCAAGTCGCCCATGACAATGTTTATATTTTTTGCCCGATTCACACCAACAAGGCTCATTCCGCCCTAATTTTTTTTGCGACCGAACAAAGGTATCAGCCTTTACTTTGGTCCCAACACCATTGGGCTGATTCACCTCTTGGGCACTACCATGATTATAAGCAACAGCAGATACACTCGGCTTCTCTCGGGAAATATTCTCCACCTCTTCTGCGCTTCGAATGCGAACGCTCATCAGCAACTTTGTCACCTCATTTCTGACCGTCTGCAATAACAAAGAGAACAACTCAAAAGCTTCGCGTTTGTATTCTTGTTTAGGATTTTTCTGAGCATAACCGCGAAGATGGATCCCCTGACGCAAATGATCTAGGGCAGCGAGGTGTTCGCGCCAATGCGAATCAATACTTTGTAACATCACGGAACGCTCATATTGCTGAACTGCATCACCGGGTGCATCGACCATCTTTTCGTCATAAAATTTTTGCGCTTTATCCTTGATTTCGTCAATAATGTTCTGCGGCTCTAGTTCGGCGGCCTCCTCCATCAGTTCACTGAGGTCAACCTCCAACGTATAGTCTGCGCGTAATGCCTTTTCTAAACCGGGCACATCCCATTGTTCTTCCAAAGCACCCTGCGGCACAAAACTGTCAACCAAATCTTCAATGGAGCCATCTCTCATTCCAGCAACCATATCGACAGTATCAATGGAATCTAGCAAATCATTTCGCTGTTCATAGATTACTTTTCTTTGTTCGTTAGCAACATCATCGAACTCAAGCAGTTGTTTTCGAATATCAAAATTTCTCGCCTCGACTTTACGTTGCGCATTTTCTATTGCTTTCGTGACCCATGGGTGTTCGATGGGTTCGCCTTCGGGCAACTTTAATCGCTCCATAATTGCAGCTACTCTGTCGGAGGCAAAAATTCTTAAAAGCGAGTCCTCAAGTGACAAATAAAACCTTGTAGAACCTGGGTCGCCCTGCCTACCTGAGCGACCCCTCAATTGGTTATCAATCCTGCGGGATTCATGTCGTTCCGTACCGATGATATGCAGACCACCCAAGTCCAATACTTCATCATGTCTTTTCTGCCACTCACCATCCTCGTCGGAATCCGCAGGCATTCCACCAAGCACAATATCTGTTCCGCGTCCCGCCATATTAGTAGCGATAGTAATAACTTTCGGGCGACCTGCTTGAGCCACAATCTCTGCCTCGCGATCATGCTGCTTAGCGTTCAACACCTGATGCGGTAGCTTAGCCTTATCCAACAGGCTCGAGATGAGCTCCGAGTTCTCTATTGAGGTTGTGCCAACGAGGACAGGTTGACCTCGTGTATAACAATCCTTAATGTCATTGAGAACAGCGTCGTATCGCTCCTTGCTGGTCTTATATATCTGGTCCATTTTGTCATCACGAATCATATCTCGATGAGTGGGTATGATGACCGTCTCAAGTCCATATATTTGTTGAAACTCAAACGCCTCAGTATCAGCCGTGCCAGTCATCCCCGATAATTTTTCGTACATTCGAAAGTAATTTTGGAAAGTAATCGAGGCTAAAGTCTGATTTTCCTTCTGAATATTAAGGCCTTCTTTGGCTTCCACTGCCTGATGTAAACCGTCGGACCACCGTCTTCCTGACATAAGACGACCGGTAAACTCATCAACGATCACTATTTCTTGATTTTGAACAACATAATGCTGGTCTTTATTGAAAAGGTTATGAGCTCGGAGTGCAGCATATACATGATGAATTAACGAAATATTAGACGGATCATACAAACTTCCCTCATCAGTAAGCAGACCGCCGGCTGACAAAAACTGTTCAGCATTTTCGTAACCAATTTCCGTTAAGACGACCTGCTGGGACTTCTCGTCAACGGTAAAATCACCATCCTCTTCCTCAGTTTCGGACCTCTTTAATTTAGATGCAATTGAGTTTATTTTTTTATATAGCTCTGTATTATCATCCGCCTGTCCAGATATGATTAGAGGCGTGCGTGCCTCATCGATCAATATCGAATCCACCTCATCAACAATCGCAAATGTAAGGTCTCGCTGAACTTTATCTGCTTTTTGAAAAACCATATTATCTCTAAGATAATCGAAGCCAAACTCATTGTTAGTGCCGTATGTTATGTCTGCGCCATAAGCAGATTGCTTTTGATCATGATCTTGACCCGAGAGATTAACCCCAACAGTCATTCCGAGAAACTCGAACACTTTACCCATCCACTGCGCATCTCGGTTCGCCAAATAATCATTTACAGTAATCACATGTACCGAGGACCCACTTAACGCGTTAAGATAAGCTGGCAACGTTGCGACCAGAGTTTTACCCTCTCCGGTGCGCATCTCGGAAATCTTGCCCTCATGAAGAGCCATACCACCGAGTAATTGGGCGTCAAAATGCCGCATCTGCAAAACACGCTTACTGGCTTCGCGCACGACAGCGAACGCTTCAGCCAGGACGTTATCCAAAGTCTCTCCAGAGGCGAGCCGTTCTTTAAACTCAGACGTCTTGGATTTAAGAGCTTCATCAGAGAGGCGTTCCAAGTCTGGCTCAAATTGATTAATGAGCCGAACATTCTTTTGGTAAGTCTTTAATAGACGGTCATTACGACTGCCAAATAGCTTTTTTAGAACTTTAGAAATCATTAAACGAGCCTTAGCGGATTAGTTCACTTAAACCTGTTAGTCTAACACGTGGTGGGGTAATAAAATTGCATCTAAAGTTTTTAACCTGCTCCGCGTTACGCGTACTTCAAGTTACCAATATGATCATTAAAAAATAAGTAAGATCCTTTTCGCTTATGTTCAAAAACGCTAACATTGACGAAATTCTCAAGACTCATCCAGACTTAACTGCATTTCGAGAGAACTTCAGTGCAGCAGAGGCAATAAAGACCAAAATCAAAAAAGTTCTACCTCAAACTATCCATCATAAATTGTCGATCATTTTGGCTACGCCACAAAAACTAACTATTTTTGCGGACAATCAGATTATTGGAGCGAAAGTGAGACAAAAATGCCCCTCAATCCTACGGCACATTCAAGACTTAGACGAGGGCAAACTAATCGAATCCATTGATATCAAGGTCGCGCCAATAAACAAATCAGTGACTTACGCGAAACGAAAGCGGGTGTTGCACACTCGAGGCTCCCGGGAATCGATCGAGCAAATGAGGGCAAAACTGAATAAAACTTAAAGTCGACTTAAACCACCTGCAGGCTTGAATGTAAAAATCCTGGTAATTCATCTTTCTTAAGGAATTCTACTTGCTCCCAAGCAGCCTCATTTTTGACTAATTTACGCAGTAATTTATTATTTAACTCATGACCAGATTTATGAGCAGAAAATGCTCCAACCAAAGGCTTCCCGAGTAGATACAGATCGCCGATTGCGTCCAAAGCTTTATGCTTTACGAACTCGTCGTCGTACCTCAATCCATCAGCGTTTAAAATACGATACTCATCCATTACAATTGCGTTTTCAAAGCTACCACCCAGAGCAAGGCCCTGAGCCCGCAGCATTTCAACATCTTGCGTGAATCCAAAAGTTCGAGCCCGACTCACCTCCTTCACATAAGATGTCGTCCGAAAATCTAAGGAAACTGATCTATTTTTATCCGCGAAGGCTGGATGCTTAAAATCGATACTAAAGTCAATTTTAAAACCATTATGAGGCGAAAATGCGACCCACTTATCTCCATCATCAACTCGAATATCGCTTTTTATACGGATGAATCGTTTAGGGGCAGACTGCTCTTCAATTCCTGCCGATTGAATCAAGAACACAAACGGAGATGCCGACCCATCCATTATCGGTACTTCCGCCGCGGTCAAATCAACGTATACGTTATCAATCCCAAGCCCGCACAATGCAGACATTAAATGCTCTACGGTTTGTACTTTAGCGCCTTTGTACTCAAGACAGGATGAAAGCCTAGTATCAACAACCAAAAATGGATCAGCCTTTATCTCTGCAACCGAACTAAGATCTAAGCGTCTGAAAACAATACCAGTGTCTGGAGCCGCTGGTCGGAGAGTGAGGACTACCGTTTTTCCTGTGTGAAGACCAATACCCGTGGCTTTAACTAAATTTTTTAAAGTACGTTGTCGAATCATGTTTATCGATTTTTATATATTTCTGTCTGGAATCCAATCAAAACTCACAACGACCCTTAATAAAGGTAGGTGAATCCGAATCTACGCGTCACTTTCGAAAATCCAACATATCATAACAAAAATAAGGGTTTATCGAACTAATGCAAAAAAACATAAATGTAAAAAAACCCTAACTTAAAGTGTTCAATCCGCCTGACGTCGCAAAAATGCAGGAATATCCAAGTCCTCAACCCCAGTTTGCTTAAGCGCGTTTACCGCAGCCTGCCGGCCTCTGCGCCTGACAACAGCTGGGGTTTCAGAATCTTCACCCATCACGTCAGCTACCGCATCGTCAGTGCCCGTTCTAACCACTGACATCGGAACCGATTTAACTGCGCTCTCACTCCCACCAATTCCAGTGGCAACAATCGTAACTCGAAAATCATTTTTCAAGTCTTCATCAATTACGGTCCCAACTATGATCGTAGCATCCTCGGCAGTAAATTTTCGGATGGTCGCCATGACCTCGTGAACCTCTTTCATCTTTAAGCTAAGACTTGCTGTTATATTTACGAGCACGCCTCTCGCCCCATGTAAGTCAACCCCCTCCAAAAGAGGACTTGCAACGGCCCCCTCAGCGGCTCTTTTCGCCCGGTCATCGCCTGAGGCTAAATGCGACCCCATCATGGCCATGCCCATCTCAGACATTACAGTCCTGACGTCTGCAAAATCCACATTCACCAGACCTGGACACTTAATTACCTCAGCAATACCCGACACGGCCCCATAGAGAACATCATTAGCCGCCTCGAACGCATCTAACATAGAGACGTCGTCACCCAATACCGCCATCAATCGCTCGTTCGGGATCACAATTAATGAATCAACGTGTTTTGTTAATTCCGCCAAACCTTCAGTAGCGACATTTTGACGTTTACCCTCAAAAGCGAATGGTTTAGTGACAACTGCTACCGTCAATATCCCCAACTCTTTGGCCACCTCAGCAAAAATAGGCGCTGCTCCGGTGCCTGTACCTCCACCCATACCAGCAGTCAAAAACACCATGTCAGCGCCATCAATTAACTCTGCTATAGCCTCTCTATCCTCCAACGCGGCATCTCGACCAACACCAGGGTTTGCTCCTGCACCCAGACCCTTTGTAATCTGCACACCCAACTGCACGGTTCTCTCGGACTTATTCCGTGATAGTGCCTGAGCATCTGTATTCGCGCAGATAAATTCGACACCCTCAACACCCTTTTTTATCATGTGATCGACTGCGTTACCGCCGCAACCTCCCACACCGATGACCTTTATAATTGCTTCTTGTGATTGGCTATCTAGAATCTCGAACATGTGAGCAACTCCTTCGTCATTTCGTGTTGAGAGTGTATCAATTCCTTCATTTAGAAACTAGTTTAAATCTTTAAAAATTTGTCTCGAACCATCTCTTCATTTTAGATACCACCGTTTTCACAGATCCATTTTTCATTTGATCCACCTTTTGTTTCTCTCGATGTAAAACCCCAGCACTCAATAATCCCGCAGAAGTCGAATACCGAGGGTTACGAATAACCTCGGACAGAGACCCAACATAACTTGGTGTCCCAAGACGAACAGGCATATGCAGCACCTCTTCCCCCAGATCAACCATGCCCTCCATCGCGCTACTTCCCCCAGTAATCACTACTCCGGACGATAACAACTCCTCGAAGCCGCTTCTTTTAATCTCCGCATGAACCAACGCATAAAGCTCTTCAATCCGGGGCTCTATAACTTCAGACAGCATTTGGCGAGATAGCTTTTTAGAGGGACGATCTCCAACACCAGGCACTTCTATTGTTTCATTTGAATCGGCCAACCCTCGAAGAGCGCAACCATAGCGCCGCTTGATATCCTCTGCCTCCTTGGTAGGCGTTCTAAAAGCCATAGCAATATCACTCGTTATTTGGTCACCCGCAATTGGGATGACGGCTGTATGCCGAATCGCGCCTTGAGTGTAAATCGCAATATCACTAGTTCCCCCACCAATGTCAATCAAGCAAACCCCTAGGTCCTTCTCATCTTCAGATAACACAGCCATCGCAGACGCTAACGGTTGCAAAATCAATTCCCCCACTTCTAAACCACATCGTCGAACACATTTAAGTATGTTCTGTGCTGCAGATACCGCTCCAGTTACGATATGAACTTTAACCTCTAGGCGCATTCCAGACATAGCAAGCGGCTCTCTTACATCCTCTTGTCCATCAATCGCAAACTCTTGATTCAAAACATGAAGTATTTGTTGATCTGTAGGGATAGGTATAGCGCGAGCAGTCTCAACAACCCGATCTATATCTACTTGAGTCACTTCGTGGCCTTGAACCGCCACCATCCCATGCGAGTTAAAACTTTTAATATGACCGCCCGCAATTCCAGTCCATACCTCTTTAATTTTACGGTCAGCCATCAATTCCGCCTCTTCTAAGGCTCTCTGTATGGCGTTAACCGTCGACTCTATATTGACAACCACACCCTTTTTCATGCCCTGAGATGCCGAACTACCAAGCCCAATGACCTCGTATTGCCCGTCGTCATTAACTTCTGCAACAACTGCAGCGATCTTAGAGGTGCCGACATCCAGCGCAACAATAATATCTGTATGCTGAGATTTGACCTTTCCGGAATTTTTCGACCAATCAATATTCTTCATTGCTAAGACCCATCCTTCCCATTGACTGATGAACTAACCGAAAACCCGTTTGCATATCTTAGGTCGGCAAACTTCAGTGACTTGTACCTAGACTGCGACTCCGGTAAAAATCTAATAAACCTCTCGAGGCGAGAAGCTATGCTCTTCTCCCCTAAAGCTACCACCGTTCCATTAGAAAGCTGTCCAAGCCAAGAGCGTTGTGTCGTCAAACGCAATTGATCAATAGAGACCTCATAAGGCTCAAGTAACTGTGTCAGACTTAAATATTGCGCTGCAACGACCTCGTGCTGACCAATCGGCCCGTCAAGAATAGGTAATCTTTTATCTTCTGCTCCGTTAAAAAGCTCGCCGGAATCATCTAGGAGTCCGCCAGGTTTCCATCTCGCCATTGCATCCCGCTCAGACACCAGCACGTCAATGGCATTCGGCCAATTTCTTTTAATCTCTACGTTTTTAATCCACGCTAATTGTTCTAATGAATCCTTTGCCTCACGTAAATTCAAATTCCAAAATCCACCTTTTAAAGTTTTTGTCACAACTGAGTTAAATTGATCACGAGACACATGGTTGATATCACCAACAAAGTTAATTCGCTTCACCATGAATAGATCCGAATTAATACTCACTTTGAAAATAGCGTGCAATAAGAACACAAGGCAGACGAATATTAGCCCAAAACTAAGCTTGTTAAGTGCCCTGTAGTTATGCCACATCGCAACCTCGTAAAATCTCTAGAACCAATTGCTCAAAATTAATGCCTGATGCTTGTGCGGCCATCGGCACTAAACTATGGCTAGTCATACCCGGTACCGTATTAACTTCTAACACCCAAGGATCTCCAGTGTCGTCCATCATAATATCAACTCTACCCCAACCGGAACACCCCAGAACGTTAAAGGCCTTTAACGCGATATTTTGCAATTTGAGATCAACTCTACTCTCCAGTCCAGATGGACAAAAATACTTCGTCTCTTCTGAGTGATACTTAGCTTGATAATCATAATTATTATTAGGCGCTACTATTCGAACAACCGGTAATGGTTTTCGATTTAAAATAGCAACAGTTAACTCATCACCTTTTATAAATTTCTCAGCAATAACAACTGGGTCATATCGTCTAGCTAATTCGAATGCCGCCTCAATATCATCGGCCTGCATAACCTTTGAAAGACCAATCGTCGAACCCTCCCGTGAGGGTTTAATGATCATCGGAAAGCCGAGCTCATCACCTGCGCTAATTAAGTCTTCAGCTGAACGCACCACAAAAAACTTTGGAGTTGGAATTCCGCACGCTTCAAAGACTAATTTTGATTGCCATTTGTCCATCGCGAGCGCGCATGCTGATACTCGACTACCAGAATAGGGAATCTTCAGTGTTTCCAGAAAACCTTGAATCGTACCATCCTCTCCACCTCGTCCATGTAGCATAATTACCGCACGATCTATGCGAGAAATAAGTGTTTCGGCCGCGCTACTTTTTGCAGTATCAATTAACTCGGCATTCAGGCCCTGTCTAATCAATGCTTGAAAAACCGCCTCACCGGAATTAAGAGAAACAGCTCTCTCCGACGACCCCCCTCCGTAAAGCACTCCGACCACTCCCATGTTATTGTCTTTAGTCAACAGTGATCCCCCAATATATGTACTTCTTTTTCCAATTTCACTCCTGACCTTGACTCCACTGCAGATTGAATTTCAAAAATCAAATCTTCAATATTTTTAGCCGTTGCCCCGCCGGTGTTGATGATGAAATTAGCATGCTTATCCGACACTATGGCGGCACCTCGTTGAAGCCCTTTCAAGCCACTATTTTCAATGAGCCTGGCAGCGAATTCACCATCTGGATTTCTAAAAACAGAACCTGAATTTGGTTTGCTCAAGGGTTGTTCTTGCACTCGTTGTTTCAAAAGTTCTTTGATCCTGTTTCTAGATTTTTGTTTTTCCCCAACATTGAACCGAAACCACCCACCTATAAAAAAATCGTTTCGTCCGCGTTTATGGCTGACTTTACGATATTCAACAATATAGTCAGATGGGAGCCTCTCTTTGATCTCACCATCCAATGTGATGGTTCTTACCCGCTCAACATAATCCCAAACTTCAGAGCCGTAACAACCAGCATTCATTGCCAAGCCTCCACCAACAGAGCCTGGGATACCTGCCATGAACTCCGCACCCTCAAACCCCATATTTGCAGCAAAACGTGCTAATTTAGGTAATGCAACTCCTGCACTCGCATAAAAAAAGGTATCGTTATTTTGCACTGTTACGTCCATATCAGAGAGCCCTCGGTGCGTAAAAATCACGAGCGCTTTTAACCCACCGTCACGAATCAACAAATTACTTCCTAGACCAACAAACAAAAGGGGCAAATCAGGACGGGAGTTACTCTTAAGGAACACTGATAGCTCTTTTTCAGAAGAAGGAGCATAACCAAATCGCGCTGCCCCGCCAGCTCGCCAAGCCGTCTGACGCTCCATTGCAACGTGCTCTAACAGAATTGGTTGAGGATTCATCTTCCGCTTCTCAATGTATTAGCGTATTCAAGATTTACTGGGTTTCTTGTAGCAACCAAGCTTGAGGGCAAAGAACCGATTGTCCCCGCACCCATTGTGATAACGAGATCGCCCTCCATAACAACCTCATCCAGAATACGAATTACATCCTCAATCCCACGAACGCAAATAGGGTTAAGATCAGAAATCATTCTGATTGAGCGAGCAATTCCAGAACTGTCGGCGCCAGCAATTGGCAACTCACCCGCAGCGTAAACATCTGTGATAATCAGCACATCGACCGCACTTAAAACTCGCACAAACTCGTCAAAGCAATCTCTCGTTCGAGTGTAACGATGAGGTTGAAAAACCAATACTACGCGTTTATCTGGATGCCCCTCACGTACTGCCGCCAGCGTCGGCTCAATCTCACTGGGATGGTGTCCATAATCATCATAAAGCGTTACCTCGTTGCGGCCAATGGTGACGGGACCGTAGCACTCCAATCTTCGACCAACACCTTCAAATGATTCCAGTGAACGACATATAACGTCATCTTCAATTTCTAATTCTGTCGCTAGAGCAATAGCTGCGAGACTATTCAAAACATTATGTTTCCCCAAACAATTCAAACGAATGTTTAGAGTACGCAAAACTTTTGCACCTAAAGTACGCTCAACCCTAAAGTGCATTTTGCCATCTACACGCCTGGGCTTGCTGGCCCTAATTTGTGAATCCTGACCAAAACCATAAGTGATTATATGCCTTGAAAGATTAGGCAAGATCTCTTGCACACCAACATCATCAATACATAAAATCGCTCGTCCGTAAAAGGGGATTCGAGAAATAAAATTCGTAAAAGCCTGTTTTAAATTTTCGAAATTATTGTCATATGTCTCTAGGTGATCACGGTCAATATTTGTCACGACGCACATGACAGGTTGGAGCAGCAAAAAAGACGCATCAGACTCATCCGCCTCTACAACAATGAACTCCCCTCCTCCTAACCGGGCATTCGCTCCGGCTGATTGGAGTTTTCCACCAATCACGTAGGTCGGATCCATTCCCGCTTCCGCCAAGATACTCGCTACGAGACTAGTTGTAGTTGTTTTTCCGTGTGTCCCCGCTATAGCGACCCCTTGCTTCAAACGCATTAATTCCGACAGCATTGTCGCTCTAGGAACGACCGGCGTTCCCCTTCGTTTAGCTTCAATCACCTCAGGATTTGATGGATCAATTGCTGAAGAGGTGACGAGCACATCCGCAGATGTAATGTTCTTGACACTGTGTCCAATTACAACGTCAATTCCCAATTGCCGTAATCGTAATACTGCAGACGACTCCCTTAAATCAGACCCAGTAACTACGTAGCCAAGATTAGATAAAATCTCAGCGATCCCACTCATTCCAACACCTCCGATACCGACGAAATGTATTGACTTAACCTTATATCTCACAAGATTAACTCCTCGATATGTCGGCCAGCTAATGCTGTTGCCCCTTCCAACCTACCTGATTTAGCGTTAATCGCCATCATCATGAGTTGGTCACGACTCGTTCTAAGTAGATAGTCGGCTATTAGCTCTGGAGACATCTCAGTTTCTGAGACCATAATCGCCGCGCCTAATTTTTCTAAAAACTCACCATTTTTCGTTTGATGATCATCCACTGCATAGGGGTAAGGTATGAGCATACTTGCCACGCCAACCGCTGAGATTTCAGCAACCGTTAATGCGCCAGCTCGCGAAATCACCAAATCTGCTCGTGAATAAACATCAGGCATATCCTCTATAAATTCGGACAAATTTGCCTCAATACCAAGTTGGTCATACAAGCTTTTTAATTCATCCAAATTATTTCGTCCGCATTGATGAATTATATTCGGCCTGAGGTCTATCGGCATTTTAGAAATCGCCAAAGGTAAAACTTTATTGAACGTTTGTGAGCCCAAGCTCCCGCCGACAATAACAACCGTCAACCGTCCCTTTCGCTCCCCATACCGTTCCTCTGGATGTTTGACACTCTCAAATTCAGACCTCAACGGATTACCGACATGTACACCCTTACTAATTGCACCGGGGAAACCAAGTAACACTTTTTTGCTTATTTTAGCGAGCAATCGGTTAGCCAACCCAGGAATAGCATTTTGCTCGTGAATGACAATCGGACGACGATATAAAGCAGCTGCAATTGCACCAGGCACAGTGATATATCCGCCAAAACCAATTACCACATCCGGCTTAATTCTCATTAAAAATCGCAAAGTAGACAAACATGCGGCTACTAGGGTAAACGGAAGAAATAACCAACGAAGAACACCATTTTTTCTAACCCCGGAAAAGCGAATCAACAACATTCGAACCGGCTCTATTTTGACTAGGCTTCGCTCCAAACCGTTAACACCTCCTAGCCAAAAAATATGACAATTCTTTTTTTCAAAATAATCAGCTATGGCAAGGGCTGGGAATACGTGGCCACCTGTCCCACCGGCCATTATCAAAATTCGCTTACTCAAAGATTAATCCCCTTCATCAGCGCTCGATTTTCATAATCAATTCGAAAAATGAGCCCAATAGCAAGACAATTCATCATTAAACCACTCCCTCCGAACGACAGAAGTGGAAGCGTCAGTCCTTTTGTAGGAAGGGCCCCTACGTTCACCCCCATATTAATTAGGGCTTGAAAACCGATCCAAATAGCGATGCCCTGCGCAACTAACGCAGAAAAATAGCGCTCAAGCCGAGCAGCTTGGTTACCTATCATGATCATCCGCAAGGTCAACCATCCAAAAGCCGCTACGGTTAGCGCTACACCCAGGAAGCCCATCTCCTCTCCAATAACTGCAAGTATAAAATCTGTATGAGGCTCTGGGAGGTAATGAAGTTTTTCAATACTCCCTCCGAGACCAACACCGAATAACTCACCACGTCCGAATGCCATAAGTGAGTGCGTGAGCTGATAGCCTGTCTTCAAGGGATCCTCAAAAGGATTTAAAAAACCAAAAATGCGCGCCGTACGATAATCAGAACTATAAATTAAACCGATAAAAGCGACACAAAGGAGAACAGTCAAGGCAATAAGTAACTTTAAATTCATTCCTCCTAGAAAAAGTACGCCCATGGCAATAGCTGTAATAACCACAAAAGCGCCAAAATCTGGCTCGCGTAAAAGTAAGGAACCCGTTAAAACCATGACCGCAAACAAAGGTAGAAAACCACGCTTAAAGCTGGATATATGCACACCCTTTCTTATGGTGTAATCAGCCGCATACAAAACTGTCGCAAACTTCATAAATTCTGAAGGCTGGAAGCTAAATCCTGCGAACCGAAACCAGCGACGACTGCCGTTTGCCTCATGACCTATCCACGGCACAAGCACTGCAACCAGCATAATTAATCCAAGCACAAAAAATACCGGCGCAATCGCCTCCCAGTATCTGACTGGAATCTGGATTGCCAGAAGAGCCAACATTAATCCAATCGATAAAGCAAATAGATGCCTTACAAGAAATCGATATGGACTGCCGCCAAGAAGAACCGAATTATCCGCAATCGCAACAGAGGAGGAGTACACCATTACAACACCCAAACCCAGTAACCCTAACGCCAACCAAAACAGAACAATATCGAAGTTATAAGCAACATTATTCTTATTTATTTTTGACCAGTTCAATGAATCGGAGGGCATTAAGCTAAACTCCTAACCGCATCAGCGAACATATCACCGCGATGTGCGTAATTGTCAAACATGTCAAAACTAGCGCATGCAGGCGAAAACAAGACAATTTCCCCAGGTTCAGCAAGTTGCGCAGCGATTTGAACCGCATTAATCAAGTCTGCGGCATCGAATATATCTACGCCAGCGCCCTCAATCCCGCGCTTAATTAATTTAGCATCCCGCCCCATCAAAACTACTACCCGTACTTTTTCACGGATATAGTCCACTAGGACCTCAAAGTTTTGTTGCTTAGATTCGCCGCCTAATAACAAAACGCATTTTGCTGGTAACCCAGAAATTGCCGCCGCCGTCGCACCCACATTTGTAGCTTTAGAATCATTATAAAATTGAACCCCAGATATATCTGCGACCCACTGCATACGATGATCCAATCCTTCGTAAGAAAGCAGCCCTCTTATTGCGTCCTCATTAACGC
>CAJQIK010000059.1 GCA_905478365.1 uncultured Burkholderiales Genera incertae sedis bacterium
TAAATGTATCTGTGCTGATGAAGGAAAAAAGAATATGAAGTGTGGAATAGTAGGATTGCCAAATGTTGGGAAGTCGACCTTGTTTAATGCGCTGACTAAAGCTGAAATTTCAGCAGAAAACTATCCATTTTGTACGATTGAACCTAATGTCGGAGTAGTAGAGGTGCCGGATGCCCGGCTCGAAAAATTGTCATCAATGGTTCTACCAGAGAAAACAGTACCCGCACTTGTGGAATTTGTCGATATTGCGGGACTAGTAAAAGGTGCTTCGCAAGGTGAGGGCCTGGGAAACCAGTTTTTGGCAAATATTCGAGAAACCGATGCGATCGCCCATGTTGTCAGGTGTTTCAATGATGATAATGTCGTTCATGTCGGCGGGAAGGTTGATCCAATTTCAGATATCGAGGTAATAAACACTGAGCTCGCGCTTGCGGATTTGGCATCTATAGAGAAGCAATTAGTTCGCTATGGAAAGCAGGCTCGTGCTGGAAACGATAAAGAGGCCAAGCGAATCGTAGACGTGCTTGAAAAGGTTGAAGCAGTCTTAAATCAAGGACTCGCAGCACGCACAATAGATCTCTCGAAAGAGGAGCGCGATGCGCTTCACCCATTTTTTCTATTGACTATGAAGCCGGTGATGTATGTGGCTAATGTTAGCGAAAATGGATTCACTGAAAATCCCATGCTGAAGGCGGTTCAGGTGCTTTCTGAAAAGGAGGGTGCGAATGTAGTTGCTATATCAGCTGCACTTGAGGCTCAGTTGATAGAGTTGGACGATGAAGAGAAAAAAATGTTCTTAGCAGACATAGGGATGGATGAGCCTGGATTAAATCGAGTTATAAGAGCAGCGTTTGAATTGCTCGGGTTACAAACCTATTTTACGGCCGGTAAAAAGGAGGTTCGAGCTTGGACGGTTCGCCGCGGTAGCTCTGCGCCGCAGGCTGCGGGTGTGATTCATACGGATTTCGAAAAAGGTTTTATTAGAGCTGAGGTTGTGAGTTACGACGATTTTATTCAATATGGTGGCGAGGCTCCTGCGAAGGATGCTGGAAAATTTAGGTTAGAAGGTAAGGAATATATAGTGGATGATGGTGATGTTATGCACTTTAGATTCAATGTGTAGACTTCAGGATTAAATGTTTTTTTTGTTACAAGATGTAATTAATTTTCAAAAGTTAAACTTTGTGGGGTTAAATCTTTAAGGATTGGTAGGGAGTTATGGCTGGACATAGTAAATGGGCGAACATCAAACATCGAAAAGCCGCAGCAGATGCCAAGCGCGGTAAGGTTTTTACTCGGTTAATTAAGGAAATTACAGTTGCAGCACGACTTGCTGGTGGAGATCCCGCCTCAAACCCTCGCTTACGTTTGGCGGTGGATAAAGCGCTTGACGCGAATATGACGAAAGACACCATAGATCGGGCGATAAAGAAGGGTTCTGGTGAGCTAGAAGGGGTTAATTATGAAGAAGCTCGCTACGAGGGTTATGGTATCGGTGGCGCCGCTGTGATGGTTGATTGTCTTACAGATAATACAAAACGGACTGTTGCCGATGTGCGTCATGCATTCTCAAAGCATGGAGGTAACTTGGGTACGGATGGTTCCGTTGCGTTTCTTTTTCAATATTGTGCTCAATTTATTTTTGCGCCGGGATCTGATGAAGAATTGATTATGGATGTCGGTTTATCCGGTGGTGCGGACGACGTCATATCTAATGAGGATGGAAGCATTGAGGTAATTGCGAGTCCTAATGACTTTAATGCATTAAAAAGTGTTTTTAATGAGGCAAATCTGAGTCCCGAAGTTTCCGAAGTGACCCATAAACCAACGACAATCAATACGCTGGAAGGTGAGGAGGCTGAGAAGATGCAAAAACTTATAGATGCATTAGAGGGGCTTGATGATGTTCAAGATATTTATACAACGGCAGAATATGATGTCTAATTGCTTATTCAATCATATGTGGCGAGGCTTTTGAGAGTTATAGGAATCGATCCGGGGCTGAGAGTGACAGGTTTTGGTGTCATTGATGTGGCGTCACAGAAGCTGAATTATGTGACAAGTGGGTGCATTAAAACGGTCGGGCAAGGTCTTCCCGATCGATTAAAAGAGATCGTAACTGGCGTCATCGAGATCATTGAGAGTCATACTCCGTCAATCGCAGTTGTTGAAAAAGTTTTTGTAAATGTCAATCCGCAGTCTACGCTTTTGTTGGGGCAAGCACGTGGTGCAGCGATATCTGCGGCAGTCCTGAAGGATTTGAATGTCGCAGAGTTTACCGCGTTACAAGTTAAGCAATCTGTAGTGGGTAATGGGCACGCCGACAAATCTCAAGTGCAGGAGATGGTGAAACGTTTGTTAAATCTACCGAGTGCGCCTTCGACCGATGCTGCTGACGCATTAGCATGCGCTATTTGTTACGCGCATTCAGAGCGGTTGGCAAGCAGACTTCGACAAGTAACTCCTAATTAACGTTATATGACTTAATATTTAAATGATCAGCAGAATTAGTGGAATTTTAATTGAGAAATCGCCTCCTACATTGGTGGTTGAAGTGGGTGGCATGGCCTACGAGATTGAGGTGCCAATGAGTACCATTTATGACTTACCTAACATTGGAGAAGGAGTAACGCTCCATACCCACCTTCTGGTGCGAGAAGACGCTCACTTGCTTTATGGGTTTGGAAAGCCGGAAGAAAAAATCGCCTTTAGGCAATTACTCAAGGTTAATGGTATCGGCGCAAAGATCGCACTAGCTATCCTCTCGGCGTTATCTCTAGATGAGTTGCGAGGGCTGGTTGCCTCCGAGGACGCAGCCCGACTTACTAAAGTACCTGGGATTGGCAGAAAGACAGCTGAGCGTCTTATTTTAGAGCTGAGAGATAAGCTGTCTCATCCGGATGGGTCGGTTGCGAGTGCACCCAAGCCTAGCCTTGTTGAGGATGCAATCAGCGCTTTGGTCTCTCTGGGCTACAGTGAGCGTGATGCGCGCACATCGGTGTCGAAGGTGGAGGATGGTTTAACGTTACCGGAGATAATTCGTCAAACTCTACAACTGATATCCTCTAAGTGAACCACAAAGTTGTCGTTAACTATAAAAATAAAATAGCTAATGTGACGTATCTTCGACGTCATCAGATATAATCGAATGATGAGCATATCCGGGATATTCACGAGAATGAACGATCGGGTCATTTTGATTAGTCGAAAAGCTAAGGCTCTCTTGGCGCACTCCATTTCCGTTGTAGTTTTCACCCTACTTCTCTCTCCTCTGGTTCCTGCAGCTAATGATTCGGTAAACGATTTATGGTTTGCACATAGTTTTGATTCAACGTCGGCGATTGGTACATACTTTCTTAAGCAGGAGGCTTATTTTTCTGTTGGCAAGTTTTTGCGACAAGTGGGCATAGAACGTGAATTGGGTCCGCAGTGGAATAGAGATAATCCTTGGTGGAGGCAGGCCGAGGAGGCGCTAATTGAACGAGTTGAACCAGGTGTTATCGTTAATTATCAAACCTACGAATGGATGCGCCCAGAATGGGCGACAATCGTAAAGAATAAATTTAGTGAGCAAGAGATTGAGCAATTGATAGCACATTTCAAAACAAACATCGGCTTAAAACAAGCCTCTGTGATTGATCATAGTATTGCCAGGCAAGTAATGATGAGTCTTACGTTTTCAGGGAAGTTGAAATCTCCCTTAAAACACCTCCAAGGTGACTTGGAGTCGATGCAAAAAATTTATCATCGCGAGGAGGAATCTATGCAGTTTGTAATCACAGATTTGGATGGCGCAGACGCTCAGGCATTCGCTCTATCCCGCCTCGGTAAAAAGTATTTCACAACGCTTATCATCAGCGTTACTGGGCGTATTAACGAAGAGTTAGATCATTTGTCGCTCAGGTCAGAGGCTCTGGCTTTAGAAAATGCGCAGGCAATTGATCCTTATGTTTTTGGTTTCTTAGAAGATTACTAATGCGGAATTTAGTTTATTGGGTTTTACTTAAATGATAGAGACAGATCGATTGGTATCGCCTGACTCCTCTGCGGCCATGCCAGATGATAGGGTTGAAAGGGCTTTGCGCCCGGGCCGTTTAGATGAGTATGTTGGGCAAGAGAAAATTCGTGGACAGTTAACTGTTTTCATACAGGCGGCAGTTGGTCGACAGGAGCCTTTGGATCATGTTCTATTGTTTGGCCCTCCTGGACTTGGGAAGACGACTTTAGCGCATATTATCGGTCGAGAAATGGGCGTGAACGTCCGTCAAACCTCCGGGCCTGTGATCGAGAAGGCGGGAGATCTTGCTGCTTTGCTGACCAACCTAGAGTCCAATGATGTGTTGTTCATTGATGAAATACATCGGTTATCGCCAGCAGTAGAAGAGATCCTCTATCCCGCGTTAGAGGACTATCAATTAGACATCATGATTGGGGAGGGGCCTGCGGCTCGTTCGGTGAAGCTTGATTTGCCACCTTTTACCCTTATAGGAGCTACGACAAGAGCGGGGATGCTAACTAATCCCTTGCGAGACCGCTTCGGAATTGTGTCCAGGTTAGAGTTTTATACGCCTGATGAGCTCACGAAAATCATAAAACGGTCTGCGGACTTATTAAATACTGAGATTGACGGAGATGGTGCACGAGAAATTGCGTCTAGGTCGCGTGGGACACCGCGGATTGCGAATCGGCTGCTAAAGCGCGTGAGAGACTTCGCAGACGTGAAATTCCAAGGAAAAATTGATCAAATCGTCGCGGATGAAGCGTTAATGAGCTTAGATGTAGATGGTCGAGGCTTGGACGTGATGGATCGCAAATTGCTCGAAGCCATAATTCATCGTTTTGCTGGGGGCCCAGTTGGTGTGGATAATCTCGCGGCAGCGATTGGAGAATCGCGCGATACCATCGAGGATGTCATTGAGCCGTTTCTAATCCAAGAGGGCTATCTTCAAAGGACGCCACGCGGACGATTGGCTACACCTAGAGCCTTTAGTCATTTTGGACTCGAGGCGAGTGTGTCTAACGGCTCAGACTTATTCAAGGAGTTGTAATTATTTTTGCGGTAAAGACACGTATTTATTATCAAGATACCGATGCGGGTGGGGTGGTTTATCATGCACGGTACTTAGACTTTTTTGAGCGGGCTAGAGCGGATTGGCTCCGTCACTTGAGTTTTGAGTCCTCGAGATTGGTCCGGGATTTCGGAGTTATTTTAGTTGTTCGAAAGCTAGCACTTAATTATCATCATCCCGCTCGCCTGGACGATGAAGTGGATGTTTCTGTGGATGCAGTAGACGTGGGGCGAGCCCAGGTAACAATAGCTCAATCTGTTCGTCGTGCCGGATTGATGCTCGCGGATGCAAGTGTTAATTTAGCTTTAATTCATGCATGTAAATTCATGCCTGTTAGATTTCCACTAGCGCTAAAGGAAGCATTACAACATTATGTTTAAATTTTTATACCAAATGAAAGGTCTTTCATGCCTGTGAGCATATCGGAGAACATGTCTTTTTGGTCACTGATCGTTAACGCCAGTATTCTGGTTCAATTAGTGATGGTTGCGCTTCTCGTGATGTCGCTGGTTTCTTGGTGGTATATCTTTTTAAAGCGTGAGATTTTTAAAGACGCATTGCGCAGCGCTAAGACTTTCGAAAATTATTTTTCTTCGGTTAATGATCCTGGAAGCTTGTATCAGCACTCGCGTGCGAGTAAATCACGTGGTGCGTTGGACCGAATCTTTGAGTCGGCCCTCCGAGAGTTCACAAAATTAAATCAAACAGGAATGTCTTTGCCGACTGTTATGGACGGTACTAGAAGGGCCATGAATGCGCAATATCAGCGAGAATTAGATCGATTAGAGATGCATTTGTCGTTTTTAGCGACGGTTGGGTCTGTGAGTCCGTATGTCGGTCTTTTTGGAACAGTATGGGGGATCATGAATGCGTTTCGTGGATTGGCAAATGTAGGGCAGGCAACGCTTGCTCAAGTAGCGCCAGGAATCGCGGAGGCGTTGATTGCTACCGCGATGGGCCTTTTTGCAGCAATACCAGCTGTTCTCGCTTATAACCAATATGTGCGAGATATAGAGCGTTTAACGGCTCGCTATGAAAGCAGTATGGAAGAGATATCAAATTTGTTACAGCGTTCCGTAACAGTTAGTTAACGCACCTGGGTCTTTAGAATTATTTGGTGATGTGATGGCTAAAAGACAGCGTAAATTAATGAATCAAATGAATGTCGTACCTTATATCGACGTGATGTTGGTATTGCTTGTTATATTCATGGTGACTGCACCCATGTTGAATCCCGGTGTTGTTGAATTACCTAGTGTTGGAAAATCATCTCAAGTCCCAATTAGACCGCTTGAAGTGATTATTAAGGCTGGTGGTGATTATGCTTATGTAGATCGCGAAAATTCAAAGGCATCAAGAGTTGTAGGATGGGGTGAGCTTTTGACTGTTGTGACAAAAAAACAAGAGGCTAATCCCAATCAGCCTATCCTAATATCGGCTGATAAAAGCGTTCGTTATGAGCAAGTAATGGACATGATGGATGTGCTGCAAAAAATGAATGTCGAGCGTGTTGGCCTCATGGTAACCCCCAAGGATTAAATGTCACGTGGGATGAAAAACTCTCGAATTAAGTCGGGTTTTTTGTCCGTCCTCATACATGTTGTTTTATTTTTGTTTTTAGTGGTCAGCCTGGACTGGAATCATCGTGACCCAGAACCAGTTATGGTGGAGTTGTGGTCGTCAGAAGTTAAGGCAGAGGTCAGTCCACCAGTCGCAGACGTTAAACCCAAACCCAAACCCAAACCCAAACCCAAACCCAAACCTAAACCAGAGCCTAAGCCAGAGCC
>CAJQIK010000060.1 GCA_905478365.1 uncultured Burkholderiales Genera incertae sedis bacterium
TGTGCTCTTCGTGAGATAGGACAGTCGTGTGTATGAATCACTAGACCATGTCCTTTTTTAAGATACCCGATAATCGGATCGCCAGGGATAGGATGACAGCATTTTGCGAACTGTAGTGCCATTCCCTCTGTTCCGTGAATGACTAGGCTGGTTTTTTGTGCGTTTGTTTGCGTTTCGGCATTATCATCAAGGGCTAGCAAGTGGCGAGCGACAACGATGGCCACTTGTTTGCCTAAACCAATCTCGGATAGAATTTCATTTTGAGTCTTGCCAGCATATTCCTTTGTAAGTCGGTCCCAATGTTCACGTGAAATCGCATTCGGCTCCATTTTGAGGTCATTTACTGCTTGCTCGAGTAAACGCGTGCCGAGCACAGCCGACTCTTCATGTTGTTGTGTTTTTACCGAATGACGTATTTGGGATCTCGCACGACTAGTAACAATAAAGCGCAGCCAATTTGGATTAGCGGTAGCGTGAGCTGAGGTCATGATCTCTACGCGATCTCCGCTTCTCAATTCGGTATTGAGAGCAGCAGGCTCATGGTTAACTTTTGCCGCTATTGTCGAGTTTCCAACATCGGTATGTACGGCATATGCAAAGTCTATGGTCGTTGCGCCGCGTGGCAGTGAAATAATTTTCCCTTTTGGTGTAAATACAAATACCTCGTCGGGAAACAAGTCTAGTTTTAGATGCTCCAAAAATTCAGCAGCACTTCCAGGTTCTGACTGTAATTGCAGCAGATTCTGCATCCATTGATGTGTTCTAGTCTGTAACTCGGTTAGAGACCCGTCATCGGTTTCTTTGTAAAGCCAGTGTGACGCCACTCCCGACTCTGCAATTTGGTCCATATTTTTTGTGCGGATTTGTACCTCAATAGGTGTCCCCACCGGACTTAGCAAAGTACTATGAAGGCTCTGATAACCATTCGCTTTTGGTATGGCGATATAGTCTTTGAATTTTCCTGGAACAGGTTTATAGCGTTGGTGCAGTACTCCAAGGGCTAGGTAACAAGAGGCGATATCTTTTACAACAACGCGAAAACCATAGATATCAAAAACTTCTGCGAATGACAATGTTTTTGTCGTCATCTTTCGGTAGATACTGTGGATCGCTTTTTCGCGTCCTGAAACCTCCGCATCAAGACTGTGTTCAACTAAGCATTCTTCGATCGAAACAAGAATTTTTCTGATCAATTCCTTTCGGTTTCCACGAGCGCGTTTGACCGCTTTTGACAGTACTTTGTATCGGTTTGGGTAGAGATGTGATAGTGATAACTCTTGAAGTTCACGATAGACATCATTCAAACCCAATCGATTAGCAATTGGCGCATAGATTTCAAGAGTCTCTTTTGCAATACGTACTCGTTTTTGTGCTTGCATCGCAGTTAACGTGCGCATATTGTGTAATCGATCAGCAAGTTTGATGAGCATGACCCGAACGTCCTTGGCCATAGCAAGCAGCATTTTTCTGAAATTCTCGGCTTGTTGATGTTTTTGAGACTCAAAACTAATTTTATCGAGCTTAGATACGCCATCAACCAGGTCCGCAACTACTTTACCGTATTTTTGACTGATCTCATTTTTTGTGATTTGCGTATCTTCAACCACATCATGGAGCAGCGCAGCAATTAATGCGGGAGCATCTAGGTTCCAACTTGTAAGGATCTGAGAGACGGCAACCGGGTGCGAGACATAGGGTTCACCCGTCTTTCTAAATTGACCATCATGCGCTTTTCGACTGAATTGATAGGCTTCTTTTAGCATATCAAGTTCACGAGACTTGAGGTAATTTGCTGCTTGAGCAAATAGAGGCGAGGCTAAATCTACTTCGATGACTTTTGACACTGAATGAGAGTCATGCTTCATGACGTTCAATATCTTGCTAACCTAACTTTTACGTAAGCATTTGTAAAATCACAACGGAGCGTTGTGCAATCGATGATTATTTGATGTCCAATACTTCTATGCCAACTTTTTCGCCTGCGATTTCCCTGAGAGCGATTACAGTCGGTTTGTCATTATTTTCATCAACAAGTGCTGTGTTCCCAATAGAGATTTGTCGCGCGCGATAGCTCGCGGCTAGCGTTAATTCAAAACGGTTTGGAATGAATTCCAAGCAATCGTCAACCGTGATACGTGCCATAGTTCAATCACCTTTCAATAAAATTATTTATGATCTCTTCAGCTTCTCGGTAACCAATCGAGAGCCTCGATGTTTTTACAACTGCTACTAATTCAGCAAGAGCCTCGTCAAAGTTATTGTTAATGATAGCATACTGATAATCGCTAATATGGCTGATTTCGTTGCTCGCCGCATTGAGTCGTTGCTCAATTGTCGCGATGTCATCCGTATTTCTTTTTTCAAGGCGTGAGCGCAAGACAGTTTTGTTGGGTGGTAAAATAAAAATAGAAATACTAGAGGGGAATTGCTCCCTGATTGCTTGGGCGCCTTGATAGTCAATTTCAAGAATTAAATCGTTTTGTTTTTCGAGTTCTTTCTCGACTAAAGCCTTGCTAGTGCCATACCAATTACCGTGCACTAGTGCATACTCTAAAAATTCACCATCCTTTATTCTTGTTTGAAAGTCGTCTTCACTTGTAAAGAAATAGTGTTGACCGTTTTGTTCTCCTGAGCGGGGTTGTCGGGTAGTAACCGAAATAGACTTTTTAATCGCATTATCTTTTGCAATTAGACCTTCGATTAGAGAGGATTTCCCTGCTCCAGACGGCGCTGAAATAATAAAAATATTTGCCATAGTTTTACTCGATATTTTGAACTTGTTCCCTTATTTGTTCTATAGCTACTTTGAGGTCCATTGCAATATTGGTGGTACCAATACTGGTCGATTTTGAGCCCAATGTATTCGCCTCTCGATTTAATTCTTGCATTAAGAAGTCAAGTTTCTTACCTTGCGCTCCCTTTGAATCTAAGATTTCCAGTAGTGATGAAGTGTGAGCTTCCAGTCTTTGAATTTCTTCCTCTACATCAACTTTCGTCGAATGTATGACAACTTCTTGAGCGACTCTATCGTCTGAAATTTCGATATCGAGGTGTTTTATGCGATCTCTCAATTTTGTTTCGTAAGATGAAATAATTGTTGGTATCAGGGGCTTCACTTGTTGAATGAGGTCATTTATGTGAAAAGTTTTATCTTGGACAATTTTTTTCAGTTTATTGCCCTCCTCATTTCGAGCAATATTAAGATCTCGAATGGCAGATATGAGAGCATGTTTAGCTGCCTCTGCGATAGTTTCAACTTCTATTGAGTCTTCTTGAATTGATCCCGGCCATCTCAAAATATCATTCACAGACAATTTATTTGCTTTTGGATAATGCTTTGTGACGCTTCGTTCTAATTCCTGTAAGTTCTTCATGACTTGCGGAGAAATTTTTTGTTCAGCAGAATGATGATTTTGATTAATCGAGATTTTACATTCAACTTTTCCTCTTTTAAGAGAATCAGTTAATGTACGCCTAAATTGAATTTCATATTGCCGTAGTTCTTCAGGAATTTTAAAGTGTAGGTCTAAGTATCGATGATTGACGCATTTAATATCAGCTACGATAGTGACGGTATCGGTAGGACATGAGGCGGATGCAAATCCAGTCATACTGGTTGTCATGAATTCTTTCCTGTTTCATTGGTGACAAATAATGGTTGACACGATATTACGCGACTGATGAGTGTGAAACAAAGATTTATGATGTGTTTTTTTGATATTTTTTGAGAGGGCAGGGTATGGATAGGAGGGAGCGAAGCGCAGATAGTCTCAGGGCGGTCCTTTTGACAAAGGGTTTTGTGGGTCAGGCGGAGGGTTCGGTGTTAGTAGAGTTCGGTAGAACTCGAGTAATCTGCACGGCCTCAGTTGAGGATAGGGTCCCATCCTTTCTGCGGGGAACTGGTCAAGGTTGGGTTACGGCCGAATACGGTATGTTGCCACGTTCTACGAACACGAGAATGGACCGAGAAGCAGCGAGAGGCAAGCAGTCTGGGAGAACTCAAGAGATCCAACGTTTAATAGGACGTAGCTTACGTGCTGCCATTTCCCTTCCGGATCTTGGCGAGAGAACGATTAAGATCGATTGTGATGTCATTGAGGCCGATGGTGGTACACGAACAGCAAGTGTGACCGGCGGATTTGTGGCCTTAGCTTTGGCGGTAAAACATTTAATTCAAATTGGATCGTTGCAGCAATCACCGATTCAACACCACGTTGCTGCGATTTCGGTTGGTGTTGTATCAGGAGCAGTTTTACTAGACTTAGATTACAACGAGGACTCTAGCTGTGATACAGACCTTAACCTTGTGATGACTGAGGCCGGCGATATTATTGAAATACAGGGGACTGCCGAGGGGGTTGCTTTCAACAAAACCCAGCTTTCGCAAATGCTGGATGTTGGAGAAAGAGGAATTGTAGAACTTATTGCCATACAAAAAAAGTGTCTTGATATTGATGCATGATGCTACCACCTAAGATTGCGATCGCTTCGGGTAACAAAGGGAAGATTAATGAAATCAATAATCTATTCCGTGGTCTAAGCATTCAATTGCTTAGTCAATTAGACCTCGATATCAGCGAAGCGGAAGAGCCACACTATACCTTCATGGAAAATGCGCTTTCTAAAGCCAGGCATGTGTCTAAAAATTCTGGACTACCTGCACTCGCCGACGACTCGGGAATTTGTGTTTATGCGTTAAACGGGCAACCAGGTGTTCGGTCTGCGAGATTTGCTGGTAATGGAGCGACCGACACCCAAAATAGTCAGCACTTAGTTGATTTAATGAGGCATCAGACTGATCGCCGAGCGTATTTCTATTGCGTGTTGATATTGGTACGGCACCATAACGACCCAGCGCCTTTAGTTACTGATGGAAGATGGTATGGAGAACTCTTGAGAGAGTTTCGTGGCGATGAAGGGTTCGGATACGATCCAGTATTTTTGGATCCAAAGATGCAATTAACAGGTTCTGAGATGTCTACGAATCAGAAAAACGAGTTGAGTCACAGAGGAGAGGCGGTTCGTAAAATGAAACGTCTTTTGGAGTCAGGGGCCTTTTAATGGTGTTTTATAAAAAGATCTTAATTTGTGTGTTGATTGATGCTCACTTTAGGTTTGCTGTAACTCGGATACCCCGGTGAACCTTTTGCCTCCATTATCGTTATATGTGCATATACCTTGGTGTGTCAAAAAGTGTTTGTACTGCGACTTCAACTCACACCCTCTTCGAAGTGACGTTTCTCCAGAAGACTATGTCGATGCGCTGATCAATGATATTGAGGTTCATAGGCGGCAAATTCAAGACAGAGTAATTCAAACCATGTTTTTTGGTGGGGGTACACCGTCTGTTTTTGAACCTGTTTTGATTGGAAAAATTATTAATTATGTTAGGGACAATTTCACGCTGAGTATCGATGCAGAAATCACTCTAGAGGCCAATCCCGGCGCATCAGATCGAATTAAATTTGAAGGTTATCGAAAGGTAGGCGTTAATAGGCTATCGATTGGAGTACAAACGACTCAGGATCACTTGCTTGCTAAGTTAGGTAGAGTGCATTCAGGTCATGAAGCAATAAACGCGCTCTCAGAAGCAAAAAAAATATTTGACAATATCAACGTGGATTTGATGTTCGCCCTTCCGGGTCAGCGGATAGATGAATTGAAAAGAGATCTTTCCGGCGTTCTAGAGTTTGTTCCAGAGCATCTATCAATTTATCAACTCACGATAGAGCCAAATACTTGGTTTTACCGATATCCACCGAAGTTGCCAGATGATGACTTAGCCTCTGAGATGCAGTTCGAAATTGAATCAATTGTCGATGAATGTGGGTACGATCAATATGAAGTTTCGGCATTTTCAAAACCAGATCGACAGTGCTCGCACAATATCAATTATTGGAAATTTGGAGACTACGTTGGGATTGGTGCAGGCGCTCACTCGAAATTATCCGGAGCGGAAGGTGTTACACGGATGGTGAAGTACAAACAACCCAAGCGCTATATGGATGGTGTTTTTTCGGGAGATGCTATTCTCAGCAGCCAGATTATCGGTTCAGAATCCTTGCCATTTGAGTTTTTTATGAACGCGTTACGGCTAAACAGTGGAGTTTCCGCAGACTTATTTGAGAAACGAACAGGCTTACCAGTTAATGTGGTGGATTCTCATCTCAAAGCATTGGAAAAACGAGGATTAGTGACTTTCTCCAATAGCGTTATTAAACCAACCACAACGGGTATGAGATTTCTCAATGAAGTGTTACAGGAGTTCTTGTAAGGACAGTGGCTTAACTTTTGGTGAAGATGATGTCCCGAACATCATGTCCTAGTTTTAGGCCGCGTTGCTCGAACTTAGTTGTCGGTCGGTATGATGGACGCTCACAATAATCAATAGCCGAGTTTTTTAGATCTTGGTTGCATCGTAATGTCGCTAGGATTTCATCGGCATACTGTTCCCAATCGGTAGCAACATGCAGATAACCAGTGGGTATCAAAAGTGACGTCAGGATCCGAATGAATTCAGAGTTAATGATGCGCCTTTTATGATGCCTTTTTTTAGGCCACGGATCAGGAAAGAAAATATGTATACCACTCAGGCTATTTTCGGTAAACATATGCTGGACTACCTCTACAGCATCGTGCTCTATGATCTTCAGGTTAGATAGGTTTGCTTCATCAGTTAACTTAAGAGCTCGTCCGACGCCGGGTGGATGGACCTCAATCCCTATGTAATTATGTGCAGGATTATTTTTGGCAATCGATACCGTTGAATCACCCATACCAAATCCAATTTCTACATAAGTCGGGTGATTATTCCCAAAGGTGACTTTCGTGTCGATTTTGGAATCTATCTGGAAAGGGATTAGATATTTACCGGCTAATTGGTTTCGGGCATTTTTTTGTCCCTGCGATATTCGACCAGCGCGTAAGACATAGCTTCTGACCTTCCTTTTATCCATATGAGTTGTTTTTCTTAGGGGCAGAACCCCTCAGCCAGATTTTTTTGGGGTTTGCGGCAGCAGCCCCAAGGCAGGCGAACTTGGAGACGCAGTGTAGAGTTGCTTGGGCATTCTGCCTGCGGTAAATGCGTCCCTGCCAGCCTTAACTGCGTTTTTCATGGCGCGGGCCATCAAAGATGGATTTTTTGCTACAGCAATAGCCGTATTCATGAGTACGGCGTCGCATCCGAGTTCCATCGCAATGACCGCATCCGAAGCGGTACCCACGCCTGCGTCCACGATCACTGGAACTGAAGCGTTTTCTATAATTATTCCTAGATTCCATGGGTTTAAAATACCCATTCCTGATCCAATTAATGAAGCAAGCGGCATGATCGCTACGCAACCCAAGTCCTCTAGTTGTTTAGCAATAATCGGATCATCTGACG
>CAJQIK010000061.1 GCA_905478365.1 uncultured Burkholderiales Genera incertae sedis bacterium
CCGCCTACTTGACAAGATTGATCCTGAATGGAAGTGCTAGCGAACGTTTATACGACTCTGATTAAAACGACCTCTGAGCAAGTGTTTAGCAAATAACGTGACTGAGTCTTCTACTTGTTTTCGTCTTGATGTTTGAGTTCAGGTTCAGACACGATTCGTGTTTTGAAGTTTGCGGGTGAGACGATTTCCAGTACTTCGAAATCGGGAGAGCATTCAATCTCCCGGTGAGCAATCCAGGGGCGTTGGTTTATAGCATCTCCTTTTTTTATAGTGCGTACACCTTCGCCCTCGTATTCGAAAGTAGCGGAGCCATTTAAAACTAATACGAACTGGAATGAACATTCGTGAAGATGCCACTCTTGTACTTCGTCACTTTGTTTTTTCCCATTTGCCTTAATAATATGGGCAATATAGTCGCCATCAGTAGCCTCTATGAATCCAAGATCCCTATAATCAAATATCTCTCTTAATCCCGGTTTCCAATTCGCTTGATCTGCTTGTGAGTGAGTAAATTTCCAATTCTTTGATCTATCGTTATCCTTCATTGGTATTCCCCTTGATTTATCTGATTGAGTATATATAAGATTTTTTTTCACGTTAAACGATGGTTACTCCACTATCCACGGGGATAACTTGTCCCGTTGTGATCGCAGATTCGTCCGAGCCAAGATAGACTGCTAGGTCAGCGATATGAATTGGCAGTCCGAGTCCTAAAAGATGAGTTTCCGAGACTGCTTTGATTTCAGGGCTAGCTTCTAAGAGTTTTTTGACTCTATCAGAAAGCGTAGTTGACGGCGCAATTGCATTGACGCGTATTTTGTCAGCAGCATACTCCGCTGCCATTGATCGCGTCATAGAGGCTACGCCGCCTTTCGCAGCGGTGTAACAGTCTCGCCCTGGAAGAGCCATTAAAGCAACGTTTGACGCCATATTGATTACTGATCCACCACCCGACCGAGCTATTTCTGGAATCCCATATTTTGAACACAAAAACGTACCAAATAAGTCGAGTTTAATGCAACGCCAAAATTCCTCAATTGGTGCGTCTGTCACTGGGCCATCATTAAGTGTGGAACCTCCGGCGTTATTATGTAGGATGTTTAACTGGTTAAATCTTTCTAAGGTCTTTGCAATTACAGACTTCACGCTGTCTTCGTCGCTGACATCAGTTCGGATAAAATACGCATCTCCACCAGAGTCTTTTCCGAAAGAGCGCGCAGATTCAGCTGCTGCTTCTCCAACTTCTGGGTCAATTTCTGCGATTATTACTTTTGCTCCTTCTTGTGCAAAGCGTTCCGCAGTAGCGCGTCCAATACCGCCACCGCCGCCTGTAATTAATGCGACTTTATTTTTGAGTCTTAACATTTTCTCTCCATATATTTAATCAGGCTTTCCACCTGGCCATACTGGCGATCCTGATAATTGTTGCCATGCAACTTCCTCTTCAGACGCAGCTCGCGCTTCGGAGATATTTTTTTTTGTATCCCAATGAGCTGCAACATATCGTTTACCAGTTACATCATCAGCATCCTTGGAGCAAAGCCAAAGAGTGGGTGCCACCATTGCTCTAGGAGGGATCAACAGTTCTCTTTTGATATTAGTCACGGCAGGAACCATCGGAGTGTCACAGGGGCCACCAGGAACGACGACATTAACGGTTATCCCGTGCCTAGCAAATTCACCTGCATGGCCCGCGGACATTGCCTCTAATGCTGCTTTTGCGGGGCCGTATGGGTGAAACATTGGCCTTAACATGGTGAAGAAGCTGGTGGTAACGTTGATGATTCGTCCCCACTGTTTTTTTTTCATTCGAGGAATGACTGCTCGAGTTAAGTACCACGCGCCAGATAGATTAGTGTTAATGAAATGGTCCCAAGTCTCTGGTAGCAGTTCATCTATGGAGACGAGTTCGTCTAAATGATTTTCTCGGATCAAACCCATAGAAGCGCCAGCATTATTGATTAGAATATCTGTGGTCTCGGTTGAATTTATAGCTAATTGGCACGCTTCTGAACTAGATATATCCAGTACCATCGTATTTAGTTTGGATTGGTCATATAAGTTACGTAGTGCATCGAGCCCATGTTTATCAATATCCGCAGCATCTACAAAACATCCAGCTTCTAGAAGAGCTCCCACTAATTCGCGACCTATACCGCCAGCAGCACCGGTGATAAAGGCTCGTTTTCCAGATAAGTTTGTCGACATACTTTCAGTCTATCATGGTAGTGCTCACCAATTGGACCGCGTTATAAACTGAGGTATTTTTGATCGCTATGGGAATCTTGATCTACGTGTCGGTCAAGCGAAGGGACTTGAATTGGGGGTATAGTTTCTCTTATTAATGCTAGGGATCGCATCGGTTGAAGCGTTACTTAGCTTAACTTGTGACTTTTTAATTAATCGTTCGTGAGTGATGGCCTGTTAATAACAGCGTGTATTCATATGATAAATTTTAGGAAGCGACATTTTTTATCCCAACTTACGGGCTTAGCCGTTTGTTCTGTGGCCAATGGCGTTCAGGCTCGGGTAACACCGTCGCAGAGTTTAGGTCCCTTTTACCCGATAAAATTGCCACTCGATAGCAATGCAGATCTCACTTTTGTTGAAGGGAAAAAAGGCACTGCATCAGGGCATATTGTGAATTTAAGTGGTCAAGTATTTAGCGAAAATGGTGGTTTTGTTCCAAGAGCATTGATAGAAATTTGGCAGTGTGACGCGTTTGGTGCATACCATCACCCGAGGGATGGAGGTGGACTAGATCCGTTCTTTCAGGGCTATGGTAAGGCGATCACAGATGATGAGGGGCGGTATCGTTTTAGGACGATAAAGCCAGTAGCTTACCCTGGGCGCGCGCCGCATATTCACCTCAGGATCTCATCGAATTCAAAAGAACTGATAACACAAATATATGTCCGAGGTAATCGTGAGAATCAAAACGATTTTCTTTTAAATTCTATTTCTGACGAGACCGCAAGACAATCGCTCATTATTCCTTTTGAGAAAGATTCCATGGACGCTTCCGATGAGCTAATCGCTATTTTTAATCCTGTGATTACCTGATTGACATGTATTCTATATTCAAGAGATAACAATGTCAGAACTGGCCGGAGAAAAATAATGAACGAATTGTTCCTATATATCCGTCCTCATTTTAAACAGAGGGTAACCCGGATAGGGCCATTGCTAATTCTTCTTCGTTATAACTCATATCGGTGAGTTTTCCGGCAAAATAATCTGTGTAAGCTTGCATATCAAAGTGCCCATGTCCACATAAGTTAAAAAGAATAGTTTTAGACTTTCCTTCTTTCTTACATTTGAGCGCTTCCACAATTGCTCCCTTGACCGCATGATTGGCTTCTGGCGCTGGAATAATTCCCTCTGCGCGCGCAAATTGGACGCCTGCTTCGAAAACTTCCAACTGGGTATAAGAAACAGCATCAATTAATCCCAAGTCCTTGATGTGAGATACCAGAGGCGCCATACCGTGATATCTAAGGCCTCCGGCGTGAAACGCAGGAGGTATAAAAGACGAACCGAGCGTGTGCATTTTAACAAGTGGCGTCATCTGGCCGGTATCGCCAAAATCATAGGCATATTGTCCTTTCGTTAGAGAAGGGCAAGCTGCCGGTTCGACTGCTACGATATCTATATCACTGCCGCCGCGCAATTTTTGTCCTAAAAACGGAAAAGCTATACCGGCAAAATTGGAGCCTCCTCCGGTGCACCCAACAATGATATCGGGGTAATCGTCAGCCATTTCCATTTGTTTAATTGACTCTAGCCCAACGATCGACTGGTGCATCAACACATGGTTCAGAACGGATCCAAGGGCATATTTTGTATCGTCATTCGTCGCTGCAATTTCTACGGCTTCAGAAATTGCAATACCCAATGAGCCCGAGCTGTCTGGATCTTTTTCTAAGATTGCTCGCCCAGAATTTGTCATGTCTGAAGGGCTAGCGAAGCATTGAGCTCCGAAACTCTCCATCAAGGCCTTACGATAAGGCTTATGTTGAAATGAAACCTTAACCATAAATACTTGAACATCAATGCCAAATAAAGCCCCTGCATATGCGAGAGAAGAGCCCCATTGTCCGGCGCCCGTTTCAGTCGTTATTTTTTTAACACCCTCCTGAGCGTTGTAAAAGGCTTGCGGCACAGCCGTATTTGGTTTGTGTGAGCCTGACGGACTCACCCCCTCATATTTATAATAGATTTTTGCGGGAGTATCTAAAATCTTTTCTAGATTTCGAGCCCGATAAAGTGGAGCTGGTCTCCATTGCTTATAAATACGCCGGACTGGGTCGGGAATATCAATTTCTCGCTCCATGGAGACCTCTTGCATGATTATTTCCATTGGAAATAGAGGGGCTAAATCATCAGGGCCTATTGGTTGTTTCGTTCCAGGGTGAAGCGGTGGAGACGGGTGAGATGGCAAATCAGCCATTAGGTTGTACCAAGATTTTGGGATCTCGTTTTCTGGAAGTAAGTACTTTATCGTGTCCGACATTTCGTCTCCTTGGAAATTAATTTTTCTCTACTATCCGTGTCCTAAGATGCTCTTATTAAAATACAAAAATTGTTAATTTGCTCCTGAGTGCAAGAATTATCTCTGCGTATACATTAACGTAATTTTTTAAAAAGGCGAAGTCTTAATTACCGATAACACACGCAAGAAGCCTCATTATCCAAGTTCAGCGCCTTAAGAGGTTGGGCAAGTTCCTGATTTATCGCACGTAGTTGATGGTCGCGATCAAATAAATTATCTAGAAACGACTAGTTATGTAGTTGGAAAGTCGCACGGCTTACTGATCAACATGAGATCAAAGTTTAAGGATTATCTTTGGCAAGCCTCAACCCTGTCATTTGCCAACGCGCGTTTGGTGGAAAAAAATTACGATAAGTAATTCTGGAATGTCCTTTTGGGGTATAAGTAGAACTACCTCTAAGGACCATTTGGCTAACCATGAATTTTCCATTATATTCACCGGCGACGCCTTGCCACGGCTTATATCCGGGGTAGGCGGTATAGTTACTGCTGGTCCATTGCCAAACTTTGCCAAAAAGATCAGGGCTCGAGCTCGCTTTTGATTTTGCAAAAGCCTCCCACTCAAATTCTGTGGGTAATCGGGCACCCGAACATTCGCTGAGGTTTTTGCCAGCCCAGCGCGCGAATGCGTCAGCTTCAAAGTAGCTGATATTTGATACTGGTGCATTCATATCAAGCGGCGATTGACCACTCAGTGAGAAGCGCAGCCGCTGACCTTTCTTATCCTTGCTCCAGTATAGTGGACTATCAATATTTTCATCTTGAAGCCAGGTCCAACCTGCGTCTAACCACCATGTGAAGTTTTGGTAACCACCATCTTCGATAAACTGAAGCCACTCTCCATTGCTGATGAGTCTACTGCTTATTAAATGTGCCTGGTTGAGAACAGAGTGTTTGGGTGATTCGTTATCAAAATGAAACTCTTTCCCCTCGTATCCGGCATCAGTTAACCCCTTAACGCCCTGTATCCACTGAAGTTCATCAGTCGTTGAAATCGTTTCATCGTTGTTTAGATCTAGGGCCGGCAGCAGTAAATTTTTAGAAAAGAGATGATGAATGTCAGTCAACAACAACTCCTGGTGCTGTTGTTCATGTTGGACGCCGAGCTGTAATAACCAAAGTAATTCTGCGCAGGGTTTTTCGCTCACAAGTTGGATTACTCGAGCGTTGATATTTTCACGCCAATCCAGTACCTCTGACATTGAAGGTCGTGTTAATAGACCCCGCTCATTTCTTGGATGCTTGTCGCCTAATCCGTTGTAATAACTATTGAACAAGATTGCAAACTGCGGATTCCAAAAAGAGAATGCTTGTTCGAATGGTTTAAGAAGCATGACCTCATAAAACCATGTTGTATGGGCCAAATGCCATTTTGCAGGACTCGCATCCTCCATTGATTGTGCTTGGCAATCTTCCGGACTTAAGTTTTCGGTGAGATCGACTGAATA
>CAJQIK010000062.1 GCA_905478365.1 uncultured Burkholderiales Genera incertae sedis bacterium
ACATGAGATCCAAGCGGCAGTTCCAGGGTCCAGCCTCTCCATTATTGTAGGAGCCTCTCACTTGTCAAATTTAGAGCAACCCCGGCAGTTCAATGAGGTCATGCTCAACTTTTTAGGGCAGCACTGAGTGCGAAGGGTGATTGACGATCATTTCCGTCTTCACTTCTGCGTCACTATTGTGAGGTGAGGTGTAGGTTTTGAAATATGCTTGCGCAAAATTTGAAAAGTATCGTGATCGAATATTTTGGATGGTGACAACCGATAATCTGCCACCGCATTTTGGCCTATGACCTCATAATCTATATGAGTCCAGTTGTTAATTTTATGCTTTTCTACCAGCCCGCTGTCTTTACTTTGCTCTATTA
Source organism: uncultured Burkholderiales Genera incertae sedis bacterium (assembly GCA_905478365.1). Lineage (GTDB taxonomy): Bacteria > Pseudomonadota > Gammaproteobacteria > Burkholderiales > Eutrophovitaceae > Eutrophovita. The sequence continues at coordinate 366 of CAJQIK010000062.1, forward strand.
ATAGGATTTCTCCTTTAAAAGGCCAATTTGGGATTAAATATTTGTTCAAGGCCATCGATAGCCTCATCGCATGATTCATCGTTGACTCTTTAGCCACGCACACCCCCCAACAGGTCCCTAGTTGATGAGAAAAACAAGGACCTTCTCCAGATTCTATACCTAAGTTTTTTAAACATAGATTATGAATTTTTGCTAAATCCTTAAGTGTTTTTAACGCCTGTTTATGAGTCGAGAAAATACCGTATATCGCACCAAATGGAATTTCTTCAAAACTCGATAGTGGTGTGATAAGAGGTGTCTTTGGCTGGTCAGTGGGATTCCATTGAATGGTAAAGCTATCTTCTCTCTGGCGTAATTGTCGATTAAAGATTGGGCTCAGAGTCTTTACGAGTTGAGATTCCAGCAGTAATGCACCTAGCTCGCCAGCCGATTCGCACCATTCGATTTTATTTATGTTTTGGTTAATTTTCAGATCTTTTTTGTTTGAGTGCTCTCCGCTAAAATGAGAAATAACACGAGATCGAATATTCTTGCTTTTCCCAACATATAAGACGCAGTCGTTACCATCTTTGAAAATATATATGCCTGGGCAAGAGGGAATAGAATCAATTATTTCTTGATCAATTCCGTTCGGTAGGGAGGGTTCTTTGATGAGTCTATTAATAGATGACGAGATTAAGGATGGCTCAAATTGTTTCTGAATATATTGTGCGAAATCCCAGATGGCTCGTGTGTCTGTCATTGCTCGATGCCGTGCACCACATTTTAGTTTGAGACGCTTTATGATGCTATCTAATCCATGTTTTCTCTCTTCTGGATACAGAAGCCGAGATAGTTTAACTGTGCAAAGACGTTTAGGTGCGTATCTGATCCCGCAAGACTTAAATTCATTTCTTAAAAAAGCGTAGTCAAAACGTACATTATGGGCGACTAAAATTTTCCCCTCCAAGCGCTTAATTAAACTGTCGCTGATCTCCTCGAAAGTGGGTTCATTTTCAACCATCTGATTGGAAATGCCTGTAATTAATTGGATATTATTGGGAATACTTCTGTGAGGATTAATGAGGGTTTGCCATTCACTTTCATATTTGCCGTCTTTGACCGATATGAGACCAATTTCGGTGATGCGATCTGTGCCGGCTGTAGCTCCCGTTGTTTCTAAATCAAGAAAAACAAAATCACCTAAAAACATAATATGCCAACCATAGACAGAAATACTTCTGGAGAATAAAAAGAGACGCGATTATTATAGTCGCTACTTTTCACATCATTAATCAGAGTCATCAATGAACCAACTTTTTCAGGACATCCGTCAAGCGCACGAAGACATTGAATCTTCTGTTAAGCGCACGCAGTTCGTTAAATCGACAACGTTATCAGGTTTGCTCTCTTGTCAGGTTTTTTTGAAATTTGAAAATCACCAATTTACCGCGTCATTCAAAGAGAGGGGTGCGTTAAACCGAATCTTAAAACTGAGCGCGGAGGAGCGAGCTAAGGGGGTTATTGCCGCATCTGCGGGGAATCATGCTCAAGGATTAGCCTATCACGCTAACCAGCATGGAATTCGATCAGTTATTGTTATGCCACGTATTGCTCCACAGGTGAAAGTGACTCATACGAGAGCTCTAGGCGCAGAAGTCGTGCTCTTTGGAGATAATTTTGATGAGGCTTATGAGCATGCTTTGTTACTTGCCGAAAAGATGGGGCTGATATTCATCCATCCCTACGATGATGAGAAGGTCATCGCAGGGCAAGGGACTATAGCGATAGAAATGTTAGAGGATATTCCCAATTTGGATGCTATTTTAGTTCCGATTGGTGGTGGAGGACTCATATCAGGTGTTGCCACTGCGGCCAAGTCGATCAATCCAGAGATTAAGGTTTATGGAGTTGAGTCGGCGTGCTTCAATTCTATGTATGCGCATATCAAAGGTGTAGCTCCTAGTTTTGGTTCTGTCACGATTGCAGATGGTATAGCTGTAAAAGAGCCAGGGAAACTGACGTCTAAAATTGTCTCTGAACTTGTAGATGATATTTTTTTGGTTGACGAGGATGAGATAGAGGAGGCCATGCTCTTACTGCTAGAAATCGAGAAAACCCTAGTGGAAGGGGCTGGAGCCATTGGGTTAGCAGCGCTTAAAAAGCAAGCAGAATTATTTCAAAATAAAAATATCGGACTAATTTTGTGTGGCGGTAATGTGGATCCTCTGACATTAACGGCTATTATTGATCGAGGTATGGTTAAGGCTGGTCGTTTGGCGCGGTTGAACGTGCAGATTACAGACATGCCTGGTTCGCTCTCAGCCGTCTCTAGAATCTTTGGGGAATGTCACGCTAACATCGATGAGGTTCACCATCAACGGACGTTCACGACCTTGCCAATACAAAGTACTGAAGTGGCCTTTTCCATTAAGACCCGAGATCATCAGCACATTGAGGACATTATTCGAGTGTTAGGTGAAAATGGTTATATGGTTACGAATCTAGCTCATCAGGCTTCGCTGAACAAAGTCTAGTCGATCTTGGCCCCAATATAGTTCTCCATTAATAATGTAAGTTGGTGCGCCAAAAACACCAGCCTCAATCGCGTGTTGGGTATTTTTTTCTAAATCTTTCGATGTTTGGTCGTTGCTGGCTAATTCAAGTAAATCGTCACTATTTAGGTCGCATGATTCGATTGATTTTTTAACTTCTTCGGTTAATCCCATGTTTCGGTCTTCTACCCAGCAGCCTTTCATCAGGCACAAAGTGAGTTCCATCGCTTTTTGTGCTCCATACTCATTTACAGTCGCGACGACTACTAAATTCACTAGGGCTGGATTGTATGGAAAATGTGCGGGCTCAATGACGATCGGAGATCCGAGAAATGATTTCCATCGTTTTAGCTCTGCCAGTCTATATTTTTGACGTTGTATTGGACGTTGTGCTACCGGCACGCCGCCCGTAGCCGCAAAAAGCTTCACAGGGTCAATCGGAATAACATTGACAGTTGCATTAAATTTGTCGATTAAAGCTTGGAGAGGCTCGTGGCCTAAGTAGGCCCAAGGTGACATTGGGGATAAGAAGTAATCAACGGTTTTTGACATGAGCAACCCACAGTTATAAATACATGAGCACATTGTACCGTAACAGTTCGTGTTGGGCGGTTCCTCAGCTTCGAAATATCCGTTATAATTGTCGTGTATATAGTTGTTATGACTATTATTGTTATAAATATAGTTGTTTAGACAATTAAATAAAGTAAAATAGGTCAAAACCAAGGAGGACATTATTTTGTTCCGCGAAGATCTCTCGAGAAATTTTGGAATTATTTTGCATGACGTAGCTAGATTGTTACGTCTCAGCTATGACCGGCGAATGAGAGCGCTCGGGCTCACGCGATCGCAGTGGTGGGTTTTGACTCACTTGTATCGCAATGACGGAGTCACGCAGTCGGAATTAGCTCAGGTTCTTGAGATAGATAAACCATCTTTAGGGCGGCTACTCGACCGAATGGAGACTAATGGCTGGGTGACCCGAGAAGAAGATGCAAAGGATCGCAGGGCTAAGAGAGTATTGCTTACCCAAGAGGTTGGACCTGCAATGAAGACGATGCGAGCGGCAGCTGCTGAAACGAGAAAAGAAGCGTTGTTTGAAATTTCTGAACGTGAGCAAGAACAGTTTGTAGATACCTTGTTGAAACTCAAAGCTAATTTAGCTTCATTAGAAAATCGAACATCTTGTGAAGAAAGTCCATTAGAAAAAACTACGGAGTCTGTCGGACAATGAAGATGCAGGAGAAAAATATCTATACCGCCTTATTGTGGGTCGTGCGTTTCTTTTTTATTGTTTTATTGCCAATTTTTGCGGCAACGACGGGACTTTATTTATATTCGCATGGTGGAGCCATCGTTGAAACAGAGAACGCGTACGTGAAAGCCGACATCGTAATAGTGAGTCCTGAGGTTTCAGCGAGAGTGACCAACGTAGAAGTTGTGGATAATCAATACGTGGAAAAAGGTGTGCTCCTCTTTGGCATGGAGCACGCAGGCTATGTCGTAGAGAAACAACGTGCTAGCGCACAAATGGCGATGGTTCGCACCGATGTAGCTTCATTGAAAGCTGAATATCAAGCTGCTCAGATTGAAAAGGAAGAGGTGAGATCAATCATCGCATTCCATAAAAAACAGCTCGAAAGGCAACAAACGCTTCGTGAACATGGGATGGGGCGAGCCGATCAATATGATGAGGCATCGCATAGGTTGGATTTAGCTAAAGCTCGTTTGATGACTCTTGATGAGAAAGCTAAGAAGGTGCTCGCGGGATTGTTGGGAGATGCGCGCCTAGACCCTGAGCGACACCCTAAATATCTTGAGGCAAAGGCTAGTTTTGATAGAGCTGAGTTAGGAATCAAAGATTCATTTGTCTACGCACCTGTCAGTGGCATCGTTAGTAATATGAAATTGCAGGCAGGGGAATATGTTAATCGTGGTACGTCCATCTTTAGCATTATTGCAAGTGATCGCTTATGGATAGAGGCTAATTATAAGGAGACCCAATTAACGTGGATGGAAGTAGGGCAGGAAGTCGATATCAGCGTTGATGCATATCCGGACTTTAAATGGACTGGTTCTGTTACCGCGATTGCTCCTGCTACGGGCGCTGAATTTGCAATTCTTCCACCGCAAAATGCAACGGGTAATTGGGTTAAAGTCGTTCAACGGCTACCGGTCCATATCGGTGTTAATCAGCCAGAGGGATTTCCGCCTCTTCGAGCAGGGATGACAGTTACAGTGGGTGTAAGTACTGGTGTCAGTAGGGGATTGCCTGGCCCGATAGACCAACTTGTTACACAAGGATGGCTGCCTGCATTTTTTAAACCTTAATTGCAAATTGCACTTTAAGTGAATCTGATTTCTTGAGTTAATGGCACAAGCTCAACACAACACAAGTCAAGGGGCTGAGCATCCATATTTGATCAGCGCGTCGGTCGTACTCGCTTCATTGTTGTATTCCATCGACTGGACGATAGCAGTGGTTGCTTTGCCACATATGCAGGGTGCATTTTCCGCAACTCAGGATCAAATCAGTTGGGTAATAACCTCTTATATCGTAGCCTCTGCGATTATGATTCCAATGGCGGGATGGCTGAGTAACCGGTTTGGTCGAAAGAGAATTTATGTTCTGGCTGTGGCTGGTTTTACATTATCGTCAATCGTTTGCGGCTCCGTGAGCACATTGACCTTTGAGGTAATTGCTCGTGTCGCACAAGGAATGTGCGGGGCATTTCTAGTGCCTTTGTCCTTAGCCATTATGCTGGATGCTTTCCCAGAAGAGGAGCATCCAAAGGCCATGGCCATCTGGGGTATCGGGTGGGCGGGATCTTTCATCGGACCCATACTTGGGGGGGTACTCACTGAGTACTTGTCTTGGCGGTATATATTTTTCATTAATATTCCGTTTGGAATAGTTGCATTGATTGGTTGTTTATTATTTCTGCCTAAAGATGTACCAAGCAAAATAAAAGAACAACTAGATTGGTTTGGATTTCTGACCTTAGCAATTGGGATCGCGTCACTTCAAATGATGCTTGATAGAGGGCAACGACTAGACTGGTTCAATTCGGGAGAGATTATTTTTGAGGGTTGTCTTGCTTTGATCGCTCTTTACATGTTTAACGCGCATGTAATGACTAAAAAAAATCCATTTTTAGATCCTAAGTTGTTCCTAGAGAGAAATTTTTTCTTAGCATTAATTTTAGTTGCTTTTTACGGTTTGTTAACTGTGCCACCAATGGTCTTGCTTCCAGCTTTTCTTGAAGGTCTGATTGGATACGAGATTGTTGATGTTGGAATTCTCCAGTCGTCGAGGGGACTCGGCGTGTTATTGGCTATGTTTCTTAGTAATAAGATAGCGGGAATCATTAACGTGAAAGTTCAAATAGCCTTTGGACTTGCTTGTTTAGGCGTGTCCTCGCTTACCATCGCATTTTGGACAAGTGACGTTGGTGTATGGCCAATCTTATGGACTGGTTTCGTAAGTGGTATTGGATCAGGTATTTTGATGGTGCCTGCACAGATGGTCGCTTTCTCTCGAGTGATTGCCGCCAAACGAAATGAGGGGGCAGCTGTTTTCAATTTGGTTAGGACAATGTTTAGTAGCGTTGGGGTTTCAGTGATATTGGCAATATTCATTTATGCGGGTGCTACTGGGAGAACCGAGCTCGTGGAGCATGTTAATGTCTTTAATGACGCGTTGATTAACGCACCAGTTTCTGGCGAGGGATATAATCTAGAGACTTCTAAGTCGCTGGCAATGCTGGAGAACGAAGTTGATCGGCAAGCTCAATTGCAGGGCTATGTTGCTAGTTTTTTTGTGTTGGCAATAGCCTCGTTCATGGCAATACCTATTGTATTCTTGATACGCAGAGTGGACGTCAAAAAGCGCAGTAAAGTAAAGAAGTCAAAAGAAGTGCGACCCATCGCAATTGAGTAAATGTTTAACTTTTTCCGGAAAAAAATAAAGGTAGCTCCATGAGCATTGAAATCATTTCAAAAGCAAGACGCAGCCTACTGTTTGTGCCTGGCCTACGTCCAGACATGTTTCTTAAGGCTCTCGGGCAACCGGCAGATATTGTTTGTATTGACCTTGAGGACGCAGTAGCTCTTCCAAGAAAAGATGAGTCAAGAAATCTCACTATGGACCTATTTTCAAGGTCATACGATACTCAATCCGAAAAAATGGTGAGGATTAATCCGATAACGACTCGTCATGGGTTAAGTGATTTGGATGCTTTATTTGATCTTGAGTGTCCGCCTGATGCCCTGATGTTACCCAAGATTAAGTCGGCGAACGAAATACGCATTCTCGACGAGTTACTTTCAACGGAAAATACGCGGCAGTTAAATTTTTGTGTGATTATTGAGACCAACTCAGCATTAGAGCAGGCGATTGACATCGCACGCTCTTGTTCGCGAGTCACTTCTTTAATTTTGGGCGGGGTGGATATGTCTGCCGATCTTCGATGCAAAAGAGACTGGCAGTCAATGCTTTATACTCGATCTCGTCTGGTACATGCAGCTGCAAGTGCCGGAATAGATTTACTTGATGTACCGTATCTCGATTTGAAGGATGCTG
>CAJQIK010000063.1 GCA_905478365.1 uncultured Burkholderiales Genera incertae sedis bacterium
CCAATTGGGGACCGTTACGGCCGTCTGAGAACCGTATCTATAGCAACCGCAATTGTTTCAATCGGGTCCATTGGATCAGCTTTCGCTCAGAACTTGGATTGGCTAACCGCACTAAGATTTTTAACTGGAATCGGTGCCGCCGGCATTATTCCCGTTTCACTCGCGTGGATCGGGGATGAAACTGATTATAAAAATCGCCAAGTTAGTCTTGGTAATTTCATCAGCTTTATCTTGTTGGGCCAAATTTTTGGACCATCGCTCGGAGGTACTTTAGCCGAGGTGTCTTCTTGGCGGACTATTTTTTATTTTTTTTCTGTAGCATTTTTTATTATGACCGTAATACTACTTATGGTCGACCTAAGCTATCGGGCCTCGGCAAGACCCAAACCTTCAATATCAGCTGGAGTGCATCCGGCGAAAATCTACTTAAGCATCTTAAAAAATGCATGGTGTCGAAGTATCCTGATAGCAGTATTCCTTGAAGGTGCCTTATTTTACGGTAGCTTTGCATTTGTCGGCGCATGGATACAAACCGAGCTAAATCTCAGCTATATGACGATTGGAATTTTACTCTCTGGCTTTGGGCTTGGTGGCGTGCTCTACACAATTTCCATCCGGAAGCTGCAAACCATATTGGATGAAGTAGGATTTGTCGCTGTGGGAGTATCAATATTATTTGTATTTTTTTTAGGTCTACCGATGATGGACGTAACAGCACTTATCGGAGGCTGGTGCGTTGTTGGAGGCGTTGGTTTTTACATGTTTCACAACACACTTCAGACTAAGGCTACCGAGATGTACCCAAAAGCGAGAGGAACTGCAATCTCGGTGTTTGCCATGAGTCTTTTTAGTGGACAAGCAATTGGCACAATTAGTTTTGGGGCATTATCCGCAGCATTCGGTTACTCTTCCAGTTTTATGGTCGTCGCAGTCTGCATGTTGGCTCTTGGAGGCTTATTCATGACAAAACTTAGAACTAACCTGCGATCCAATCAGCCCCCGGAAATATAAGCATCCCCAGGGATCTGACGTTGATTAAATAACCAAAATTACATTCCCTCAACGATACGCATATCACGAATCGCTGCGTCTCCCATCGCTTCAAGAGCCTCTTTATATGCCGGACTATCATGCGCCGCCATAGCTTGTTCGACGCTATCAAATTCAATCATCACAACACGCTGGTCCTTACCGGCCTCATACACTTTGGCAGGCATTCCCCTCGCCATAAATCGCCCCCCGCCACTCTCTACTGCTGGCCTTGCTAGTTCTGCGTATTTTTTCATCGCCTCAGGATCACTGATTGAATGATAAAACGCAATCCAATAAGCTTTTGCCATATCCTTCTCCTATCTATTTTTAAAATTAACACTATAAATCAATCTTTTAATTTTAAATTAAATCACTCACCAGTTGCAGGGATACTCGACCAAACCTACCCTGCCGATAGTCGGTCAACACCAAGTGCGCAGCGCGTTCAAAATCAACGGATCCACCTCTGGAACGCATACCGCGCTTATCTCCAACTAATTCGATACATGCGACTGCATCCATGTTGTCCAGCTTAATTCTATATCGATCCATAATCGCTCCGGGATATCGCTCCAGCATTTTTTCTATTAGAAAAATTGCAGCATCCTCAACGTTATAAGCGTTAACACCAATTGCATTATTTACCGCAAGAAGAAGACCGGTTTCTTCAGTATCTACTTTTGGCCACATTACACCAGGACTGTCGTAAATGATGAGCTCATCATTTACCTCATACCGTGTAATCATTTTGGTGATAGCAGGCTCGTCAGCAGCTTTCGCTTTTGATTGCCCTAATAGACCATTCAATATCGTCGACTTACCAACATTAGGAACACCAGATACCATCAATCTCAATGGCTTAATCGCATCAACTCGGTGAGGTGCCAACTTTCGACAAGAATCGACAATTTTGCGTACGTCTTGCTTAGACTTTCCGACCATCGGCAGCGCGCTTGCCAACGAATCGTTATCCATAAAATATTCAATCCAACGCGCAGTGACCGCTTGGTCAGCGATATCAGCTTTATTTAAAATCTTGAGGGCAGGACGCTGCCTCTCTTGGCGTAACTCATCAAAAAGAGGGTTCATGCTGGCCGCAGGCATTCGTGCATCTAGCACTTCAACAACAACATCAACCGACGCCAATGCCTTACTTAGATTACGCTTCGCCTGAGCCATGTGGCCAGGAAACCAATTTATGAGCGCCACGTTTTTAAATGTTTAGACTTGATTGAATACGGACAACGTTATCTGTCGGTAAGCATTACTCTTCATCAGCGTCGTCGCTCGCTGCTGCCTTAGACTTACCACCGGGCTTTCTGCCAGGAGCTCTTGGTGGAACATGAGCGGAGAGACGATAGCTCATGCCTTCTATTTTTTTATCGCCACTAAATCTAGTAACGTGACAGCAAATCACAGCACCCGTGGATAGCAACTCAGTTAATTGTTTTTCGAGCTGTGCCTTTGGGATTTTTAATGCTTTCGAAATGTCAGCATCAAGTTGTTCCCCCTGAGTTCTCAGGTACTTCAAGATATTTTCGCTCATTTGTTTACCATTAAATTGCAGCATTGTTATGAAAACCAGCCTGAGTCTGCATTCATCAGGTGGATCGTTCAAGTCGTGACTCGATAATTAAATCTAAATCACACGCCCGCTCCATGTTTTCCTCTGCGAGTCTCAGAGGCAAATTCAACATTAAAAAAGACGCTTATGCGTCAACTCGATCTATTTTCGTTTTTCCAGCCTCTGGGTTTGTAAGAGAGCAAGACCAACCAGTCACTTTGGAGGAGCTATAATCTGGTGGCAAGCGCTGAACAATATCGTCTAGCGAGGATTCGGCAGATGCATTGCAAGCATCCAGAGTTTTAATATTTGGATTAAATAAAACATAACTAAGCTCTTGTCCTTTTTCATCTTCGAGCAGGATTTGCAAAAATATTCCTGATTCATCCAAAACTTCTGAAGGCGCATCATCAGATGAGTCTCCGCACCCAATTAAAATGATCATTGAAAATACACAAAAACCAATACCTGACAACCTGACCATTTGCTATATTTCCTTCCTTATAACTGAGGGTGATACTTTATCAAGTTTCCAACCCTCTTGATAGAGGCTCAGAGCTCAGCACCACAATCCCGGCAAAATTTAGAATCTACAAGGTGCCCCTCACTGAGACACTGACCACAAGTCCTTGTCGTAGGTTTGTCTCTTTGAAATACAAATTCCGCACTTACGATTCCAGTTGGTACAACCAGTATTCCCCAACCTAATAGCATCGTAAACGATGAGACAACTCTGCCAATATCAGTTTGAGGAAAAATATCACCGAATCCAACAGTCGTCATCGTCATGATCGCCCAATATACCGACATCGGAATGCTCGTGAAGCCATTTTCGGGGCCTTCAACCACATACATGACCGTTCCCATGATCAACACAACCATTCCCACAAAAGTCAAAAAGACTAGGATTTTTCTTCTCGAGGAATAAAGGGCTCGCCCTAAAGTCGCATACTCCGTCACATAGGCTGTCAACTTTAATAATCTAAATAGTCGTAACAACCTGAGGACGCGGATGTCAATGAGGACATGAATGCCCGGAGCGAGCAACGCTAAATAAGTAGGAATGACTGCCAAAAAATCCACAATGCCATAAAAACTGCGCATATACACGAGTGGCTTAGGTGCACACCACAGACGTGCACAATATTCGATGGTGAATATACCCGTGAACATCCACTCTAGAATCATTAGCTGTTCGCCCCACCCCGAGTGGATCGAATCAATACTATCGAGCATTACAACGGTGACGCTTACAACAATAAGCCAGACCAAAGACAGATCAAAAAAACGCCCAGCCGGAGTATCAGCCTCAAAGATTACCGTGTAGCAACGCTGCTTCAATCCGTCCTCTGGCAATTGCTTAGTTAGCATTTCCTCACAAGTTTCGTTCTAAGTTCGAGTTCACCAAATTCATGCAGATAATTGTTGGCTACGTTGGTCAAGAATGAGTTTCGCTTCAGTCATAGTGCGCTCAATCAGTTCTTTACATGAAGGAATGTCATTAATTAACCCAACGACCATTCCACAAGACCAAACCCCAGCCTCCATTTCACCGTCAAGCATAACCTTTGGATACACCCCCGCCACTTGATCTAAGACATCATCAATTTTAATACTGTCGCCAAGGTTAACCTCCTTCTCTAACAGTTTTTGCGCAGCACTGTTATTAAGCACACGCTCGGTATTACGCAGGGGCCTCATGACCAACCTGGTGTCTAATTCGGTCGCCTCCAACAACGCCTCTTTAACATTTTGATGACAAGGAGCTTCCTGCGTCGCCATAAATCGAGTTCCCATGTTGATACCATCCGCCCCAAGGGACAGCGCCGCCACCAAGGAACGGCCGTCTGCCATTCCACCTGATGCGACAATCGGAATTTCTAATTCGTCTGCTGCGCGCGGGAGTAATATGAAATTTGGTACATCATCCTCACCTGGGTGACCGCCGCATTCAAAACCATCTACTGATACTGCGTCGCACCCTATAGACTGAGCCTTCAGCGAGTGCCTCACCGAAGTACATTTATGAATAACCTTAACTCCTGCCTCTTTGAGCGCAGGCATTACTTGTTGCGGATTACGGCCAGCGGTCTCAACGACTTTGACTCCTTCTTCTACAATTGCTCTGACATAACCCGGGTAATCAGGAGTTGCTAAGGACGGCAGAAAGGTGAGATTAACCGCAAACGGTTTGTCCGTCATTGATTTACATTTGCGAATTTCATTACGCAGATCATCAGCTGACTTTTGAGTCAACCCAGTAATCGTGCCCAGTCCACCCGCATTTGAGACAGCCGCAGCCAGCTCAGCAAAGCCGACATAGTGCATACCGCCCTGAATAATAGGGTACTCGATCCCTAAAAGCTCTGTAATACGTGTTCTCATTTCTCTCTACCTTTACGCTTAATAAATGAACAACAAATCTTTTCGAAATTCAAAATCCCGTGTACATTGGAATTGTCACGAATGTTCACAGGACACAATTTAAAATGTCAGCATACCTTATTGCGGAAATTACAGTTACCGACCCAGTTGGATATGAAAAATATCGTGCCAAGGTCGGCGCCTCTCTATCAAACTATAACGCTAAATTTTTGGTTCGCGCAGGAGCTATCGAAAATCTGGAGGGTAGCTGGTCTCCTCAAAGACTTGTCATCTGCGAATTTTCCGATATGCAAACCATTCGTGAATGGTACGCCTCAGAGGAATATCAAGAGATCAAGAAATTAAGAGACGACACAGCTGCGTTCAACGTCGTTTCGGTTGCTGGTATTTAACAGACCAACCGCATACTTTGCTTAACCGCTTAAAATTCGATATGGGCCCTTTAGTTTTTTCGGTAGTACTCGCCCCATCCTTGCGCGTCGCAAGTAGTGGTGCTCGAATCTTTCCCCTGATAATAAAATTGTGTCTTCCTTCTGAGCTCTAGGCGATCGCCCTGCAACTTTAGCGGTCCGCTTAGCAATTACAGAAACCACCGCAAGTTTATCTTGATCATCCAACCCCATTACTATAATACCTCGCCCCCTAGAAAGAAATTTCATCTCCTCAGCCGCAAAAGCCAAAAGTTTACCTTTCGCCGATACCGCAACGACATAACGACCCTCATCCTGACTAAAGAATTGTGGAGTTATTGGCACTTCATTCGGAGGAATCGTCATAAAGTCTCTTCCAGCTCTTCGGTTAGAGACCATATCTCCCAACTTAGCAAAAAATCCATAACCCCCTGTCGTCGCCACAAAAACGCTCGACTCTGATGAGCCGGCGATGCAGTGCATGACCTGCGCGCCATCTTGAAGATCTAATAGAGATGAAGCCGGAACACCATCTCCTCGCCCCGAAGGAAGCACATTTGCGTCAATACTGTACGCCCTACCTTTAGAATCCAAAAATACTACTGGATCAATGGTTCGGCACTGAATGATCGACGCCAGCGCATCTCCTTCTTTGAAGGATAAACTACTCGGTTCGACATCCCAACCTTGTCGCATACGGATCCAACCCTTGGTCGAGAAAATAACCGTGATAGGATCGTTGGAGGCCTTAACCTCCAAGACTGCCTTTTCCGACACTTCTATTACGGTCCGTCTTTTATCGCCAAACTCCTTAGTGTCAGATTCCAATTCCTCGATGATAAGTTTTTCTAAGCTATCTTTACTTTTCAAAATCACCTTGAAGGATTTCTGATCCTTTTTAAGCCCTTTAAGCTCCTGCTCAACTTTGATATGCTCCAGCCTTGCTAATTGTCTCAGTCTCATATCCAAGATGTCATCTGCCTGACGATCTGATAATTCAAACTCCGACATTAAATCTTGTTTGGGTTGCTCGGAATTTCTGATTATTTTTATAACCTTATCAATGTTCAATAAAACCAATAAACGCCCCTCAAGGACGTGAATACGATCTTCTACCTTTCCTAAACGAAAACGAGTTCTTTTCGTGACTGTGTCCCGCCGAAAATCAATCCACTCCGTTAAAATATCAAGGAGATTCTTTCCAGCCGGTCGGCCGTCCAATCCAACATTGACCAAGTTAATAGACGTATTGGTTTCCAAACTGGTTCGAGCAAGCAACGCGTTTACAAAATCACTCTCATCGATCTTGGATGTCTTGGGCTCAAAAACCATACGTACGGGATTAACCCTGTCCGACTCATCTCGCATTCGATCTAACACGGACAACATGGCCTGCTTTTCTTTTTGCTGCGTGGCTGTTATTGACTTCTTGCCTAAACGAGGCTGCGGATTCGTGATCGCATCAATTTCCTCTTGGATCTTTCTAGCAGAGACACCCGGAGGTAACTCTGTGACCACCAACTGCCACTGACCTCTTGATAACTTCTCAATCGTCCACCGCGCTCTGACACGCATAGCGCCCCTGCCTGTACTGTAAACCTCAGCAATATCGGAGGTGCTGGTAATTATTTGAGCTCCTCCAGGAAAATCGGGACCCTTGATATATCGCATGACCTGTTTAATGGTCATACTGGGTTTTTTAATCAGCGCTATAACCGCGGACGAGACCTCACGAAGATTATGGCTAGGCACCTCGGTTGCCATTCCTACTGCAATACCACTCGCGCCGTTAAGCAACAAAACGGGTAACCGAGCTGGTAAAAAGCAAGGTTCGGTGACACTACCGTCATAGTTGGGAATGAAATCGACTGTGCCCTCACTCAGCTCATTTAACAAAACTTCAGAAAATTTAGTGAGTCGTGCCTCCGTATATCTCATAGCCGCTGCATCATCCCCATCTCTGGATCCGAAATTTCCCTCGCCATCGACCAAGGGATAACGAAGAGTAAAGTTCTGGGAAATTCGCACTAACGCATCGTAGACTGATGAATCACCGTGGGGATGAAACTTACCGAGCACATCACCTACGACTCTGGCTGATTTTTTTCTAGAGTTTCCTGCGGTCGCATTCATTTCCCACATTGCGTACAGAATTCTTGACTGAACAGGTTTTTGTCCATCGGCTAGCCGCGGCAGAGCACGGTCTTTAACTGTGGCAATGGCATATTGCAAATACTGCGTCGAGGCATATCGCCCTAATGGGATAGCATCGTCAAAGTCCATACGTTCTAACGGAGCGAAGTATTCCGGAAGCGGGTCCGTAGATTTTCTCTTAGGCTGAGTATTAAATTTCTTGGCTGGCTTATCTTGAACTTGACTCATTTCAAATAACTCTTTCTGTTGACTCATGTACTTGCTCTTATGTATTCAATTGGCATTGTTTGATTTGAGATTAAACGAAAAATCAAGCAACTCATTGCTCCCGTCTGATAGGCTAAATCGCCACTCGCCAGCTGGCGCCTCATCACTGGATCGTGCGTTATAGCCAACGCACCCAGATGCCACACCATTCATCACTTTAAATTTTCTAGGAACGTTGTACCCTTTATTAGGCCAACCGCCGTCGTCCGAAATTTCAGGATGAGTCAGTGATTGGGTGAGCATGTACTTGTCATCGTCGAAAAAATCCACAAAAACTTCAAAACAAAACCCAAACCGAACAACCTGGTTAGCAGGAATCACTGTGGTTTTTTTTAAGAGCTCCTGATTTTTGTTGTAGATCCCGTATTCTGTAATTCTGGCATCATTGGCTTTAACGTCAGTCGTCATGGAACTGAATACAACTAAAAATAAAATCGGCAGATGAGTCACACTCTTTTTCATGAAAAATCTGCCTCCACCAAATTACCAAAAGTCTCCATCCAGTTTCTACGCTGACCCGCGTTCTCTCGAGCCATCATCATGCCAAATATATCAAGAGACTCTTCCATCACATCCTCATATGTCACTTGCAAAACACGTCGAGTATCTGGATTTAGAGTCGTATCCCAAAGCTGATCAGGACTCATCTCCCCCAATCCTTTAAAACGACTAACCGACCAGGAGTCTCGTTTTACACCCTCATCAACTAATTTTTCCTCTAATGTCCTCAGCTCAACTTCATCCAAAACGTAGAGCTTTCGTCCTGGCTTGCTCTTACCTTGTGCCGGCACATCAACTCTAAACAACGGTGGTTGTGCAATAAAGATATGACCATCCTGAATAAGCCTCGGAAAATGACGAAAAAATAAAGTCAATAAAAGCACCTGGATATGAGCGCCATCGACGTCAGCATCTGCGAGAATATTAATTTTTTTATACCTTAAATTTGATAAATCTGCAGACTCACCTAGGACGTGATGATCCACGCCGATTGCTATGGCAATTGCCTCGATTTCCTTATTAGAATAAAGAGAGCTTGGTGCGTCCTGCCACGTATTTTTCGGCTTACCCTTGAGCGGCAAAATCGCTTGAAACTCTTTATCTCTTGCACCTTTAGCAGAGCCTCCCGCAGAATCGCCCTCCACTATAAATAGCTCATTTCGAGTTGGATCTTCCGAGGCACAGTCGGTAAGTTTCCCTGGTAAAACTGCCACTCCAGAGCTCTTTTTTCGTTCTGTTTTTTGTGCTGACCGCGTGCGTTGAACTGCTTGACGAAGTACCAATTCAGCAATTCGTTTTCCCTCGTCCACATGTTGATTAAGCCACAACTCGATTGGATCTCGAATCATCTGAGAAACAAGTTTAAATGCATCACGCGATATGAGCTCATTCTTTACTTGGCCTTTAAATTGAGGATCAAGGATTTTGCATGCAAGAACAAAGTTAGCTCTGCACCAAACATCATCTGGCACTACCTTTAATCCTCTTTGACCCATCGCGTGATGATCAATGAAGCTCTTAATCGCCTGATAGACGCCGTCCCTCAATCCGGAAACATGTGTACCCCCTTGCCTCGTGGGAATCATGTTGACATACGACTCATTGATAATTTCCCCGTCCCCTGTCCAAGACAATGCCCATTGAGCGCCCTCACCCTCAGCGAATGAATCAGATTCTGACGAATCTACAATATATCGTTCACCAAAAAATGTGGTTGCTACCGCATCCTGACCTGCTATAGCTTCAGCAAAATACCCTTCAATGCCTTTTGGAAAATGCCAGCTCTGAACATCGATCTTTCCATTTTTTTCCAACCCTAAAGAAAAACGAACTCCAGGTAACAGCATTGCTTTTGCTCTTAACAACGCCGTTAGCTCATTAAGATCAAATTTAACACTGTCAAAGTATTTAGGATCTGGCCAAAACCTGATTCGAGTACCTGTTTTACTGAGCGGTAACTTTTTATATTTTTTTAACGGTGTTTTGACTTTCCCGTTTGGACCAAATGTAATTTGATGGAGCGCTCCGTCTCTTTTGACTTCCGCCTCTAACTTCGTAGACAGCGCATTACTAACGCACACACCAACGCCATGTAAGCCACCAGCTATCCGATATACCGATTCCGAATCCGTCTTACGAAACTTTCCACCGGAGTGCAACGTTGTAAAAATAACTTGAATTGCGGGAATTTTTTTAGTTTTATGTATATCGATCGGAATGCCTCGGCCGTCATCCACAACTTCGGCAGACCCATCCTCATAAATCGTGATCTCCACGTTTTTTGCATAGCCGGCAAGACCCTCATCTGAAGCGTTATCAATGACCTCTACCAGCGCGTGATTTGGATTAACCGGATCGGTGTACATACCCGGACGGTGCAAAATAGGCGTTAAGTCTTCGAGAATTTCAATGTCGTCAGCTGTATATGTTGATGCCTTTTTACTCATATAACCTTTTACTTTCACTTAGTTTCAAATGAAACGTTCGTCTATGTTTTTAACTTCAATTCTTTTTTATAAATGAACGTTGCATGCTTTCGGATCGCCAGTTTAACTGAGTTTTAAACTGCCGCTACAATATCGTTATCTATTCACATCAACTACGACACCGGGCTTAGATCTTAGCCTCGGAACGGGCCGAGAAGGTTTAGTCGGGTGAAGTAGAGGAACCTTTACAAACTCATCTTTTATGAAATCAACGAAAAGCTTGACCTTCCGAGGAGTTAATCTCGTTGATGGGTAGACGGCTGTAATCCTGATCGGGTCCGGTGCGTAATCGTTCAAAATCGAGACCAACGTACCACTCTCTATCTCATCCTTGACGAGTAACGCCGGCACGAGAGCAATTCCCACATCATTCATTACAGCATCTCTAATCGCATACCCGCTGTTTGCACGGAAATTACCTGCAACTTTGATAGACACAAGGCCTTTAGCATCACGAAATGGCCAAACGCTCGAGAAAAGATGAGTATAGGTAATACAGTTATGATTTTTGAGTTCGTTTGGTGTTTGAGGTGTACCATTCTTTGACAAATACGAAGCGGACGCGACGCAAACACGAGCACTGCTCCCAATATGCCGAGCAACTAATTGAGAATCCTCAAGTTCACCGAACCGGATAGCAACGTCAAATCCTTCTTGAACAAGATCAGCATATCGGTCGTCGAGGGCGATATCGATCCCCATACCTGAAAACTGATTTCTAAATGAGAGAAGTAATGGAAGCATATAAATTTGACCAAATGCCACGGGACTGCTGATTCGAAGAGTACCAGTCGGCTTATTTTGTAGACCAAGAACCTCGGTCTCAAGCTCATTAACGTCATCAATGATTCGTTGACATCGTTCAAAATATTCTCTGCCCGCGTCGGTCAAGGAAATTTTGCGAGTTGTGCGGTTCAACAAACGGACTCCAAGGCTTTGTTCAAGCATGTTCATGTGCTTGCTTACCGAAGGTTGCAACATGTCCAGTTCTCTTGCCACAGCGGAGAAACTTCCGGTCTCGACAATGCGAACAAAGAGCTTCATCAACTTAAATCTATCCACAATATGACCTATTTATTATAATATTGAATATATAATAGTAAATTAAATATATTAGTCAATAAAAAGGAATATAAAACCTGAAAATATACATTGACGCGACGCAACAATTAATATAACTTAATAGTCGTTCTCTTTGATCTCCTCCTCCATAAAGAGAAATTTTTAAGCCCTCACTTGTGAGGGCTTTTTTTTTGTTATGCAACATATTCATTGTGGATAAATGTCTGACTGAGGTATCTGATAATTAGACTATATATTCCTATATTGGAATATATAATATTCATATAAGCCATCTTGTGCTTATTTAAGAATAAAACTAACATTCTGTTCATGGCAGTTTCGATAAAGTTTAAGTGGACTGCCCTGAAATCTCTTTAATTACCTCCTCCCTAAAGAGATGTCCCTTAGCCCCCCCATCCCCCGGGGGGCTTTTTTTATATAAAGCAACTTAGTACAACAGGCTTTATTGTTGTATCCTTCCACCGGCACGCCAAGGTCAACTCATATCAAGGATTTAATCACGTGATAACACGACTTGCTACATCAATCATTTTAGTCAGTTTGACTATGCTTGCGGATACCACTGCCGTCTTCGCGATTAGCGACGAAGAAGCCATTGCCAAGCTAAGAAGCCCAGAAAATAGTACTGGCAATATTGCCGACGCGGTTGAAACAGTAACCGGGTACCGCAGTTGGATGAACCCAGACATGAAGCCTATATTTGATACAAAAATTGTCGGTAAGGCTGCCACGGCCCTCATGCGACGCGGACTTAAAAATGATAATCGTACGTACCCTCCCCACCACCTCGAACTCCTTGATACAGCGGAGCCAGGCAGCGTACTAATTTACGTCATGGAAGACGGGCTCGATATCGCAGCCATTGGTAATTTAATGGCTACCACTGCAAAAGTACGTGGTCTTGAGGGCTTTGTCATTGATGGTGCAGCAAGAGATATAACCGCGATAAAGAAAATGCAATTTCCAGTTTTCACAAGAAGAATTAGTCCAGCCACGTCGGTTGGAAGGATGATCGCGATAAATAAAGAAATCCCAGTGATATGCGGTGGAGTATTAGTCAATCCGGGTGATTTCATCGTTGGAGATCCCGACGGAGTTGTCGTGATTCCTCGTAACTCTATTGAAGAAGTATTGAGATTGCTCGAGATTTACGACCAAAAAGAAACTAAGATGATGCCAATTATTAAGCGCGAAAAATCAATTTTAAAAGCTATTGAAAAATATAATAGATACTAATTAAATAAGTTCTATGGCAGAGATATTCGACTCGATTTCCATTTTAAAAAATAAAATTGCTGCACTGACTGAAGAGCATCGGGATCTTGATGAGGCCGTTACAGCTCTGAGCGAATCGCATCAATCCAATGAATTACAGATACGTCGACTGAAGAAACGTAAACTCTTACTGAAGGATCAAATTATCCAGCTTAAAAAAATGTTGGTACCCGATGTACTGGCGTAAAAAAACCACCTCGAGGGTGGTTTTTTTACGCCAGAAATGACTAGTCGAGACTGTCCGTAACCGCACCTTTTGAGGCGGTGGAAACTAAATAAGCGTATTTCGCAAGCAATCCACGCTTAAATCTAGGTTCCGGTTGTTTCCAATTATTCCTTCGCCTTGAGAGCTCTTCATCGGATACCTTTACCTCGATTAATAACTTATGTGCATCAATCGTAATCTCATCACCCTCCTCGACTAGGGCGATGTTACCTCCGACAAAAGCTTCGGGCGCCACATGCCCTACGACCATTCCCCAAGTTGCACCCGAGAAACGTCCGTCGGTCAAAAGCCCAACCGACTCTCCAAGTCCGGCACCAATCAACGCGGAGGTGGGTGCGAGCATCTCTTGCATTCCCGGCCCTCCCTTTGGCCCTTCATAGCGGATTACAAGTACATCTCCAGCTTTAATCTTGCCACCCATAATCGCGTCCATCGTTTCCTTTTCGGAATCAAACACGCGCGCAGGGCCCGTGATCACAGGATTTTTTAGCCCAGTAATTTTAGCGACACACCCTTCCGTCGCGAGATTTCCTTTTAATACAGCCAAGTGCCCTTGCTTATATAGAGGTTTATCGAACGGTCTGATCACATCTTGATCAGGAGAGGGCTCACTCGGTATATGCTCTAGCTCCTCAGCGATAGTGCGACCAGTAATAGTCATACAATCACCATGAAGCAAACCATTCACCAATAGCATTTTAAGTACCTGCGGAACACCACCTGCTTTGTGCAAATCAACTCCAACGTATTTTCCTGAGGGCTTTAAATCACAAAATACCGGTGTTTTTTGCCGGATACGCTCAAAATCATCAATAGTCCACTCAACTTCTGCTGCCGAAGCTATAGCCAAATAATGTAAAACTGCATTTGTAGAGCCACCCGTGGCCATTATCAAAGACACCACATTCTCGATTGACTTTTTTGTGATGATATCTCTCGGTCGAATATTGTTTTTTATTGCATTGACTAAAACTCGACCAGAATCACCGGCTGAGTCTGCCTTCTCTGGGTCGACCGCAGCCATAACTGATGAGCCCATTAAACTCATCCCCAATGCCTCAAAAGAAGAAGACATCGTATTAGCTGTGAACATTCCACCACACGCGCCGAATGTTGGACATGCGTTCTTCTCAATAC
Organism: uncultured Burkholderiales Genera incertae sedis bacterium; assembly: GCA_905478365.1. Classification (GTDB taxonomy): domain Bacteria; phylum Pseudomonadota; class Gammaproteobacteria; order Burkholderiales; family Eutrophovitaceae; genus Eutrophovita. The sequence goes on from CAJQIK010000063.1 coordinate 14,020, forward strand.
CCACAAAATCCTCTTGCGATATTTTTCCCGCACTATATGCGCCCACTGCCTCATAAGCACTGGCAATCGTTAAATCCTCACCTTTCCAATTACCAGGCTTAATGGTTCCACCGTAGACATAGATAGCTGGAACGTTCATTCTTGCTATGGCCATCATACCTGCAGGCATATTTTTATCGCATGCTCCGACCACTAAGACACCGTCCATCATCTGACCATTTACCGAGGTTTCTATGGCGTCTGCTATAACCTCACGGGAAACCAAAGAGTACTTCATACCATCGGTACCCATACCAATACCATCAGTTACCGTAGGGACTCCAAAAACCTGAGGCATCCCATTAGCCTCTCGTATACTCTCCATTGCTCGGTCAACCAGCGGCTGAATACCAGCATTACATGGGTTCATATTGGAGTGCCCATTTGCGACTCCTATAATTGGTTTCTCAAAGTCACCATCCCCAAAATCCACGGCTCTCAACATCGCCCTATTCGGTGCCCGTACATCGCCCCCCGTGATTATCTTACTGCGCCAATTGTCAGCCATTTTTAATCTCCCCTAACCTCATTAAATTTAAAAACCCAAGCGATCATGAACCTACCGATACAGAAGTGTCGGCCGATTATAGGTATCCGTTAACAAGCGGATTTTATTTGCCAGGATATCGATCGGCACGAAGGTCTAGATTGTCAGCTCTTTAAAGATCACCGTCTAATATATTATTAAGTTTGTTTTAATATATAATATATATATATGGAATTACGACACCTTAGATATTTCGTAACAGTTGCCAGTGAGCTCCATTTTGGTCGAGCGGCGAACAAACTACACATTTCCCAACCTCCGCTGTCAATGCAAATACGTGACTTGGAGCGAGAAGTTGGTGTCGAGCTCCTCTACAGAACCAAAAGAAGCGTCTCACTAACCCAGGCGGGCAGCGCCTTTTTCGATGAAGCAAAAGATATCTTACGACGTGTGAATCACGCTAAGCTCTCCGCACAACAAGCCGCAAGAGGGGAGATAGGCGACCTAACCATTGGGTTCATTAGCGTTGCGGACTACAACCTTCTCCCATATGTTCTCCGCGAATTTCAAAAAGAATACCCTTCTGTCTCACTTGGGCTGAGGGAGGCTACGACAGATACTCAGTTAACAGATTTACGAAATGGCGTGATTGATATTGGGTTTCTTTTACCTCCAGTTAACGCGGAAGGGGTCAAATCATTTTTAATAGCGAAAGAAAAGCTGGTTGCAGTTTTACCGGCAAACCATCCTCAGGCAAAAGCAAAACGAGCAATTTCGATTAAATCGTTAGCCTCTTCCTCGTTCATTATGACGCCACGGCAACACGCCCCGGGGCTATATGACAGCATTATTAGATTTTGTGAAAAATTTAAGGTCTATCCACATATCGCGCAAGAGGCAATTCAAATGCAAACTATCGTTAGCTTGGTATCAGCAGAGATGGGCGTGTCTTTAATACCTGAATCAATACAGAAACTTCAACGAACAGGTGTGGTCTATAAAGCGATAAAAGAGACCACCCCTA
>CAJQIK010000064.1 GCA_905478365.1 uncultured Burkholderiales Genera incertae sedis bacterium
TTTCTGAGGGCAAGCTATATCTGAGTAATGAAATGGCGCAATCGATAGCCAGCCAAACGATATCTGACAGTGGAAAGGATATTGATTTACTCTCGGGTCGAGAATTTGAAATATTCCATTTGCTTGTCCAGGGAAAAACACTCAATGAGATATCTGAAGCGCTTCATATTTCCTATAAAACCGTAGCAAACTATCAGTCAAATATCAGGCAAAAATTGGGAGCGACGACGGCCGCCCAAATAGTTCGTATCGCTATTGACCATGGTGTCATTTCCTCCGTAGACAAGTCCTAGATTGATGAAAATGTCGTCTCGGGAAAAATTCCTACCTTCAAACCGTTGAATTAGCTCGTGTGTGAGGACGGGGATCTGTGTATCGTTAGGATCGTCACGCATGCATACTCCTTCTGTGATTCTGAGCCGTCCTTTGTTGAGGACGGCTTTTTTTTGGGGTAACAGCTCTTATGGGCTTGCGCATCGTTAGAAAGTCACCGTAGTCTAATCGCTAGATGGATATCTAAAAACTAAGCATAATAAGGATCTAAACATAAAGTATATTGGGGGTCATGTGAGCGAGAATAAGAAGAAAGTTACAAAAAAGAAGGTCGCGACTAAAGGGATAAAGGATCCGACTCGGTTGCGATCGAGACAATGGTTTAATAATCCCAACAATCCTGACATGACCGCGCTCTATATTGAGCGTTATATGAATTGGGGTATCAGTCGCGAGGAGTTGCAATCTGGTAAGCCGATTATCGGTATTGCTCAATCTGGATCAGATTTGTCCCCGTGTAATCGGCATCATTTAGAGCTTGCAAAAAGGGTTCGGGAAGGGATAAGAGAAGCAGGAGGAATCGCCTTTGAATTTCCGGTGCATCCAATCCAAGAGACGGGTAAGCGCCCTAGCGCCACCCTAGATCGAAACCTGTGTTACCTCGGTTTAGTTGAATTACTTTATGGATATTTTATTGACGGAGTTGTGCTGACTACGGGTTGTGACAAAACCACGCCTGCCCAACTCATGGCAGCCGCCACTGTGGATATACCGGCTATTGTGCTCTCTGGTGGTCCTATGCTGAATGGTTGGTTTAGAGGAAAACGGACTGGTTCGGGTACGATAGTCTGGGAAGCAAGAAAACTGCTGGCAGCAGGAGAGATCAACCATGAGCAGTATATTGAGATTATTGCATCATCAGCACCCTCTGTAGGCCACTGTAATACGATGGGAACTGCATCAACGATGAATGCGCTCGCGGAGGCAATCGGAATGTCACTTCCTGGCGGAGCCGCTATTCCAGCGCCACATCGTGAGCGTGCTGAAAACGCTTACCTCACTGGTAAGCGGATTGTAGAAATGGTTTGGGAAGACCTTCGGCCATCAAAAATTATGACTAAGGCGGCGTTCGAAAATATGATAGCGGTTAATTCTGCGATTGGCGGATCGACTAACGCACCGATTCATTTTAATGCGATTGCAAAGCACTTAGGGGTCAAATTAGATAATGATGACTGGGAGCGCGTGGGTTACAACGTTCCCTTGATTGTTAACATGCAGCCAGCGGGAGAGTATCTGGGAGAGGATTTTCATCATGCCGGAGGGGTTCCTAGTGTTGTAAGTCGACTAATTAAAGGGGGACTGATTAACAAGGTGGCCACAACCGTTAACGGAAAGACGCTCTACAAGAATTGTGAGAAATTCAAAGTTCTGGATGATAGCGTGATTTGGCCTATCAAGAAGCCGATGAAAGATAAGGCGGGGTTCCTGAACATGAAAGGTAATCTCTTTGATAGTGCAATTATGAAAACTAGCGTTATTTCCGACTCATTTAGAGAGAAATATTTGTCTAATCCAAAAGATCCTAATGCATTTGAAGGCCGAGCAATCGTCTTTGAAGGGCCTGAGGATTATCATAAAAGGATTGACGATCCAAAATTAAAGATAGATGACACATGCATGTTATTCGTACGTGGCGTGGGTCCAGTCGGTTACCCAGGCGCGGCTGAGGTAGTCAATATGCAACCACCTGCTCGTCTAATCAAAGCTGGCGTGCAGGAATTACCCTGTATTGGCGATGGAAGACAATCAGGAACATCAGGGTCTCCGTCGATTTTGAATGCTTCACCAGAGGCTGCAACCGGTGGAAATCTGGCTATCCTGAAAACTAATGACCTTGTTCGAATTGATCTTAACAAACGATCAGTCGATATTCGTATTTCTAAGACTGAAATTCTGCGTCGACAGCGTCAGTTAAAGGCAGCGGGAGGGCATCCAATCCCAGAAAGTCAGACTCCTTGGCAAGAAATTCAAAGAGAGTATGTTGACGAGTTATCGGAGGGTATGGTGCTCAAACCCGCTATTAAATACCAAAAAATTGATCGTAAAAAAGGCATACCTAGGGACAATCATTAATTATTTAAAAAATAATAATTATCCGGATATGTTTTGTACCGCTCATTATCTTAAATAAGATTTGGACATGCATGATAGATATCGATGAAATTTTGATAGGGTTGAAAGAAATACCTACTGCAACTATCGCAAATGCATTAGATGATGTCGGTAAATTTATTAACAGCTCTGCTTCAATACGGCCGGTAAATTCTGGTATGCGAATGATTGGTCGAGCGGTCACCGTTGAAGTGGAAGTTGGCGAGGCTGGGGACTTTACGTCCGAGGACTTTAGGGTTGGCGCCATGATTGATGCGGCTCAAAGCGGAGATGTACTCGTGGTCGCTGCAAACGGCGCGCACGCCTCTATATGGGGTGGTATGGCTTCTTTGGCTGCAACGGTCAAGGGTATCGCCGGGCTTGTCGTGGATGGATCTGTTCGTGATGTCGATGAAATCAATGCTTGTGGATTTAATGTTTTCAGTAGGTATGTGATACCTACTACCGGTCGAACACGACTTAATGTGAAATCGATAGGGAATGAAATCTCTGTAGATAGAATCATTGTTAACAGTGGGGACGTCATTATTGGTGATTCCACTGGTTTAGTAGTAGTACCCCACAAACAGGCAAATACGGTGCTTGAAAGGGCTAGACGGTATCAAGCAGATGATATTGAAGCCGCCGCACAACTCCAGCGTGGTATTAGCTTTACCGAAGTGATGAAGGAGTTTAAACGGATCTGAAGTCCCAATATGATGCCGTTAAGCGGGTGGCGCTACACTGACTCCGTTCACATTATATTTTTTGATTAAATTGCTCACCACTCCTGTTGCCTTTGTCCGCTCAATGAACTCATGTAGGTAGTTTGCACTCTCCTCGTGGGCTGGGAGCGTTCCTGCCGATTGTTTGACCGATGTTATTTGTCCATCAAGTACCCGGCTTCCTGGTATTTTTTCGCAATCGGACTCTAAACGAGGCTTTAAACCTCCGAGTACTTCTAAATCATCGTGAATGAACTGCTCGAATGATTCGTCTATCGATTTGGCTCTTACAATAGTTGCATGTTTGATCTTAGCAGTTAAGTAGAGATCATAAGCACTTCGGTTCATGACCGAAATACGATTACCAACCTGATCGATCTCAGATAAATCTTTAATTAATGAGTCTTCACGTACTAAAAAAGTCACGGGGATTTCTAGATACGGCGCGGAGAACGCTATATCCTTTGCTCTTTGTGGCTCGTTGCCAACGAAGGCAATATCCCATGCGCCTTCAAGGCCCGCATCAGCTAATTTTCCAGGGTTTTCAAAGACTATGAATTTAGGCGTTACTTCCAACTCATGCGCAAAAAGACGTCCGAGGTCTGGAGCTATTCCAAATGGTGAGCCGTCTGAGTTGATACCTGAAACGAGCAAAAAATTAGATGCATTAATGCCGACTCTCAGAGTATTGTTTTTTGTAAGCTCTTCTCGGACTTTTTCAATGATCGAATCCGTCATAACGAACCTTAGGTTATTTAGTTATAGTCATCAGTAATGAGCTTTCCCAAGTTTGTAATTTTAACAATATTATTTCGAAAGCTCCCTTTGAGAGGCTAATAAATGACTAACGTGAGTTTTACTGTTTCGTTACCTGAAAATTATCGATCGCGGGAGGTGCTTCAATATTATGGCAGGGATAAAACGGAAACATCTGAGAAGGCTTGGAAGGATGGATTTAAAAAAGCATTGTGGGTAAAGAATTATCCAGCACACTTCGTAGTTAATTTCGATGCTTTTCAAGCTTATGTTGATGCGAATGTTGACGCACGATTAAAGAAAGCCACCGTAAAAAGGGTGATTGATTCAGTTGTATCGAGTGTCTTGGGATTATCTCAGCCAGTTGCTGAATTTGAGTCCATGGCGTTCGCAGATTGCATATTAAAACGTATGGTGAGCCAAACGGCAGGGTTACGTGTGCCTCAATCGGTTTCTGCGTGGGAGGCTTTGGTTGGCTCGATAATTGGTCAGCAAGTTAGCGTTGTTGCAGCGACCTCGACAAGATCAAGATTTATCAAAGGACTTGGTGTAGCAAACACATCTGGTCTATATTGCTTCCCGACTCCTAAAATTATTGCGAGCTGTAAAGCCAATGATTTGCGCGAGTTTGGGATGTCGCACGCTAAAGCTAATACGATTCATAGGGTAGCTACTTCGATCGATTTAGGAGAATTCTCGTTAGACAAGGACAGTACGGGGCATTTTTTTGAGAAGTTCTCGCGTCAACTGCTCTCCTATAAAGGTATCGGTCCTTGGACAGTCAACTATACTTTGTTGCGAGGATATGCTTTCTTAGACGGTTCGCTACACGGAGACGTTGTAATTCGTAAAAAGACGCTGGAATTGCTCGGGAAATCAATGATATCGACTGAAGAGGTAGAACAATGGTTAACTCAGTATCGGCCTTGGCGCGGATTATTAGCGGCTCATCTGTGGGCTATGTCATAAATGTATTTATGTTTTTACGGCTGCTAATGAGGTGTGATCTTAAGCTTCAATAGAAAGGAATTAACTTAAATAAATGAAAAATAAAATTTATCGCTTTAGTATCAATGATAAAGCAGTTCCCAGCGGTGGTTGGTCGATATTTACTCGAGTACTTCTGGCATTGGTTGGTCTTGCCGGACTAGTCTTGGCATTCATGTTTTCGATTGTTTTACTAGCCATCGCAGCAGTATTAGCGCTGGTTCTAATTTTATATTTTTGGTGGAAAACGCGGCATCTGAGAAAGCGATTTAGAGAGACAACTGATGAGGGGCGGGTATTTGATGGGGAGAGCAGACGCGATGACTTATAGGTTGTCGTGACTTCCTCTTCGATAAAGGAAGCGTTGGCTGAATGTATTGCGTTCACCATTAATAATGAGATCGATTGGACGCGAGATACCTCGAGTCCGTGGGGTATTCACGAGAATGACATGCCGCCGTGGAATCGGCTGCTCGGTCCTGTATGGCCCCGTGGGGGTGTCTCAGGAGCAGTTGTTATAAATGGAGAAAGACTTATTTCTTGGGGCGACTCTCAACGTCCTGATTTAACCTTCAGCGTTGCAAAAACTTATTTGTCCCTCCTGTGTGGGCTCGCCTTCGACGCTGGTTTAATTCGAGATATTGATGAATGCGTGGTGATATCGCTACCCGATATTGGCTTTGAGTCCAAGCACAATAAGTCTATTACCTGGAGGCATTTACTTCAGCAAACGAGTGAATGGAGTGGGGTTTGTTGTGGTGTTCCCGATCAAGCAGACCACTACCGATATTTATCATTCCAGGACTCAAGCTACAGAAGCAGTTTTAGGAAAGGAACAAAACGCCAAATGCATGAACCCGGAACGTACTGGGAGTATAACGATGTCAGAATTAACCAGCTATCTCTCGCTTTGTTACACCTTTTCCGACAGCCCCTTGACGAGGTATTCGAGCAGAGAATACTCAAGCCTATAGGTTGTTCATGCGATTGGGATTGGGCGCCTTACTTTGACGCATTTATCGATATTGATGGGATTACAATGCCAACATTACCAGGTGGGAGTCACTGGGGTGGAGGTGTTCGAATTTCTAGCCAAGACCAAGTGTTGATTGGGCAATTACTGTTGCAAAGGGGGCGTTGGAGAGGAGAGGCACTTATTAGTGAGGATTGGATTGATTTGATGCTAACGCCATCACGTCTGGCGCCGTACTATGGTTTTCTAACTTGGTTGAATACTGACGGCATTTTATTTCCCAGATTACCTGAGTCAAGCCTCTTCGCCATAGGGGCGGGTGGTTCGTATACCTGGATTGATCCCGAGTTAAACGCTGTAACCGTTATAAGGTGGATTAATCCTCCTAAGGTTGAGACATTTATGGTTCGCTTGAGGGAAGTCTTGGCTAGCCAATGAACTTCGATTAGATTTTAGTTAAAGTACGATCTTAGTTTCGGTGCACCTGAAACGGGCTAAATGACTGATTAACTGGCATGAGCTCTACACGATTGATGTTCATGTGAGGCGGAAGCGTGGCGATCCAATAAAGCGTCTTAGCGATGTCTTCTCCTGTCATTGGATTTGCTCCTTCATAGAGCTTGTCTGAAGCAGATTGATCGCCTTTTGTACGTACAAGCGTAAATTCGGTTTCTGACATACCCGGTTCTACGCACGTGACCCGAACTCCCGTGCCGTGTAGATCTGATCTAAGTCCTAAAGAAAATTGCACGACGAATGCCTTGGTTCCGCCATAAACGTTTCCGCCAGGATAAGGGTAGCTCGCCGCCACAGAGCTGATGTTGATTACTGCGCCTCGCTGCTCAATGAGCGTAGGAAGCACTTTGTGCGTCAAGGACATAAGTCCTCGGATATTTGTGTCAACCATCGTATTCCATTGTTCTAGATCGCACTCTTGTGCCGCAGCAGTTCCCAATGCGAGCCCTGCATTATTGATTAACAGATCAATATTCTTAAAGTTTGAAGGTAATGAATCGATTGCTTCATTGATTTGTGTGCTGTTTTGAATATCGAAAGTGAGGGTATGAAGTGCCTCTCCGAATTGCTCTTTGAGTGCTAGGAGGCGCTCTTCGCGTCTCCCGGTAGCGATCACTTTCCACCCATTGTCAATGAATTCCTTGACAGAGGAGTTCCCGAAGCCAGCTGTTGCTCCTGTGATGAGCGCAATTTTTTGCATAAAGATTCCCTTGTTAAGCGATGTTATTTAGGTCAGCGCCTCTTCTAACAACTCGGCCCAATGTAAAACTCTGGTTTTAGTGCCGCTTTGAAGTTGAGTAAGACACCCTATGTTAGCCGTCACGATAAATTGTGGGTGTTCGCGTTCAATATTTTCTACTTTCTTATCCAGCAATTGCTCCGATAAGTCAGGTTGGAGTAAGGAATACGTTCCAGCCGAACCGCAACATAGATGCGAATCCTCAATCGTTGTTAATGTATAGCCAGCATTTGTGAGTAAGTTCTCAACGACGCCCTTAATTTGTTGTCCGTGCTGCAAACTGCATGGTGCATGAAATGCAACCTTACATTCATTACTTTGTTTTCGTTTAATAGGTTCTAAGACTTTTGCTTTAAGTGTCGTTAATTCATCCGTAAATACTTCGCAGAGATCTTTCGTCATTTCCGAGATGAGTTTTGCTTTTGCTGCGTAGACTGGATCATCCTCGAGAAGATGGCCATATTCTTTTACCATTGTGCCGCATCCACTTGCGGTAATAACAATGGCTTCAGCGCCTTTTTCAATAAGTGGCCACCAAGCATCGATATTCTGCTTTATAAAGGTGAGTGACTCAGTTTGCTTGTTGAGGTGGTAGGTTACTGCACCACAACAGTTTACCTGTGATGTTGGTATCAGCGTTATCTCAAGTCTGTTGAGGAGCTGAGCCGTCGATATATTAATGTTTGGCGCCAAGACAGGCTGAACACAGCCGTCAAGAAAGAGCATCT
>CAJQIK010000065.1 GCA_905478365.1 uncultured Burkholderiales Genera incertae sedis bacterium
GAGTATGTGCGAGGTATTTACTGGGCTAAGATGCCTGATTATCTTTTAAGTAATACGTTTGCTTTTTCTAAGAAATTGCCCGCTTGGTTTTGGAGCGGTAAGGTTGATATGAAGTGTATGAGCGTTACGATTAATCAGTCATTAGAGACTGCGTACGCACATCACATACAGCGCCTCATGATTGTAGGTAATTTTTCATTGTTAGCAGGGATAAATCCGCGTGATGTTCATTTGTGGTACCTAGGCGTTTATATAGATGCTCTGGAGTGGGTTGAAGTACCCAATACCATTGGTATGAGCCAATATGCCGATGGTGGTGTGCTCGCAACAAAACCTTATGTGTCCAGCAGCGCCTACATCAACCGGATGAGTGATTATTGCAAAAGTTGTAAATACCAACGCAAGGAAAAACATGGCGCACAATCGTGTCCTTTCGATACGCTTTACTGGGACTTTTTGATTACGCATCGAAAAGCCTTTAAGAATAATCCGAGAATGGCTATGATGTTGAAGAATATTGATCGCAAAACTGAGAGCGAGATTACCCAGATATCGGTTCGAGCTCAGATTCTACGTGATGGTATTGAGGATTTGTAGTTCAGCATTCATTTGTGAGTCTTGTTTTGGGAGCTTTAGGTGTATATACAGTGGTGAAATATAGTTTTTTATTGTTTCTATTGGGTTTGATGCCATGGCAATATGCTGGGGCTTGGAGTAGCGACGTTCAAGCCTCTGGTGTGTTTACTGCAACGGTGGCATACGAGCATCAAAACACTTATCAGGTCCACATGTCACCGGTATCTAACTTGCGATGGATTACCACGGAGGCGTGCGAGTTAGAGCTTTTATTTGATGATGTGATTGTGGAGATTTATGAAAAAAATGGACAGCGGTTTGGCGCTGTATTCAAGCTTGCGCAAAAGGATAGTGCTCAAGATGAATCTTCGGAGTGCGTTGTGACCGGGTTGTTTAGCGAGGAACCCAAATAAGTCGTCCTACCTTGGATCTGGTTGTTCTGTTATTTTTTTTGTTAGATCAACGCTGATGCTGTGTTTGAGCAAAATGCTCAGTGTCGGATTTCGTGAAAGTAGCTTATTCAAAGCCGGCCTGTCCCAAACCACCAGTTTTGTGGGAGTTAGGGTGGTTGTCGTTGCAGAAGCGTAACTATTGTTGATAAAAGACATTTCACCGATAAAGGTACCATCTGAGGTTCGAGCGATTTCTTTGTTATCTCGGGTAACCAAGATCGAGCCATTTTGTACAAAGTATAGTTTTTGGGGTATTTCCTTTTCCGTAGTTAAAGTCGTGTTGATGCCGACGTTTTCCCAATGGCTGGCACGTATCAGTTTAGCAAATTCGACCGGGTTGAAATTAGAGAAACTCGTATCTAACATCTCTAGTTCAATATCACTCAAAGAAACTTTATATTTTTCGGTATAAAACTGACAGACACGCCAGATGTTTATTAACGCGAAAACGAAACACCACGATAACGGTAGCCAATCTGGTGATCCCATTGGGTGGAAGTAATTGTACAAAATTGCGGCGAATGAACTAAATATCGCAAGTATTCTGAGCGCTACAATATCTTTAACTACGAAAGAAATAGCAGTCAGAAAAAAAGCGAGGTGACCCACAAAAGAGACGAGATGTATGGACATTGAGTGTTTACCGGTATCTTGGTTAGCGAAATATAATACTCCTGTTGTCAGTATCGAACTAAAGACGTCTGTTCTTTTGAATCTGTTGTTTGCATACATTTGATAGAATCCCACAAACTGTAAACTTTTAATTCTTAATTCTCGTGAGGTGCGTCCATGCATAGCAAGACAGATTTTTATATTGATGGTGGTTGGGTAAAGGCGCATTCTAATCAGACATTGCCTGTTATCAATCCAACAACGGAGGAGGCAATCGAGACAATCTCTCTCGGAGATGAGGTAGATCTTAATCTTGCAGTTGCCGCTGCGAAGAAGGCGCAAACGGCCTGGGCTGAGACACCAGTCGCAGAGCGAAAAGCTTCGCTTGAGCGTCTTTTGGAGATTTATAAATCCAGAATGAATGACATGGCGGAAGCAATCTCATCGGAGATGGGGGCGCCGATCGCACTTGCGCAAACGGCACAAGCCGGCGCAGGTTATGGGCATTTACGACAAACTATCAAAACATTGGAGACATTTGATTTTGTTACTCAAGTGACGAAGAAAGACGGTGTTGATAATGTGTTTCATGAGGCCGTTGGAGTGGTCGGTTTAATTACCCCTTGGAATTGGCCGATGAATCAAGTGATGTTGAAGGTTGCTCCAGCACTCGCGGCGGGGTGCTCGGTTGTATTAAAGCCGTCAGAAATAGCACCTTTGTCCTCAATGTTGCTTGCAGAAATGATTGATGAAGCTGGTTTCCCAAATGGTGTGTTTAATCTCGTAAATGGTGATGGTGCAGGTGTAGGAACTTGGCTAACAAAACATCCAGATGTAGCAGCAATATCGTTTACAGGATCAACGAGAGCCGGCAGATTAATCATGCAATCAGCGAGCGAACACGTTAAGCCTATTTGTCTCGAATTAGGAGGGAAAGGAGCAAATATTATTTTTGCGGATGCAGACGAAAAAGCGGTTGGTCGTGGTGTCCGTCAGTGTTTCTTGAATAGTGGTCAGTCTTGTAATGCGCCAACGAGAATGCTGGTTGAAGAGTCAATGTACGAAACAGCAGTTGAGCAGGCTCAAGAGATGGCTAAAAAAACAATGGTTGGTTTGGCTCAGGAGGAGGGTCGGCATATTGGGCCAGTGGCTTCGGCGGTTCAGTATGAGAAAATTCAGGAGCTTATCAAGCTTGGTGTAGCACAAGGCGCTAAGCTGGTTTGTGGCGGTGAAGGGCGTCCGGATGGTTTTGATAAGGGTTATTTTGTTAAACCTACAGTGTTCGCAGACGTAACGCCCGAGATGGATATCTTTAAAGAGGAAATATTTGGTCCAGTCCTTTCCATTATTCCATTCAAAGACGAAAACCACGCAATAGAGCTCGCTAATGACACGCCTTATGGACTAACCAACTACGTACAAACTAGCGACATTGATCGGGCACGCCATTTAGCTCGAAAACTGAAATCTGGCATGGTGGAGGTCAATGGACAGATGTTGAGCCCAGCCAGTCCGTTTGGTGGAGTTGGCTTATCTGGGATTGGACGTGAGGGTGGTGTATGGGGTTTAGAAGAGTTCTTATATGCGAAGGCAGTTAGTGGTATTTAAGCTGTTGAATTAATAGCAGAGGTGATTTTTTTATCCGAATTTCTAACAATCTGTGTCTGACGTACATTCACATGTAAGATTGATACAGGGCTTAGGGTATGGTGGGCTCATTCCCTTTTTCGGTTGTACGTTTTTAGCTTTTTGGTTTGATCAATCTGCTTTTTGGATGTTTGCGATACATAGTTATGCAGCATTGATCATATCGTTTCTTGGAGCCATTTCATGGGGATTTGCGCTCTCTATAAGAGACATGTCCCGAACGCAACGAGCGGCGTTATTTTGTTGGGGCGTCTTGCCTGCCGTTCTAGGGTGGGTATGTTTACTGTTGCCTCAGGCCATTAGAGTGGGACCACTTGCGGCGTTATTTTTACTGACCCTGAGTGTCGATACTTATTTTGTTAAACAACTAAGCTTACCCAAATTCTGGCTACAGATGAGAGTTCGATTAACTTTAACCGCAATTGTCGCGTTAATAACCGCCGAGCTTCTATAGCTTCTGATGTTAACTCGCATTATCTGTGCTCATTGAATGAAAGATGAGTCATTCAAGTCAGAGGTGAGAATACATTTGCGAGACGATAGTTCTCCCTTCGCTGGTTTCTCTAAGAAGTAAAATTTCTTCTCCTACATCGGGATATAGTCGTTCCCAAAAATACTGAATCCATTTTGTTCGAAAATCAGCGAGATTCGAAAATACGCGTTGATCTATTAAGTCGGCCTCTTTCGCTGATAAATAGAACTCAACCAATTTTCGTTCATAGTTCTGATCCGCCATTAAGGTGATTACTTGAATGGCACGAATATATTTATCTATTTCACCCGCATCGGCCACTACATTGGAATGTTTCCCTAAAAAATCAGAGTATTCAATTGCGCGACTAACAATCTCATAGTTGATATTTGAATCGACGAAAGATACTCCTTGAATAAACTTATTACTGCGATAGGATTTGTATTTCCAAAGCGAGGAGTCAGTAAAGCTGTGATCTATTAAACGAGCCTTGTCATCATCTACTTTCTGTTGATCTCCATTGTCTTCCTTTAAAACATCTCTAATAATTCCAATATTACAGAAGAGAACGGATGCCATTAAATTAATAATTTGGGCAGGCCTAACCAGACCATCTCGACATCGCATCGCATGAAGGATATGCAGTCCGGTAATTGACGTAGAAAGTACGTGACCCAGGGAGAAGTACAGGCTGCTTGATTTTGCAAATCTAGTAAACGAAATCAACGCCATATTTTTTATAATGTTAGATGCTTCAATTACGTCTGTATTTTGATGCTCAATTGACTTCGCAAGTACTTTCTCAAATTCGACTTTTGCAATGTTTGTGAAATTAATCATTTTCCATGAAATCCTTGCTTATGTAAGCGCTGACATGCTTCATGAGTTCTAAAACGGAAGGGTCAAGTATTTCAGGTTCCGGACTGAAAAATTCTAATACCCATCTAACTCCAAGATTATCTTGAAGTGGAAAAGCGAATGCTCCGCGCACCCCTATGTCACTGGCTAGATTTGCGCGAGGAAAGTTAGGGTCTAGCGTGACGTCATAAATTGTCTGTACCGTTCCTGTCTCACAAACTCTCCCAGGAAGACCTTCACCGACCTTGAAAACATAACTTTCGCTGATTTTTTTGAATTCGTTTGTCTTTTCATTTTCCGCTTGCGCGTGCCAAATCTTCATGGATCGAAGTAGGGCATCATCGTCATTGCGTTGAACGGCATAGGCGTGTCCTAATGGCCAATCCTTATATTTACAAACCTTTTCCATAATGAGGAGAAGCAACTCGTCAAGCTTGTATTTTCGCGCTTTTATTTTTGTGATTTCACTTAAAAGTTCGATTCCGCTTTTTTCGATTTCAGCTTTGTGGCTTTGTGAGAACACGTGATAATTTAACGTCGATATCCAGTTTTTACCTTCGTCGCTCATTTCCAAATATTCGAGGGCCTTGCCGATGTGCGGTTTAACAAAATTGAGAAAAAAACTTGGGTATCCGGCACGAAGGTCCTGTGGTGAGTTGTATCCCATTTTGGCCGCTGATCCAGTTTCCCTGAAT
>CAJQIK010000066.1 GCA_905478365.1 uncultured Burkholderiales Genera incertae sedis bacterium
TTTGCATCCGATCAGCTACGACTTCCGTTGTATATTTATCTTGGCCTTCTTTATCAGTCCATTTTCGAGTCTGCAAACGGCCTTCAAAGTAAGCTTGAGAGCCCTTTTTAAGATATTCACCTGCAACCTCAGCCACCCTCCCAAACATAACGACTCTGTGCCATTCTGTTTTTTCTTGGCGTTCACCGCCTTTATCTTTCCAAGTGTCCGTCGTCGCAATACTCAAATTTACCATCGCGTCGCCACTGGGCATACGACGAACCTCCGGATCTCTTCCAAGGTTTCCAACAAGAATGACTTTATTGACTGAAGCCATTATTTATCTCCTGTGTTTAAAAGTACGAATTTATGGTTTCGTTGGGCTCAATTTTTACTCCAACATTAACACCCTCACTGTAGCGCCTTTGAGGGAAGTGCGCTACCGGAAAAGTAACCTAGCTGACAGAGATTCTCTTGTTATCCGATATACTCATTGAAACAAGAAGCCACAGTGCTGCCCAAACGGCACAAAAAACAAATACTCCTTGCCCCGTATATTGCTGGTAGATCCAGCCCCCAGCAACTCCTCCTACAAATGTTCCGAGATATTGACTGGTGCTATATACGCCCAAGGCCGTGCCTTTCGAGTTTGGTTCTGCAATACGCGAGACCCAAGAGGGTAATGATGCTTCTAGCATATTAAACGCGCCAAAAAATATAATTAAGGCAACCGCAAGACCTGCGTACCCCAAATTCAAAAGACCAAGACTGAATTGCGATAGTGTAATGAGGGCGATACTCAATACGAATACAAATTTTCGGTAGCCGAATCTCTCAGACACCATCATTAGCGGCAACATAATCAAGATACTGGAGAGCATCACCAAAAGGTAGAACTTCCAAGAAACAACGTCTCCCTCCATACCATTCAAGATAAAGGGAATAGACACGAACATTGCCATCAAAATGCCATGCAATGAAAAAATTCCAAAATCGAGCCTAAGCAAATCTCGATTAGACAAAATTATCGTCAACTTAACAGGCGCCACATCCCCCGTTTCATCAACAGAGGTAGGATTAGGCACATAGAAGCAGACAATAACCATAGCGACAAGAGTCAGCAGTGCAGTAATTAAAAATATGCCAGGCAAGCCAACGATTGAATCTAAAACTGGACCTAAAACAATTGACAAAATAAAGGTTAAACCGATAGTTACACCAATAACAGCCATCGATTTGGTTCGTACCTCATCCCGAGTAAGATCAGCATTGAGTGCAATCACGGCGGAAGATATAGCCCCCGCACCTTGAATGGCCCGGCCTATACATAACCAGAGCAGCGAGTCTGCAGACGCGGCCACCAGGCTCCCAAGAATAAAAATTAACAATCCAAGATATATCGTTTTTTTTCTACCCCAATAGTCAGACAAACGACCTAAAGGTATTTGAAATATCGCTTGAGTTAGGCCATAAATACCTACCGCTAAACCAATTAGCGTCGCACTCTCACCGCCAGGCATACTATTTGCGTACAGGGCGACAACTGGGAGAATGACGAATAATCCAAACATTCGCAAACTAAACACGCTTGCCAACCCCAAGCTGGCCCGTCGTTCTGATTGAGTGAAGCTAACCATTTAAGTATTCCGAGGATTCTCAAGGGTAAATTAGAACTTAATTCGGTATAGTAACAGGTTACTCTTTCACACCGGAAACCGTCGGGTACGTAATTTATTCCGACACTCGCATAACTATGGATTCAATAAAAGTTAGGGGGGCTCGCACCCATAATTTGCAAAATATCGATGTCGATATACCCAAAAATAAAATTGTAGTTTTTACCGGATTGTCTGGCTCTGGCAAATCTTCCCTAGCATTTGATACTTTATTCGCTGAGGGTCAGCGTCGATACATCGAGTCGTTATCGACATACGCCCGTCAATTCTTAGAGGTCCTACAAAAACCAGATGTCGATTCAATCGAGGGATTATCCCCAGCGATTGCTATCGAGCAAAAATCGAAAAATAACAATCCACGTTCGACAGTAGGAACCGTAACGGAAATCCACGATTATTTGCGATTGCTATACTCAAGAACCGGAATACAACACTGTCCTGAGCATCAAACACCCTTAACCGCCTTTTCGATATCTGAGATGATCGAATTCATCTTGGCATTAGGTGATGATAAACGCATACTTATATTGGCCCCAGTAACTAGAGTAAGCACGCAAACAACCGCCCACTTAATAGAACGATTCAGAGCACAAGGGTTTTTTCGAATTCGTATTGGTGGCGAGATTGTCGATTTGGATGACGCCACAAATTTAGAGATAAACGATGAGAACAAGCAAGTCGAACTGGTTATTGATCGTCTCCGCATTACTTCGGAATCCAAGGGTAGATTGGCGGAATCATTGGAAACCGCACTCAAACAATCTCCTGACAAGGTATTAGTTCACGACACCGGCACTTATCAAGACTACAGCTTATCGGCTAATTTTAGCTGTCCTAAATGTGAGTACACGGCCCCTCCTCTCGACGCAAGGATGTTTTCATTTAATCATCCGAGCGGTTCTTGCCCAACATGTGATGGCTTAGGTCAATTAGAGAGTTTTGATGCTGAAAAAATTATTGCACATCCAACCCTTTCTCTCGCGTCTGGCGCGATCAGTGGTTGGGATAAAAGAAATAAGTTTTTTTTCGATATGCTAACGAGTCTGAGTGAACATTATGACTTCGACCTCAATACGCCTTTTGAAGACCTTCCGTCAGAGATTAAACAAGTAGTTCTGAACGGCTCAGGAAAAACAAAAATTAAATTTCGTTATCGCATAAGAGATAATGAAATTAAAATCGAACGACATATTTTCGAAGGTGTCATTAAAAACTTTAATCGACGTTTCGAAGAAACTAAGGAAGACGCAGTAAAGGAGGAGTTAGCAAAATTTATTAGCATGCGAAAATGCGCTACTTGTTCAGGTTCCAGACTAAGGCCAGAAGCTAGAAACGTAAGAGTCGCAGGACTCAAAATAGCAGAGGTAAATGCAATGGCACTGGCTGATGCGAAATCATTTTTTGAAAGTTTGGTAGAACATCCGCAAACTAAGATTGTTTCAGAGCGAGTCATCAACGAGATCATCAATCGCGTAGGGTTTCTTATCGATGTAGGCCTGAGCTACCTGTCTCTAGACAGAAAAGCCTCCACTTTATCCGGAGGAGAATCTCAACGTATACGATTGGCCTCCCAGATCGGAGCGGGTCTCAGCGGAGTTATGTACGTTCTGGATGAGCCATCAATAGGACTTCACCAGAGGGACAATCAACGTCTCATAGAATCCATGAAAAAACTAAGAGATCTAGGTAATACAGTCATCGTTGTGGAGCATGACGAGGAGACGATTATCCAGTCAGATTATGTCATTGACATAGGGCCAGGATCTGGAGAGACGGGCGGTAAAATTATCTCCCAAGGCACTCCAGACCATATATTAAGTGACCCAAATTCGGTTACCGGACCGTACCTATCTAAAACAAAAAAAATATTTGAATTTCCGAGGAAGTCTATCGATAAACTTACACCGAGTGTCACACTAAAAGGTGCTAGAGCAAATAACCTAAAAAGTCTCGATCTCAAGATACCATTAGGTGTATTTGTATGTATCACTGGCGTCTCCGGATCAGGCAAATCAACATTAATTAATGACACGTTTGTTCCAGCGATGGCCCGTCAGCTGGGTGCGAAATTGAAAGGCGAGCATTTATACGACGATATTACAGATACCGATCACATTAAATATTTGGTGAATATTGATCAAAGCCCAATTGGCAGAACACCTAGATCGAATCCTGCAACCTATACCGGAATGTTCACACTCATTAGAGAGTTGTTCGCACAAGTGCCTCTTGCTCGAGAAAGAGGTTATTCATCCGGGCGATTCTCTTTTAACGTGAAAGATGGGAGATGTGAAACTTGCCAAGGCGAAGGAAGCCGAAGAATAGAGTTACACTTTTTACCCGATGTATTTGTAACCTGCGCAGTTTGCCAAGGAAAACGCTATCGACAAGAAACCTTAGATATAAATTATAAGGGTAAAACAATTCATGACGTGCTCGAAATGAGCATAAAGGAGGCACTAGAATTCTTCTCCTCTGTTCCGAGTTTAAAGCGGAAGCTATCCATTCTCGATGAAGTGGGACTTGGTTACATGAGTTTAGGACAAAGCGCCACCACCTTGTCAGGCGGAGAAGCACAACGAGTGAAGCTGGCCAGCGAATTATCGAAACGAAACACAGGAAACACGCTATATGTGCTTGACGAGCCCACGACAGGCCTCCATTTCAATGACATATCCTGGTTATTACAAATTCTTATCAAACTAAGAGACCAAGGAAATTCAATTATAGTCATTGAACACAACCTTGATGTTATTAGACGAGCGGACTGGATAATCGATCTAGGCCCAGAGGGTGGCAGTCTTGGTGGAGCCATTGTCGGGGAAGGCACCCCAGAGGAAATAGCTAAATTAAAAATTAGCCACACCGGACATTTTTTACATCAAACCTTGGACAAAGATATGCACTCATTTTAGTTGGAACTAAAAAAGCCAGTATATGGATACTGGCTTTTCGTGTATGTCTGTGAACCTTGTGTTATTCCTCTGGAACGTCCTCAATACTAGAAGCATCGTCCTCAGGACGGTCCATCAACTCAACCAGGGCCATCGGCGCTTTATCGCCATGACGGAAACCGTATTTAAGGATTCTCAAGTAGCCCCCATTTCTAGCAGCATAACGCGGACCTAGCTCATCAAACAGTTTCACCACAATATCCCTATCACGCAGCCGGGAAAATGCGAGCCGGCGGTTTGCTACTGTAGCCTTCTTTCCCAAAGTAATGATAGGCTCAGCGACACGTCGTAACTCCTTGGCTTTAGGGAGAGTAGTTTTAATAACCTCGTGACGCAATAACGAGTTAGTCATATTACGAAACATCGCTGCCCGATGAGACGAGGTGCGATTCAGTTTTCGAAGTCCAAGCCTATGTCGCATTGGTGTTTCCTTCCTTTTTTAACTAATCACGATAGAAACAGCTTAAGCGCTCTCTGAGAGAGACTCTGGCCAACTATCGACTTTCATGCCAAGAGACAACCCTCTTGACGCAAGAACATCTTTAATTTCGTTCAGTGATTTACGACCGAGATTAGGCGTTTTCAATAACTCGGTCTCAGTCCGCTGAATGAGGTCACCAATGTAATAAATGCTCTCTGCTTTTAGGCAATTCGCCGAACGCACTGTTAATTCTAAATCATCAACAGGACGCAAAAGAGCTGGGTCAACATCCGGCTTTTGAGGCACGCTTTCCTCTTCAACAGTCCCCTGTAAGTCAGCAAAGCTAGAGAGTTGATCCATTAGGATTCTAGCTGCGAATCTAACTGACTCTTCGGGGTCTACAGACCCGTTGGTCTCAATATCAATAACTAACTTATCCAAATCAGTCCGCTGTTCAACTCGAGCGCTTTCAACGGCGTAGCTAACCTTGGTGACTGGACTAAAAGTAGCGTCTAATAAAAGACTCCCGATAACCCGGTTCTCGTCCTCTTCACCCATACGAAGATTAGCAGGCACGTAACCACGACCGCCCTGCACCTTGATCTCCATACTGATCTTACCGCCAGGAGCAAGGTGAGCGATCACGTGCTCTGGATTGATAATATCAACATCATGACTAGCCTCTATATCTGCAGCAGTCACCGCTCCCTCGCCCTCTTTTGACAGAGTTAGCGTGATCTCATCTCGGTTATGAAGTCTCAGAACCATACCCTTTAAATTCAATAAAATGTCAACGACATCCTCTTGAACACCATCTAAGGTTGAATATTCATGTAACACACCATCAATCTTTACCTCGGTCGGAGCAAATCCCGGTAACGAAGACAAAAGAATACGTCTAAGAGCATTTCCCAAGGTATGACCAAACCCTCGTTCGAATGGCTCCATGATCACTTTAGCTTGACCTGGTGCGGTTAATCTTACGTCTATTATTTTTGGCTTTAGAAAGCTATTTAGCATCTATTCGACCCTTTTCAAAAGTTTCGAAAAATAAATTCGTGAAACAAACTTGCTCCACACTTAATTCAAAATTACTTCGAATACAACTCAACTACTAACGATTCATTAATAGTCGACGACAAATCCGCACGTTGAGGAACAGATTTGAAGGTACCCTTCAGCCCTTTCACATCAACCTCAACCCAGTCAGGGAAACCTCGGTCCTCAGCCGCCTCCATAGCAGCTTTGACCCTGAGATGACTTTTAGCTCTCTCTGCAATCTCAATAATGTCACCCGGCTTGACAATAAAGGAGGGGATATTAACTCGCCTGCCATTGACCATTACGCCGTTATGCCTTACCACTTGACGTGCCTCGGTTCGAGAAGCACCAAATCCCATTCGCAGCGCAACTGAATCTAGTCGACTTTCCAGATCTTGTAGGAGCGTTTCCCCGGTCACCCCTTTTCTTCGCGCGGCTTCCTTGTAGGTCTTGCGGAACTGTCGCTCGAGCACACCATAAATTCGGCGGATTTTCTGTTTTTCGCGTAACTGCCGTCCGAACTCAGACATACGACTACCCTTTTGGCCATGCTGTCCCGGAGGGTATGCTCGACGCTCAATGGCGCACTTATCGGTGTAGCATTTATCCCCTTTCAAGAATAACTTCTCACCTTCTCTGCGACATTGACGACATTTCGGGTCTGTATTTCTAGCCATAATTCATAGCTCCTTAAATTCTACGTCGTTTTGGTGGACGACATCCATTGTGTGGCACCGGAGTGACGTCTGAAATACTAGTAATCTTGAACCCAACTGAGTTCAACGCACGAACCGAGGACTCTCGACCTGGTCCAGGACCTTTAATTCGCACCTCGATATTCTTCACGCCGCACTCTTGAGCCATCTTCCCAGCTGCCTCTGCCGCAACCTGAGCAGCAAAAGGAGTACTTTTTCGAGAGCCCTTAAAACCATTGGCACCCGAGGTGGACCATGCCAAGGCATTACCCTGACGATCCGTGATCATAATGATCGTATTGTTAAAAGACGCATGAATGTGCGCAATTCCCTCAGCGACATTTTTTTTAACTTTCTTGCGTGCTCTTGGTGTGTTTTTTGCCATACTAAGTTTCCATCCAGTCTAAATGATTGGTCTTATTCATCGGAATATTAAATTCGCCTATCTCCTGATAGCTTTTTTAGCACCCTTGCGCGTGCGAGCATTATTTTTAGTGTTTTGCCCTCGCACAGGCAAACCTTTTCGGTGGCGTGTGCCACGATACGCACCCAGATCCATCAAACGCTTAATATTCATCGACACTTCTCGTCGGAGATCTCCCTCAACGATAAATGTACCGATTTGCTCTCTGAGCTTTTCCATCTCGTCGCCAGACAAGTCTTTCACTTTCACCGAGGGTTCTATCCCAGCTTTAGAGCAAACCTCAAAAGCTCTAGTTTTCCCTAAGCCATAGATAGAGGTCAAAGCTACCCATGTGTGTTTTTGATCCGGTATGTTTACGCCAGCTATACGAGCCATAATTTATCTCTTTTTAAATTCAACAATGGATATTCTCAACCTTGACGCTGCTTATGTCTGGGTTCCTTACATATCACCCGCACAACATTGTTACGCCGAATGATCTTGCAGTTCCGACACAGCTTTTTGACTGATGCTTTAACTTTCATAATTTTTTCTCCTTACCGCGAGGGGACTGTCCCGCCTCTGAAGTTCGTCTTTTTGAGAAGACTCTCATATTGATTAGACATCGCGTACGCCTGCACTTGCTGCATAAAGTCCATCGTAACCACAACAATAATTAGCAAACTAGTTCCACCAAAGTAGAACGGAACATTCCACTTGACTATCATCAACTCAGGGATCAAACAAACGATAGTTATGTAAATCGCCCCGACCAAAGTAAGGCGAGTCACAATTCGTTCGATGTACTTTGTCGTCTGGTCACCAGGACGAATCCCAGGAACAAACGCCCCGCTTTTCTTGAGATTATCTGCCGTCTCACGCGGATTGAACACTAAAGCCGTGTAGAAGAAGCAGAAAAATATGATGGCCATCGCATAAACGACCATATAAAGCACTTGTCCAGGGTGGAGCAGACCCCCAATATCCCGCAGCCAATACAAGCTCTCATTCGTTCCAAGAAATTCAGCGAGAGTCGCCGGAAACAAAATAATGCTCGATGCAAATATCGGTGGAATAACTCCCGCCATATTTAGTTTTAGTGGCAAATGAGAGCTCTGTCCACCATATACTTTATTTCCAACCTGTCTTTTCGCATAGTTAACCAATATTTTACGTTGTCCCCGTTCAACGAAAACCACAACGCCTGTGATAACAATTACACCGATAAAAATTAGTAGAACGAGGGGAATCGAGAACGAACCTGTTCGCACCAATTCTAAAGTACCTCCAACCGCACTCGGCAGTCCTGCGGCGATACCCGCAAAAATGATAAGTGAGATACCGTTTCCAATACCCCGCTCAGTTATCTGCTCACCCAACCACATCAAAAACATTGTTCCAGTTACCAACGTGACAACTGTCGTGAATCTAAATGCTAAGCCTGGATCAAGCACTAGATTGGCTTGAGACTCCAAAGCTACCGAAATACCTATAGCTTGGAACGTAGCAAGTGCCACAGTCCCATAGCGCGTGTACTTTGTTATTTTTTTACGACCGGATTCACCTTCTTTTTTTAACTGTTCGAAGTGTGGGACCACCACCGTCATCAATTGCATGATAATCGAAGCAGAGATATAAGGCATGATTCCCAGAGCAAAAATAGTGAATCGCTGCAAAGCGCCCCCTGAGAACATATTAAACATTCCCAAAATACCGCCCTGTTGGGCCTTAAACAACTCTTCCAGCTGAACTGGATCGATCCCCGGAACCGGAACATGAGCACCTATTCGATAAACGACTAAGGCAAGCAACAGGAACAGTAGGCGCGCCTTTAGGTCGCCATACTTACTCATTCCCGCACCCTTATTTGATCCAACTGCCAAAGTCCTATTCCTCTACCTTTCCACCGGCGGCCTCAATTGCGAGACGCGCTCCTTTTGTGACACGAATCCCCTTGAGCTGTGGCTTCTTACCCTCTGCCAAACTTCCGGAAAGGAAAACCTTAGCCCCACTAACAAAATTAGGCACAATCTGCGCTAACTTCAACGCCTCGAGATCAATCACATCCGCTTCCACCTTATTCAACTCATCTAACCTCACTTCTCGCGTGTCACCCTCGGTCATAGATCGGAAGCCCCTCTTGGGTAAGCGTCTCGCCATTGGCATCTGACCGCCTTCGAAACCAACCTTGTGGTAGCCACCCGAGCGAGAATGTTGACCCTTATGACCACGCCCGGCGGTCTTTCCTTTTCCGCTTCCAACACCGCGACCAACTCGCATCTTATCTTTTTTGGACCCATCGGCCGGGCTAATATCATTCAGTCTCATTTACTTAACCCTCAACTTTCACAAGGTAGTCAACTTTTGCAATCATCCCTCGGACGGCTGGCGTATCTTCCAGCATAACTGTGTGTCGTATTCGCCGAAGACCCAACCCTAACACCGTGGCCCGATGAGATTTTTTGGTACCAATAACACTTTTTACCAGTGTCACTTTGACCGTTTTAGACGTCTGACTCGTTGTTGTATTCATGACCAATTACTCCAAAATCTCTTCAACGGTTTTACCGCGCTTAAGCGCTATTTCAGACGGCGAATTCATTTCTGCCAATCCGTTTAAGGTTGCTCGCACTACATTGTATGGATTTGTCGATCCTATACACTTAGCCAGGATGTTAGTAACACCCATAACTTCAAAAACAGCTCGCATTGGGCCACCAGCGATAATTCCAGTGCCTTCTGAAGCTGGCTGCATAATCACTTTGGCCGCACCATGAGTGCCAATAACTGCGTGATGCAAAGTCCCGCTCTTAAGAGAAACTTTAAATAGTTTTTTACGCGCTTCTTCCATCGCCTTTTGAATCGCCACCGGCACTTCGCGAGCCTTACCCTTGCCCATTCCAATGCCACCATCACCGTCACCGACCACTGCTAAGGCGGCAAAACCAAGTATGCGTCCACCCTTGACCACTTTAGTGACTCGGTTGACAGCAACCATTTTTTCCCGAATGCCGTCTTTACTTTCCTCTGAATGATTTTGAGCTCGTGCCATTTTTTTCCTTTAAAACTGTAGACCTGCTTCTCGAGCAGCCTCTGCTAACGCTTTGATTCGGCCATGATACTTAAACCCTGAACGGTCAAATGCCACCTGACCCAAACCTTTCTCTTTCGCCTTCTTTGCGATTCGAGCACCAACCTCGGCTGCGGCTTTCACATTGCCACCATTTGATAACGACTTACGGACCTCTAGTTCCGCAGAAGAAGCAGACGCAATGACTTTAGCGTCTCGATCCAAGATCTGCGCGTATATATGCAAGTTAGTTCTGTGCACTTGCAATCTGTGACCAACACCGGAGCCACTAATCTGATATCTGATTTTTCTAGCTCGCCGCGCTCTAGACGCATTTTTAATTGATTCTGACATGCTTTGACCTTATTTTTTCTTGGTTTCTTTCATGACCACTCGCTCGTCCGCATACCGAACTCCCTTACCCTTATAGGGCTCAGGAGGGCGATACCCACGAACATCTGCTGCAACCTGACCAACCAGTTGTTTATCTACCCCTTTAATGAGGACTTCGGTTTGCTGTGGCGTCTCGACCTTAATTCCTGCTGGCATTTGATGAACTACAGGATGTGAAAATCCCAATGACAAATTGAGCTTGTCCCCTTGTGCTTGCGCTCGGTATCCAACGCCGACCAGTGTAAGTTTTTTTTCAAATCCTGAGGTCACACCCGTCACCATATTGGCAATAACGGCCCGCGTTGTACCATAGAGCGCTCTTGCCTCTCTGCTGTCTCCAACTGGAGCTACGGAAACGACGTCACCTTCTTGAGTGACCTTAACTAGCTCACTAATCTCGCGACTCAAAACGCCAAGCGCGCCTTTGACCTCTACCTTGCTGCCAGAGATCGCAACTTGAGTCCCCGAAGGAACATTAATTGGATTCTTTCCAATACGTGACATTTTTCTATTACTCCAAATCGAATCTTATATTTTTATCGTATACATCCCCGCTATTAAGCGACGATGCAGAGTACCTCACCACCAATACCTGTTTTTCTCGCCCTACGGTCTGTCATAACTCCCTTGGGCGTAGAAACGATCGCGACTCCAAGACCATTCATGACGCTTGGTATATCTTGCGCTCCCTTATAAATACGAAGTCCAGGACGACTCACGCGCTCAATTTTCTCAATAACAGGTCGACCAGAATAGTACTTAAGCGAGAGTTCTAACTCAGGCTTTTTCTCATTTTCGCCGACCACAGACATGCCATCGATATATCCTTCATCGATAAGCACCTGCGCAATGGCTTTCTTCACATTGCTAAATGGCATCTTGACGTTGCTCTTTTCTGCCATCTGAGCGTTTCTGATTCTCGTCAACATGTCAGCGATTGGATCACTCATACTCATAGTTGCACTCTCCTACCAACTCGCTTTAATAATTCCAGGGACCTCACCTCGCATCGCGATTTCACGAAGTTTTCCTCGGGCAAGACCAAATTTACTATAAACCCCACGAGGCCTTCCGGTCAGTGCGCAGCGATTTCGCAATCGAACTGGACTGGAATTTCGTGGTAATTTTTGCAGCGCTTGTCGCGCTAGATATTTCTCTTCTTCTGAAGATTGACTGCTTTTCAATACAGTATCAATTTCCGCTCTTTTTTCCGCATACTTTGCAACGGTTAAGCGACGTTTCACGTCTCGGTGGATGATAGATTTTTTAGCCATTAGATCCTCAATTCCTAAAAGGAAAACGAAAAGCCGACAGCAAGGAACGTGCTTCCTCGTCGGTCTTTGCGGTTGTCGTAATAGTCACGTTCAAACCACGCAACACGTCAATCTTGTCATACTCAACTTCGGGAAAAATTATTTGCTCTCTAACACCCATATTGAAGTTACCGCGTCCATCGAATGACTTAGCTGATATACCGCGGAAATCTCTAATTCTTGGAATTGCAACAGAAATCAATCGATCCAAGAATTCATACATTCTTGGTCCCCGAAGCGTAACTTTGCACCCGATCGGATATCCGTCACGTATTTTGAAGCCCGCAATTGACTTCTTTGCCTTTGTAATAATTGGCTTTTGTCCCGCTATAAGAGTCATGTCTCCTACAGCATGATCGAGGACCTTCTTGTCAGCCACAGCTTCCCCGACCCCCATATTAAGAACAATCTTTGTGATACGCGGGACCTCCATAACGGACTTATAGTTAAATTCCTTTACGAGTCCAGGTATTACCTCAGACTTATATACCTCCGCCAACCGAGCCTTACTCGACTGTTGCTGGGTATTTTGATTCGCGTCATTACTCATTCATAACCTTTCAAGAATCCACCATCTCGCCGTTAGAGCGAAAAATACGTACACGAGAACCATCCTCTAGCGTCTTTACACCAACACGATCACCCTTCTCAGTCGCTGGGTTGTACACGGCGAGATTAGAACGTTGAATTGGCATCTCCTTGGTGTTGATGCCGCCCGCCGCACCAGTCATCGGATTCCCCTTCTGATGTTTCTTTACAAGATTAATCCCCTCGACCATAACCGTAGAGTTGGGC
>CAJQIK010000067.1 GCA_905478365.1 uncultured Burkholderiales Genera incertae sedis bacterium
ATCTCTCCATCCACAAGACCAGAGATTTTTTCTTTGTCTACCATCTTTTTCCTTCTCCCACATCCAACATGGGTTTAATTTTTTGCGAAATCGCTTCACGAGCCCTAAATATTCTTGACCTTACTGTTCCTATTGGGCACCCCATTGAATCTGCAATGTCCTCATAACTCATCCCTTCGATTTCCCGAAGCATAATTGCCTCTCGAAGGTCCGCGGGCAATTCATTCATGGTTTTGTTCACCGTTTCAGCGATTTGTTTTGTAATGAGCTCCGACTCGGGAGTGGCCGCATCGCTCATGAAGTGATCCTCCTCAAAGTCATCATCATCGTTTTTTTCGAATTGAGTTAACGAAATTGGCCGCTTCGATGCTGCCACCAAGTAATTCTTCGCCGTATTTACAGCGATCCTGTATAGCCATGTGTAAAAGGCGCTGTCTCCCCGAAAGGATCCCAGTGCCCGGTAGGCTTTTATAAAGGACTCTTGGACAATATCCTCAACCTCTGCGTCCGAGCGCACGAACCGAGATACAAGCCGACTGACCCGCCGCTGATATTTTGTAAATAGCATCTCAAAGGCAACCTTGTCCCCACGCTGGACGCGTTGAACGAGGCTGTGATCTTTTTCGCGTTCTGTCATGGTCACGAGCTTACCAGATTGTTGTTTTTTAATGCCATTTTCTGGTAAATCTAAATAGGTATTTAATGATAAGTCCATGGTGGAGCCCCTATAATATGAAGATACAGGAGTGTGAGTACTTGAATGCCGCATGAGTTCCCTAAAATTTACCTAAAATAAGGCAAATTAGATAAACCCAAAGTAACCTATATTGAAGGACATAATTACGATACCCTAGGGTTCTTTCGATAATCTCCATTATAGACCCAGTGATCAATTTCGATGTAGTAATCCTAGGTAGCGGTTTGGCGGGGTTGGCAAGTGCGCTTAAGTTAGCCCCACACCGCAAAGTTGCAATCGTAACGAAAAAAAATATGCTCGATGGTGCGAGTAATTGGGCCCAAGGCGGTATTGCCGCGGTAGTCGACGCTTTTGACACGCACGAGTCCCACGTCAACGATACGATACTAGCCGGCGCACACCTGAGCGACCCCGAAGTGACTCAACTGGTTGTTGAAAAAGGGGCCGATGGAATAGCGTGGTTAATCAATCAAGGCGTGAATTTTACAAAGGATACAAACGCATCATCCGGACTACACCTGACCATGGAAGGTGGGCATAGTTTCCGACGAATTATTCATGCGGATGACGCTACGGGACACGCCGTTCAAACAACGCTCGAAGAACGAGTTCGAACGCACCCGAATATTACCGTCCTTGAAAATCATGTAGGTATTGATCTAATCACCAAAATAGACACAGATACCAATCACGCAGTTTGCTGTGGAATTTACGTTCTAAATTCTATTCAGGACTCAGTAGTCGCCATTCAAGCACCAGCAGTCATTCTAGCGACTGGTGGGGCTGGGAAGAGTTACCTGTATACCACCAACCCGGATACATCCACAGGAGACGGTATCGCAATTGGCTGGAGAGCCGGATGCAGTGTCTCAAACATGGAATTCATTCAGTTTCACCCGACATGTTTATATCATCCTGAGGCAAAGTCATTTTTGATTTCGGAAGCGCTTCGTGGTGAAGGTGGGATGCTGCTACTGCCTAATGGCCATCGATTTATGCCTGATTATGACCCCAGAGCCGAGTTGGCTCCGCGAGATATCGTGGCAAGAAGTATCGATGCAGAAATGAAAAAACATGGTGTTGACTGTGTGTATCTCGATATTTCTCATCGAGGCCTCGAATTCATAAAAACACATTTTCCCAATATTTATAAGCGGTGCTTAGAGTTAGGCATCGACGCATCAATAGAACCTATCCCCGTAGTACCCGCTGCTCACTACACATGTGGAGGATTGAATACCTCGCTCAATGGACTAACGGATATCGATGGACTTTATGCTGTTGGAGAAACAGCGCATACAGGGCTTCATGGGGCTAATAGGCTAGCCAGTAACTCACTGCTTGAGTGTTTAGTCTTTTCAGAGCAGACAGTCAATCATATACTTAGCTCAACACAGAACTGCTTAGAGCCCATAAAGGAATGGGATGAGAGCCGAGTGACTGATTCTGACGAAGAAGTCATCATTGCTCATAACTGGGATGAGCTCCGGCGATTCATGTGGAACTATGTGGGTATAGTCAGAACAACGAAACGACTTGAGCGGGCAGAACACCGACTGAAGCTTTTGGAAGAGGAAATTAGAGATTACTACTCAAATTTTAAAGTAACTCGCGATCTTCTGGAGCTTCGAAACTTAGTCGAAGTGTCTCAGTTGATTGTTCGCTGCGCGTTACAACGTAAAGAAAGTCGTGGCTTACACTTCAGTACTGACTACCCAGATTTAGGTATGACCGCATCAAATACAACTTGCCATCCGAAAGCTTAATAATGCCGAACCGATCTGAAACACAAAAACTAAAGTGGGCTCCTATTCTCAAAAAACAACAATTAGCGAATCAAAAAAAAGGTGCAGATACGACCATTGGCAGTAAATTAATAATGACACCAATATTTAACCAATCTGTTATTGATGTCTCAGGGCCAGACGCAGAGGCATTTCTTGATTCCCAGTTAACTAGTGATGTAAAAAATATAAAAATAAAATCTTTGACTCGATCGGGTTACTGCAACCCAAAGGGGCGTCTAATTGCTACACCCTATGTGATACGTAACGCAAATTCTTTTAATCTACTGTTACCTAACGATTTAGTTGACGAGTTTATATCAAGAATCTCCCGTTTCATTTTAAGAGCGAAGGTCTCCATAAATGAGAATGATGCGCTTGCGATTGTCGGAGTAATAGCGCAGGCTGGCGCAAAAATTAGCATTAGAGAACTCGATGAATTAGATAACGAAATACTAGAAATAAACTCAAGGCAAGGGCTCATACTATGCCCATTCGACTCATTAGAATCATTTTGGGTCAAAACAACACAAAGCTATTTACTATCGCAATTTGAGCATTGGGAAATTGAAAATATCCGAAACGGTATCGTGAACATTGGAGACGCGACCAAAGAACAATTTTTACCCCAAATGATAAACCTTGAAAAACATAAAGGCGTAAGTTTTACAAAAGGATGTTACCCAGGACAGGAGATCGTTGCGCGAACAAAATATTTGGGCTCTGTAAAACGAAAACTGTGTCATTTCCGTTCTGATTCCCTGATTGATCAAGGGACAGCTATTTTCACTTCAGAAGGTACGCCCTGTGGCATAGTCTGCCATACATCGAGAAAGGCTAACGAAAGCGATAACCAAGAGGGGCTCGCAGTAATCCACATTAATAACATCGATGATGACAAACTCAAGACTTCCGATTCGATCAGTATCAATGCCGTAAGGCTCATTTAGCATGTGCCTGGTGCTAGTTGCTTGGAAAGCTCATCCTAAGTACTCATTGATCGTCGCATCGAATAGAGACGAATATCACAAAAGGCCTTCAGCTCTTGCCCATCAATGGCCGAGTAATCCAGACATTACGGCTGGGCAAGACTTAGAAGCGCTAGGGACTTGGATGGGCGTGACTAGATCCGGTCGATGGGCTGTAGTTACAAACTTTAGAGAACAAACTGAAGCAAAGGAGCCAAAAAAATCCCGGGGGCATTTAACTACCGAATACTTATCGGCTGGGATGACACCGGAATTGTATGTTTCTGGATTGAAGAACGACCTGGCAGCTTACAGCGGCTTTAACTTATTAGTCGGTGACCTCTCGTCAATAAATTACATTACGAATAGACAAACGGAAAAAATTAAACCAGAGGCGTCGATCAACAAACCTGGCATTTACGGGTTGAGTAACCATTTGCTTGATACCCATTGGCCAAAGGTGGTAAGTGGAAAAAAACACCTTCGAGGACTGATAAAAAAAAATGACGTAATTCAATTTGAGGACGTATTGCAATTCATGTCCGAGAAAACTATACCTTCAGATGAATTGTTACCGGATTCTGGAGTGCCGATAGAACGAGAGCGCACCTTGTCGCCAATGTTCATTATGACACCAGACTACGGGACTCGAGCCACATCCTTACTGCTAGTTGATAATAATTCGTCGGAAATACAATTCTCAGAAGCAACGTTTGACGAATTAGGAACTGAAATTTCTAATCAGACTTACGTCTTTTAATTAACTTGAGTTCACGGTCACTCCTTTAACAAGAGTAACGAATTATCTTTTAGGAAGATATTTTAGTGGGTCTACCGGTTTACCTTTTCGCCTTACCTCAAAATGTAAAACGCTACTTTGGTTCTCAGCCCCGATGATCGCTATTTGTTGTCCCTGCGCTATGAACTGTCCCTCACTCGACAACAACTGACTGTTATGGGCATAAACACTTAAAAAGCTTTCATTGTGCTTGATAATGAGTAGTTTTCCGTATCCGCGTAATCCACTGCCACTATAGACAACTTTCCCTGGAGCTGCCGCAAAAACAGCAGTCTCTTTATTTACCTCAATTCCAACGCCTTTTCCTCTCTCACTGACCCGCTCCATATATCGATATTTAAGAGAACCGTTAACAGGCCATCTCCAAGTGCCTAGCCCTGAAGAAGCTAACGGAGGAGGATCCTGGGAACGAACATCAGGCTTTGGTTCTACTTTAGCTTTAGCGGCAGTTTTTGGTATCTTAAGTATTTGTCCAACATGAATTACATTTGTATCATCTATACCGTTAAACTGCGCGAGTTCCTTGTGGTCAACGCCGAATTGAATAGAAATACTGTAAAGAGTGTCACCAGCCTTTACCCTATACTGAGCAGCTTTAATGCTTTCACCGCTCGCATTAATTTTCTTTGAAGTACTTTGCTTTTTACCGACTGATTTTTTTTGAGTTTTATCAGAACTGGTGGAGATATCAGGTGCTGGTGAGTAATCCTTAATGGGTGCCGTACCCTGGGTAGTTCCACACCCTTTTGCAGTTATTACTAGGGTGAATATCACCATCCAGTAG
Organism: uncultured Burkholderiales Genera incertae sedis bacterium; assembly: GCA_905478365.1. Classification (GTDB taxonomy): domain Bacteria; phylum Pseudomonadota; class Gammaproteobacteria; order Burkholderiales; family Eutrophovitaceae; genus Eutrophovita. The sequence continues at coordinate 5,033 of CAJQIK010000067.1, forward strand.
AGTATATTTGAAGTCGATCGCTCTCGCATGACCTTTACTTTACAACAACACCACTCAAGAATGGGACAAAACTTACTTCTTCATGTGTAACTAGCTCGTGCCCTACCTTTAGCTTGATTACTTCTGTTAGGAACTGTTTATCTCTGCCAAGGGGAATGATCAATCGCCCATTTTCCGATAACAAGTCGATTAAGTGCTCTGGCAGATCAACAGCGCCTGCTGCAACAATAATTGCATCCAAAGGATACAAAGACTCTAGCCCACTTGAACCATCTGCATGTTTAACGCGAACATTATGACAGTTTAGACTCCTCAGCCGCACTCGCGCGCTGCCAAGTAAAGAACCGATCCTCTCTATAGAATAAACTTCTTTTGCTATTCGTGACAATACAGCCGCTTGATAGCCACATCCAGTGCCGATTTCGAGAACTCGTTTGAGAGATGTTTGATTTCTAGCGAGTTCGCAAGAGCGCGCCACGGTAAGTGGCCTAGAAATAGTTTGAGCCGATCCTATGGGTAATGAAAGATCATCATAAGCTCGGCTAGCTAAGGCCTCTTCTACAAAAAAATGTCGAGGTACTGCGTTCATCGCCTGAAGAACAATCTCATCTTCAACGCCGCTGTCCCGCAAACGGTCGATCATCCTCTTCCGAGTACGCTCGGAAGTCATTCCTATTCCAACTTTATTGTCACCCGAGAGACTCACGATCAATTCAAAAGCTGCAATCGAAAACTACTAACGACTAAGAAATTCGTACCGAGTACCAACTGAAGTATCGGTTAAATCTACTTGAAGTGGCGTGATAGAAACACAGTTGTTTGAAATAGATCCGAAATCCGTACCATCACTTCGATCTTTAACTTCTCCGGCGGCTCCGATCCAGTACACCGTTTGCCCTCTTGGATTCTTAGATTCCACGACACCATGAGCCTTGTGTCTCGCTCCTAGCCGCGTGATTTGTGTGCCATTGAGCTGACCCATGTCAACGTCAGGCACATTTATATTTAATAAGAACTTTTCATCAAATTTACCTAATTCAAATTCTGCAACGATATCGGCAGCAACAGTTGCGGCAGTTTTAAAGTGGGCACCTTGCCTACTCGTCAAAGAAACTGCTAACGCAGGTACGCCCAGCATGAAACCCTCCATGGCGGCGGCGACTGTCCCACTATAAATCGTATCCTCCCCCATGTTCGCACCATTATTGATACCGGATACAACAATATCGGGAGCTTCGCTTAATAATCCAGTAATTGCTAAGTGAACGCAGTCAGCCGGAGTCCCGTTCACTGAATAAGTGTCTTTATCATGTCGATTAACAACTAAGGGTCGGTCAAGTGTTAGGGAATTACTCGCCCCACTACAATCTTTATTCGGAGCCACTACAGTAACTTCCCCGACCTTTGTCAACGAGTCGGCAAGTGCTTTTAATCCTGGGGCGAAAAAGCCGTCGTCATTACTGACAAGTATCTTCATATCAGAGGGAATATTAGTTTTCTTATCATGAGCATCAGCCACCGCGCCGAGTTCTAACATTTATCATTGGTCGGGACGGTGAGATTCGAACTCACGACCCCCTGCACCCCATGCAGGTACGCTACCAGGCTGCGCTACGCCCCGATGATTCCACAGAAATTGTGATTATATCAGACCGACCACTAGTCACCTTTGAGTATTGTCAGAATCTCCATCAATTCCTTATACTCAATTGCTTTATGATCCATGATGGACTTTGGCTTCGTTTTTTCAGATGTCTCGCTCAGTCTTAAACGTGCACCATTGATCGTGAATCCCTCGTCACGAAGTAACTCCCTGATCCTGAGAACGAGTAAGACATCTTTCTTTTGGTAATAGCGACGCTTCGAGCGCCGGTCTATGGCCTGAAGCTCTGAAAACTCTTGCTCCCAGTACCTCAATACGTGGGGCTTGATGCCACAAAGCTTACTGACTTCCCCGATGGTGAAGTAACGCTTGTCTGGTATTGAGTAAACCAACTTTTACCTCAGCGCGGTTAAGTCTCAGCTTTTTCCGATCGATGGTTCAGCTCAACACGATGTTTAAATTTTTGACTGGGATGAAATGTCACAACACGCCGGGCGGAAATCGGTATTGCCTCACCAGTCTTAGGATTTCGTCCTGGCCTTTGGCTCTTATTTCTTAATTGAAAATTACCAAAACCCGATAACTTCACATCCTCACCTTTTTCAAGGCACTCCCTAATTTGCTCAAAAAAAGTCTCCACGAAATCCTTCGCCTCGGTCTTATTTAACCCTAGTTTCTCAAAAAGCAAATCTGACAGCTCCGCCTTAGTCAGCGTCATTTCAATTAACCCTCATATTCTTTGCACCGCATTAAATCGTTGTTTTAGTAACTTTAACACTAGTGACACCGACTTCTCAACCTCTTCATCCGTAAGGGTTTTTTGTTCATCTTGGAACATAATACCTAGTGCTACACTTTTTTTACCTTCAGCAACCCCTTTACCTGAATAAACATCAAACAACGTTACTTCTTTTAGATACTGGATATTTTCAGCATCGATATCACTCACGATCGCGCCCACCTGTGTATCAGCGTCAATCTCGACTGCTAAGTCTCGCCGCACTCCAGGAAGCTTTGAGTAGGCGCGGTAAACTGGGATGTCAGAATCAGGCAGAGCGTCAAGATTCAACTCAAAAGCCACAACGCTTGAACCCAAATCATATTTTTGACTTAGCTCTGGGTGCAATTCCCCAACAGTCCCCACGTAAGTACCACCAACCAAAATTGACGCTACTTTCCCCGGGTGAAAACTTTCATGTTCCCCAACGGAAAATTTCATGTCTTTAATGTTGAGTATTTGCTCCAAGTCACCTTTTACATCGAAAAAATCAACGGCTCGATCGGTCGCCCCCCACTGCTCTGGGGCTACCCCGCCAGTAACCATCCCGGCTATTCTATTGATTTGGTTAATTTCCCCAGCATCATCCCGCTCAAAACAAAGACTTGTTTCAAATATTCGAATACGGTCTACTTTATGACTGAGATTCCTTTGTACAACCAATGCTAAGCTTCCTAAGAGATTAGTGCGCATCACTGTGTACTGTTCAGCAATCGGGTTCATCAAAGAAATGCCTCTACGCTTTACTCCAAAATCACCCTCCAAAGAAGCATCAACGAAACTGTATGTAATAACTTCCTGATATCCTTTGCGTTGGAGATCTACTTTCAAGCGTTCACCCCAACTCGACTCCTCAGATCGAGGCAACATCGAGGTCTCAGAAACAGGTAGCGTGCTTGGAAGCTTGTCAAAGCCTTCTATGCGAATAATCTCCTCGATTAAATCTTCCTCTAACTCGAGATCAAATCGATAAGTTGGCGGGGTAACAGACAGATGTCCTGCCTCAGAACATACTGTCATATCCAATAACTCAAAAATTTTCTTCATTCGATCAATCGAAACATCTATTCCGATTAATCGATGTACGCGTTCCGGTCGAAAAATAATTGCTTGCCTCTCATTCGAAGTCACTCCAGTTTTAACTAAAGCCTCGACCTCGCCACCACAAATTTCAATAATTAAATTAGCGAGGCGCCACAGCGCTATTTGCGTTCCGTGAGAATCAACACCTCGTTCAAACCGATGAAGAGCGTCGGTGGAGAAACCCAATGTTCGCCATTTCCCTGCAACAGATTGTGTTGAAAATACTGCAGCCTCAAGAAATAGACTCGTTGTGCCCTCATCAACTGCAGTGGACGACCCACCCATAATGCCCGCTAAAGCGATAGGTCCAGACTCATCTGTGATCAGCAACATATCCTCAGCGACATTTAAGGACTGACCATTAAGAAGTTCTAAGGTCTCGTCTTTTTGGCCAGATCGAACAACGATATTACCTTTAAGCTTATCTCGATCAAAGGCGTGCATAGGCTGGCCAAACTCCAGCATCACGTAATTCGTTAAATCTACAATAGGGCTGATGCCACGAACCCCAGAGCGCTCTAACTTCCGCAAAATATGATCAGGTGTCTTACTATTCGCATTAACACCATTAATACTCAAGCCCAGGTAGAGCGGACAAGCCTGCACATTATCAACTGTCACCGATATTGCTCCAGAACTCAGAGAAGCTACCTCGTCTACGTTTGGGTGTTGTGCAGTGACGCCATCGATTGCCTGCAATTCGCGGGCAATACCCATAATTGAAAGACAGTCGCCCCTATTCGCAGTTAATTTCAACGTAAACACATTGTCGTTCAAATCGAATATATCGCGAATGTCTGAGCCAACAACGATATCTTGATCAAGGCTCATCAAACCGGATGAATCATCGCCAATCTCAAGTTCACTAGCGGAGCAAAGCATACCTTGCGAGAGTTCACCTCTAAGCTTTGCTTTCTTAATGACAAGACCGCCGGGTAAACGCGCTTTTACCAGCGCTGTGGGCACCTTCATCCCTGTTGAAGCATTAGGTGCCCCACAAACAATTTGAAGTTTCTCCGGAGACCCAACGTCTACATCACATATTTTTAAACGCTCTGCGTTGGGATGCGGACGCGTATCAGTAATTAACCCGACAACAACGCCATCTAAATTTTTGGCAACTGGCTCTACAGACTCGACCTCTAAGCCAGCCATAGTCAACGCATTCGATAGCGCCTCGGTCGTAAGCGATGTCGGACAAACTGAACGCAACCAATTTTCAGAAAATTTCATAAAAAATTACTTCTCCGTTAGGCATGAAACTGCGATAGAAATCGCAAATCATTTTCAAAGAAAAGTCGTAAATCGGTTACGCCGTAGCGCAGCATCGCAAGGCGATCTAAACCCATGCCAAACGCAAATCCTTGATAGCGCTCAGTATCGATATTGACATTATTCAGCACTTTGGGATGTACCATGCCACAGCCGCCAATCTCGAGCCAACCATCCTTAAAGGTCATATCGATTTCGGCTGAAGGCTCTGTGAACGGAAAATAAGATGGCCTAAACCGAACTTCCAAGTCCTCTTTTTCAAAAAAGCGTCGTAAAAACTCTCTGACAGTTCCCTTTAGATCAGCGAACGTCGCTCGATCATCAATCCATAATCCTTCAATTTGATGAAACATTGGAGAGTGAGTCGCATCAGAATCTACACGATAAACTCGTCCAGGCGCGACAATACGAATTGGCGGTTCATTGTTCTCCATATACCGGATTTGAATAGGCGATGTATGTGTTCGCAGTAAGTGCTGCTCTCCATCGAGATAGAAAGTATCATGCATCGACCTAGCGGGATGATCTTCAGGCTGATTCAAGGAGGTGAAGTTATAGTAGTCATCTTCGATCTCCGGACCACTCGCAACACTGAACCCCATGGTTGAGAATAATTCGGTTACTCGGTTCAACGTGCGAGTCACCGGATGCAAACCACCTAATGATTGTTTTCGCCCTGGCAAAGTTACATCTATTTTTTCGTTCTCAATACGTTCTTTAAGGGCTTGAGCCTTAAGCTCGTTTTTTCGATTCTCTAAAAGACCTTCTAATTCGGTTTTTAGATTGTTGAATTTGGCACCCAAAATTGGACGCTCTTCAGCGGATACTTTGCCTAAACCTTTTCTAAGGTCCGTCAAAACCCCTTGTTTACCAAGGAACTGCCCTTTGGTCTGATCTAGCTCCGCCAGCGTTCTCGCAGCTTGAAAGGCATGCTTGGCTTCAGTAACTATTTTGTCTAATTCTTGCATGGCTACTTTCACAAACAAAAAAGGAGGCCAGTTCGGCCTCCTTTGTTATCCAATCAATCTCTAAGAGGCTAATCCTGCACGTGCTTGCTCAGCTATCTTCTCAAACGCTACTGGGTCATGGTACGCCAAATCCGCCAAAACCTTACGATCAACCTCAACTGAAGATTTTTTTAGGCCGTTGATAAGCGTGCTGTATGTTAACCCGCATGCCCGCGCAGCTGCATTGATACGGATTATCCAAAGTGCTCTAAATTCACGCTTCTTCGTCCTTCTATCACGATAGGCATACTGACCCGCCTTCATAACAGCCTGTTTGGCTACGCGATAAACATTTTTCCTTCGACCGCGAAAACCTTTGGCTTGTTCTAAAACTTTTTTGTGTCGCGCTCTCGCAACTACACCTCTTTTTACTCTTGGCATCTTAACTCCCCTTTATGCGTACGGTAGCATTGCACGAATAGCCGCTTGATCACCAGCCGCTACAGAAACAGTTCCACGTAGGTGACGCTTACGTTTCGTCGTTTTTTTCGTGAGGATATGTCTCAGATTCGCCTGAGTTCTTTTGATGCGACCGGAACCACCGATCTTGAAGCGCTTGGCTGCGCCTCGTTTGGTTTTCATTTTCGGCATTACGCCTCCTTATTTTATAAGACTATCAGGTGTCTCTAACGGCGAGAACTTTATGACCTGCAATCCCTTTTTCTTTGCATGTGTCCACGACCTATACTGGCCGAGCCGCAAATTATAACGATTTTTGTAACTTTTCGTTTTCTAAAGCTGCGGCCTTCATTTTTTGTCGTTTTTGTTTCTCTTCAGGCTTTAGCGGCGCGACGACCATCACCATCTGCCTGCCTTCCATTTTTGGAAACTGTTCTACTTGGCCATGATCTTCAAGATCACTCCTCACACGCTCAAGCAGCCTTGCTCCGAGATTTTGGTGAGCCATTTCACGCCCTCTGAATCTCAATGTCACCTTTGTCTTATCGCCATCAGTCAAAAACTTAATTAAATTACGTAATTTAATTTGATAATCGCCTTCATCCGTGCCGGGTCGAAACTTAATTTCTTTTACCTGAATTTGCTTCTGCTTGGCTTTAGCGTCCTGCTTCTTTTTTTGCTCGTTGTACTTGAACTTCCCATAATCCATCAAGCGACACACAGGTGGAGCTGCTGCAGGTGCAATTTCAACTAAATCAATTTCAGCTTCTTCCGCTTTCGCGAGTGCCTCACTAATTTCCATTACGCCGATCGGTTCTCCTTCGATACCAACCAATCTGATTTGAGGCGCCGTAATCTCCTCGTTAATTCGGGCTTCTTTTTCTCGGGCTATGAGTACAACCTCCTAAACTAATTAAATTTCAAAATGAGCTAACGCTTTGCGGCAAGCTCGGTATTCAAACGTTCGTACAATGCTTCCATGGACATTTGTCCTAAATCTTCACCACCTCTACACCGAACTGCGACTTCTTTCGATTCAACTTCCTTATCGCCAATAATTAACTGATATGGGAGCTTCTGAAGACTGTGCTCGCGGATTTTATAGGTTATCTTTTCGTTTCTCAAGTCTGGTGCGGCTCGGAAACCTCTTTCGATCAACTGTTTAATGACATCTTGAGCGTAATCAGCATGACGGTCAGCCACATTCATAACAACGATTTGAGTCGGTGACAGCCACAAGGGTAAAGCCCCAGCATGATGCTCAATCACAATGCCTATGAAACGCTCCATCGACCCGACAATCGCTCGATGCAGCATTACAGGGGTTTTGCGAGCGTTGTCCTCGGCCACATATTCAGCGCCTAGTCTTTGCGGCATCATAAAATCAACTTGGATCGTACCGCATTGCCAGGATCGACCAATCGAGTCCTTTAAATGATACTCAATCTTCGGCCCATAGAATGCGCCTTCACCAGGCAGCTCCTCCCAACGGACGCCGCAGGTTTCTAAGGCACGACGAAGAGCCGTTTCCGAGTGATCCCACACCGAATCGTCGCCTAAGCGCTGCTCGGGCCTTAACGCTAACTTAATAGACACGTCTTTAAAATCAAAATCACTATAAGTTTTGAGCGCAAGTGTATGAAAGTTAACAACTTCTTTCTCAATTTGTTGATCGGTACAGAAGATGTGCCCATCATCCTGAGTAAAAGCCCGTACCCGCATAAGACCATGCAGCGCACCCGATGGCTCATTCCGGTGACACCCTCCAAATTCTCCGTACCGGAGAGGCAGATCACGATAGCTACGCAGCCCGCTATTAAATATTTGCACATGACCAGGGCAATTCATTGGCTTAACGGCGTATTCGCGATTCTCGGATGCCGTAAAAAACATATTTTCTCTAAAATTATCCCAATGCCCCGATTTCTTCCATAAGGACACATCTAATATCTGGGGACACTTAACCTCTTGATATCCATTCTCTTGGTAGACACCACGCATGTATTGCTCAACCTGTTGCCATAACTGCCAGCCTTTTGGACGCCAAAAAACCATCCCCGGCGCTTCCTCCTGGCTGTGAAAGAGATCAAGCTGTTTACCAAGCTTCCGATGATCACGCTTCTCCGCCTCCTCCAACTTAAAGAGATACGCATCGAGGTCCTCTTGATTACCCCAAGCAGTGCCGTAAATCCTTTGGAGCATCGCATTTTTAGAATCCCCCCTCCAATATGCTCCAGCCACCTTTAAAAGTTTAAAAATCTTCAATTTGCCAGTAGAAGGAACATGAGGACCACGGCACAAGTCCGTAAAATCGCCTTGGGAGTAAAGAGATAGCTCTTCGCTCTCCGGCAAGTCTCTAATAATTTCTGACTTATAGGCCTCCCCAAGAGAGAGAAAATAGTTACTCGCGTCATCTCGCTCACGCACTGAGCGCTCAATTTTCAGATCTTTTTTCGCGAGCTGTTTCATTTTTTTCTCGATCGCGAGTAAGTCTTCAGGAGTAAAGGCCCGCTCAAAAGAAAAGTCGTAATAAAAACCATCGT
>CAJQIK010000068.1 GCA_905478365.1 uncultured Burkholderiales Genera incertae sedis bacterium
CGCTCACGCACTGAGCGCTCAATTTTCAGATCTTTTTTCGCGAGCTGTTTCATTTTTTTCTCGATCGCGAGTAAGTCTTCAGGAGTAAAGGCCCGCTCAAAAGAAAAGTCGTAATAAAAACCATCGTCTATGACAGGTCCAATAGTCACTTGCGCGCTCGGGAATAACTCCTTAACAGCATGAGCTAATAAATGGGCCGTAGAATGACGAATAACCTCAACTCCATCGTCGTCCTTCGCCGTAATAATCGCCAACTGCCCATCAGTAGTAACGACGTGATTTAGGTCGACAAGCTGGCCGTCAAAACGACCGGCTATAGCGGCTTTTCCCAGGCTGGGTGCAATAGATCTAGCAATTGCCCCAACTGACAAGGCTTCCTCAAACGACCTGACCGATTCATCTGGTAGTGTTACATTAATCATTCATACCTCAATTACTGCTTGTTTTATCTAAACGAGCGGAAAGTCCACATATAACCCCTAATTTTACCTCTTTGAAGCGTTTCAAGCTGAACACGACAATGACGCCTTCTGTGTCAACTTGCACAAATATATATTCAGAACTTCCAGCCAAATCCAGTTTTATACGTCCAGTCAGTTTTCTCTACACCAATCGGCGAACGGGAATCATGCTCTACATTTACCGAAATCGTGAAATCAAGATTCTCCGTCGCGGGTATCGACATTGAAAAGCTCCCAATAGCACGCTGATCATCTGGATCATCCAACTTATTTTGTAAGTAAGCGGTCGTTATAAACGATATGTCCTTCGATGTTTTTTTTCTATGCGACACGTAAATATTTGAGCGCCCCATTTCTCTGGCACTCTCATTCTCATTACGAGTTGATTCATAGAAGGCACCTAGCCCGAGATACAGACGAGAGTCTAAATGATCACCGAACCCAAGACGAATACCAGAGCCGAGCAAGGTACGTTCTTCTAACCGCGTAAATTCATTTTGCTGCAATTGGGAAAAGACCTCCCAATCCGAGCGCTTGGTCAAGACCCGCGTATGGCGAAGGTGAATAAGTTGCTCATCCGCACTTCTATTACCTGAAGTTTCCCCGTACTCACTTCCTATAACAAACAAATTGCTAAACCCGTTACCGAGATATTGCAACAACGCCGAAAAGCTCACATCAGCCCGATCCGAATTACCTGAAGCCCCTGATGCTTGCAAATTTCCGGAAGATGAATATCCAGTCTCATTTCCAGCTCTATTTCGTAATGACTCGACATCAACGATCGCGTACGCAATCTGACTGAAAACCACGGCCGAACAAAGAACAGATGACGCTATAAACCCTTGAACCACTACCTACCTTCTATGAGAACTTTATCGTGAATCATTTAAAGAAAATTTGGTCAACACTTAACAAGTTTTCTCACTAAGCAGAGGGTATTGTGCGAATCACGAGATTACGTATTTCCGACATGTCTTCCATCGCAAATCGGACACCCTCTCTTCCTAAACCAGAATCTTTAACACCACCATAAGGCATGTTATCAACGCGATATGAAGGTACGTCTCCAACAACAACACCACCCACATCAAGTTTATCCCAAGCTTTCTGTATCTTATAAAAATCACGCGTAAATATCCCAGCCTGCAATCCGAACTTAGAGTCATTCACCATATCAATAGCCTGATCCCAAGTAGAAAATTTCTGCAGTATCGCGACAGGCCCGAAAGCCTCTTCGGTACATACCTTTGCTTCAGCGGGAACATTCTCCATCAGCGTGGCATCCAGCATTGCTCCCTCCCGGTTACCACCGCAAAGAATAACGCCACCAGCGTCCCTGGCCTCATTGACCCAACCTTCAAGCCTGACCGCCTCACTTTCCGCAATCATAGGCCCAACAAACGTTTTCTCATCCTTTGGGTCACCTGCGATCAAAGATGCAGCCTTCTCGACAAGTTTGCTCTTCAAGGTTTCGTAAATATCTTCGTGAATGAGAATACGCTGCACACCAATACAGGATTGTCCCGATTGATAAAAGGCACCGAACGTAATTCTTGTGACCGCATCATCAAGATCAGTATCTGCGTCAACAACAACGGCTGCATTACCACCGAGCTCCAGCACAACCTTTTTCTTGCCACAGCGCGCTTTAAGATCCCAACCCACTCCAGGCGAACCTGTAAATGACAATAACTTTAATCGTTCATCAACTGTGAACAAATCCGCTCCATCTCGTGAGCACGGCAAGATAGAGAACGCGCCCTTAGGTAGATTAGTTTCTCCTAGCACCTCGCCGATGATTATCGCACCGAGCGGAGTACGGGAAGCGGGTTTCATCACGAATGGGCAACCCACTGCTATGGCCGGCGCTATTTTATGTGCAGCCAAGTTTAATGGAAAATTAAATGGCGAAACAAACGAGCACGGCCCAATAGGAACACGCTTCCACATGCCGCTGTATCCTCGGGCACGAGCGCTGATATCCAAAGTCTGTAGCTCTCCATTAAATCGCGTCGTTTCCTCTGCCGCAATCTTAAATGTATCAATTAAACGCGTTACCTCACCACGTGCGTCATTAATTGGTTTTCCGGCCTCCACGCAAAGTGCGTAGGCCATCTCATCAAAACGCTCACGAAACCGAGTAACGCAATGCTCTAAAACCGCTTGTCTTTCATAAGTCGCCATGTCCGCCAATGGCTCGGCTGCTTCAACTGCAGCTTGTATGCCTCGATCGATTGCAGTCGCATCTGCCAAGGCTACTCTGGTTGCAACTTCACCTGAGTATTTATCAGTTACCGCTAAGTCGGTGTTGGCGTAAATAGATTCATTCGCCAAAATATATGGATACGTTTCTTTTAACTGTGGCATAAGTCCTCTTAAAGTAAAGGTCCGCCTGTTAGCCTAAAGCGCATTTCCAGGCAGACAACTCAGATCAATATATCAATAAAAATAATTAAATCTTTGCGCTATCCGCTTTGATTTTATTATTTAAGATTTCATCATTCTCAGAGTAATCTACTGGGCAATCGATCAAATGAACCCCCGGGGTAGATAAGCACTTTTCTAGAGTTTCCATGAGATTTTCTGAGCTACTGACACGATGACCGTGTGCACCATAACTCTCAGCATATTTCACAAAATCTGGGTTACCGTACTCAAGACCCCAATCCTCAAATCCCATATTCGCTTGCTTCCATCGAATCATGCCGTAGCTTGAGTCATTCAGAATCAAAACAATTATGTTCATCTTCAAGCGAACCGCAGTTTCCATTTCTTGGGAATTCATCATGAATCCACCGTCCCCACAAATCGCCATCACTTTTCGATCTGGATGGACAAGGTGTGCCGCCATCGCAGAGGGCAAACCAGCACCCATTGTTGCAAGAGCGTTATCAAGCATAACGGTATTAGACTGGTGTGCCGTGTAGTTTCGAGCAAACCAAATTTTATACACGCCATTATCCAAGCAAATCATGCCGTCATCGGGCATCGCCTTTCGGATATCGGCCACGAGACGCTGTGGATAAATAGGGAATCTAGGATCATCCGAACCTTCAACGATATTCTTATCGTGATGCCCCTTTACTTCCATCATTCTAGAAAAATCCCAGCTTAGATTCTTCTTCTCTGACAAACCTGATTTAATCTGCCAAATTGCATTGGCAATATCGCCCACCACCTCTAACTGAGGGAAATAAACAGGATCAACTTCAGCGCTTCTGAAAGAAATGTGAATCACTTGAGTACCCTCGGAAACCATTACTGGATCGCTTTCGGAGGAGTGATTTTCAACCTGATCCATAGCTGTGCCATGACTCATGAAGAAAGGCGGTTTTTCAATCACATCGTGACCAACATTAATAATCAAATCGGCCGCCTCTATTGCTCGGTGCACATAATCGCTGGCTGACAGTGCCGCGCAACCCATGAAGAGCGGATGACGTTCGTCAATAACCCCTTTACCCAACTGCGTACTAACAAAAGGTATGCCAGTTTCGTTCACGAGCTCCGTCAGCATTTTACTGGTCAGCTTCCGGTTCCCTCCAGCACCCACGACTAGAATTGGACTTTTTGCCTTAGCTATTTTTTCGATCGCCGCCCTAACAGACTTCTCTTCAGGAACCGGACGACGAACAGAAGAGGCTTTAATGGGCACCTCGTCTGAGTGCTCGTCAGCAATATCCTCTGGTAACTCTAGATGAACTGCTCCGGGCTTCTCCTCCTCAGCGAGTCTAAAAGCCTCACGCACTCGACTCGGGATGTTATCTGCAGAAACAATCTGATGCGCATACTTTGTGATTGGCTTCATCATCTCGACAACATCTAAAATTTGGAATCGCCCTTGCTTGGATTTCTTCACTGGCTTCTGTCCAGTAATCATCATCATCGGCATACCACCTAATTGGGCATAAGCGGCGGAAGTCGTAAAATTAGTTGCTCCAGGGCCCAAGGTTGAGATACAAACGCCGGTTTTGCCTGTTAATCGACCGTAAACAGAAGCCATGAATCCGGCCCCCTGTTCGTGCCTTGTCAAGATCAGCTTGATTTTCTTCGATCGAGAAAGACTATCGAGGAAATCTAAATTCTCCTCACCGGGAATACCAAAAATATATTCGACATTCTCTTCCTCTAACGCTTTTATGAATAGATCTGAACCCTTCATGCCCGTGCCCCCCTTTTTTATCTTAGTATTTTTATTTATTACAAGCGATTCAACCTGTTTTGATGCAAAGGCTTTATTACCTCAATATTGTAGATACGTTACCAGATTACGAGTTTTAAATAAAATCAACCGCGAAGCTCACAACTCCCAAATCTAGAGAAGATCTTTGGCGCACACTCAACTTAACTGAATAAAAGGTCATTATCCTAAATTACAGATAAAAATAGCGAGTAATAAGGCGTTAACAAAGGTAACTTGAGTGACTCTAAATTTATTTACAATCAGTATAATTGTTGGTAACCAACTTATTCCTCTAATTTAATATGATCAGTCGCTTTATTTTCTGGGTTTTATTGCTGTTGCTTATTGTGTCTACGGCTCTGAACGTTTATCAAATACAACTGTTCTCAACTGAGGATGCAGTTAACATGGAAGCCAATCAGAGCTCGAGATCAATCAACGCGAACAACTCAGACCGTCAAAGATTTGTGTTGGAAATAAACCTTGACCAAGACGGCTACCAAACCTCACGATCGAATCCGTTTTGGGTCAAACAAAAACTTGGGAATATCCTCAATATCGAAGCTAGAAGATTCGATACCCTGATTGAAACATTTTGTTATTACGTTCAATCTGACGGCATAGATGTTAAAAATTGCATTGATGCAGTAAAGGTTTGGGTTCAGCCTATCCAAGATCGTGAGGAGGCCTATATTGCAATTTCTGGAAAGCCAGTAGATTCTCCGGGAGTGGATGTTTCAAAAATCTGTCAAAAACAAGTCTGTCGCTCTTTTAGGCTGATACATTTATCCCGTGAGGGCAGAAAGACCTTTCTCGCCGGAGACTCGGGCTACCAAACCATTCGGCCAAACGAAAAAAATATGCGCTTCGACCTAATCAAAATTAGTCAAAGCGGTATCTTAGCGTGGACCAGAAAAGTTGATTGGTTCGGGTCAGATATTGCAACGACAGACTTGAGTCTTTATCTCAGCACAGGTAGATCAGTCGTGGAGTCGTTGCGTTTACCTATTGCTGGGAGTTGGACAGATGCCGATTGCATGGACGTTGCTGATGATGAACC
>CAJQIK010000069.1 GCA_905478365.1 uncultured Burkholderiales Genera incertae sedis bacterium
CGAATCTGCAATGTATCTTTACTAAACCGATCGCCGTTACATACCTCACAGACGGTCCGTACATCAGGTAAGAAACTCATCTCTATTTTTTGAATACCTTGGCCCTCACAGCCCTCGCAGCGACCGCCTTTAGTATTAAAAGAAAATCGAGCGGGCCCGAATCCTCGAACCCGCGACTCAGTTGCCGACGAAAATAGCTTTCTTACCTCGTCCCATATTCCAGTATAAGTCGCAGGGCACGACCTTGATGTTTTACCGATTGGCGATTGATCCACTTCGATTACTCGCGAGAAACAGTCAACCCCAGAGATGTTCGAACAGTCTGAAAAATCCTGAATGGCAATATCAGCCTTGGGTCTTGAGGTTATTCTATCCATGTTTGCGCGTAATATGCCTCGTATCAGACTGGACTTACCGCTGCCGGATACCCCTGTTACTGCGGTTAGGTGGCCGATAGGAATTTTGGCATCAACATTTTTAAGGTTATTACGTGTTGCAGACTTGATATAGATGAAATCAGCTGATTTTTTTAACCGTTTTTTCTTGCAGACCGAATAACGTCTTTTTGAGGTTAAGTAACGACCTGTGATTGAGGCATCATCTCGCATTATTTCACCGGGAGAACCTGATGATATGACGAATCCACCTTCGCTACCTGCTCCTGGGCCCAAGTCGATCACAAAATCAGCTTGTTTTATTGTATCTTCATCATGCTCAACCACCACCAAAGTATTTCCGTTATTTTGTAGATGTTTGAGTGCTTTCAACAACACATCGTTATCTCTCGAGTGCAAACCAATAGTTGGCTCATCCAGAACATAAACAGCCCCACGAAGGTTTGATCCCAACTGTGCAGACAAACGCATGCGTTGAGACTCTCCACCGCTCAAAGTGGGTGCCGAGCGATTCAATGTCAAGTACCCTAAGCCAACCTCAGTCAAAAAACGTAACCGGGATAAGACTTCTTTGAGCAAGTCCTTTGCAATTAGCTGCTCTCGCTCCGTCAAGTTTATTTCCGAGAGCGTTCGATAGAGAGTGCCGACGGGCGTGGAGACCAAATCCGCCATTGTGAATTCTTTCCAAACAACACTCCTCGCCTGGGTGTTCAGCCGAACTCCATCACAAGTACCGCACACACCACTATCTGAATGATGCGTAATTGTAGCCCTCTCTGTTTCGATCTCAATTTCATCCTTGAGATTCTTCACTGGACTCACCTTACCCTCTAAAATCAGCCCCATACCCTGACAAGGGTCACACCATCCGTATTTAGAATTAAACGAGAACAGTCGTGGGTCTAACTCATCGAACGATTGTTGGCAAGACGGGCATGCTCTTTTACTAGAAAAACTCTCCTGTTCAAACATTCCTCCCGAAAGTAAACTGTCAACATCCGAAATGATATGAAAAAATCCCCCACCATATTCCAACGCATCGTCGACAATATCGGTGATTCGTGCTCGCAGGGTATTTGTAACCCTCACACTTGCTAACGGCAACTCAATCGTATGCTCTACGTAGCGATCTAACTTAGGGAACGCATCTGTTGCGACGAAATTATTATCGACTAAAAGATGCGTAAAACCTTTCTTACGGTAGGATTCAGCCAGCTCTTTGTAAATACCTTTTCTAGACCGAACCAAGGGCGCTAAAAATCCGATATGTACCCCAGAGTACTCGCGTAACAGTCGATCGACTATCGAAGTCGCGTTTTGCGGCGCAATTTTGATCTCACAATCGGGGCAAAATTGATCACCAATTTTTGACATTAAGAGTCTCAGGTAATGGTAAGTCTCGGTCACCGTGCCAACAGTGCTTTTAATACCGCCTCGACTGGTACGTTGCTCAATCGCAACTGCTGGCGGAATCCCATAAACAGCATCGACATCGGGCTTTTTACCAACATGTATAAATTGTCTAGCGTAAGCGTTCAGCGATTCTAAATAACGCCGTTGACCCTCTCCATAAATAATATCGAACGCCAAAGAAGATTTGCCACTTCCGCTAAGTCCCGTGATGACAGTTAACTTTTCATGAGGAATATTGACATTAACGCCCTTTAAATTATTCTCTCTCGCGTTCCGTATGGATATTGCGCTAGGAGTCGATTCCCCTTCGCGGGTACCGTGCTCTTCTTCGGCACTTGTGATTGCAGCGATAGGCGAAATACCATTACGAATTAACTCCAACCCAGTCAGGGAGCATGCATCCTTAGATACCCTCTCAGGAGAACCAAAGGAGACAACTTCCCCCCCTCCATCGCCACCCTCTGGACCTAAATCAATGATCCAATCAGATCCGGCAATCATATCTAAATTGTGCTCAACTACTACGATCGACGCTCCAAGGTTAACTAAAGCACGCAAAGCAATTAGTAAGTTTTTAACGTCGTGAAAATGTAAGCCTGTTGTTGGCTCATCAAGTAAAAAGAGTGTTTGTTTTACTGACTGAGTGGATGCTTCAGCTATGTAACTTGCGAGCTTTAGTCTCTGAGCCTCACCACCGGATAACGTCGGCACGGGCTGACCTAACCTTAGATATCCTAGACCTACATCAACTAGTGGTTGTAACTTTCGACAAATTTTTGTTGCGTCTTTGAATGCCAGCATTGCTTCCGCTACAGTAAGCTTTAAAACATCATCGATATTGACTAAACCAATGGTTGGCAAGT
>CAJQIK010000070.1 GCA_905478365.1 uncultured Burkholderiales Genera incertae sedis bacterium
GCAATGCCGAGTGAGATCATGGCAAAGGGTGTCCCCGGTCGTCTGGTTGTCACAAACCCCAAAATCAAACTAAAAAATAACCCTGTCATACCACCGACTAGAGGCATAAACGAAATAGGTAATCCAAAAGTTCCAGCTTCAACAAAATTGATGGCATGCGCTGTGACAAATGCACCAAGACCAAAATAAACAGCATGACCGAATGATAAAAGACCCGTTTGACCAAGCAGCATATTGTAGGAGAGCGCGAAAATAATCATGATCCCCATTTGGGAGAGCATCGACAGAGAAAAGCCGCCGGAGAAAATCAAGGGTAAAAATAAAAATAAGAGCGCTACTCCGCCCCATAACAATAATCGACCTGTATTAAACATCTCGCGCATTCTAGCTCTCTCTCGTTCCCATAAGACCCCGCGGTCGTACAATGAGCATCAACACCATTAGAAGATATGGCAGTACCGGAGCCATTTGCGAAATAGTGATTGATAAACCACCGTACCAAGTCGAACCAGGATCGATGTTGACACCAAACACCGCCACTAAATCCAGGAACGACAAGTCTAGAGCTACTGAAAAAGTCTGGATGGCTCCAATTAATAACGAAGCGATGAAGGCACCCACGAGCGAACCCATTCCACCCAGCACAACGACTACAAATACTATCGAGCCTACGGCAAATGCCATACCTGGCTCCGTGATAAAAAGGTTTCCACCCAGAACTCCAGCTAAACCCGCCAGTGCGCAACCGCCCGCAAATACGAGCATAAATACGCGCGGCACGTTGTGTCCCAGCGCCTGAACCATGTCCGGATGCGTTAAAGACGCCTGGACAATCATCCCAATACGGGTTTTTGTAAGAACTAAAAATAAAGCAGCAAGCATTCCAACAGAAACCAACATCATGAATGCCCGGTACGCGGGATATTGCGTATTGAATAAGGTAAACAATGTAAAGTTCAACGACTCGGGAATCCTATAATCCACCGGCGCCCTCCCCCAAATGAGATGGACTATCTCTTCAATTACATACGCTAATCCAAAGGTGAACAAAAGTTCAGCCACATGTCCGAATTTATGGACTTTCCGCAGTCCATAGCGTTCGGTGATCGCACCGACAATCCCAACTAAAATCGGCGCGAGAAATAAGGCTGGCCAAAACCCAAACACAAGTCCTGTTTGATAGGCAAAGTAGGCGCCTAGCATGTAGAAACTAGCGTGCGCAAAATTTAAGACGCCCATCATGCTAAAAATCAGCGTCAGGCCCGAGGACAGCATAAACAGTAGTAATCCGTAAGACAGACTATTCAGTAACGTTATGAGAAAAAATTCCAAACCTTAGGCCCTTGATATAGATCGATAAACTAAAACAACTTCACTCGAATTGACATGTCGTCGGCATACGTGTCTTTTCGGCAGGAATTTCGGCGACAGTTTTAAATCCTAACCCAGAATTTTCAACCCCTATTAAACCGTTCTCCGGAGAAACTCTTACCAACTTCGACACAAAGAGAGGCTGAAGCAACTGATGATTATCCCCACGCATCGAAACCAACCCGGTGTCATCCGTCAACGACATATTCCTTAATGCTGAGCCAACCGATACAGGATCAGCACCACCTGATTCTATCATTGCCTTCTCTAACATTCTGACGGCGCGACGAACTGAGCCATAATAAGCATCCTCAAAAACGTCGGGATGCTGGTTTCGATAAAGCGCGGCATTGTTTCTTGTCAGTTCATTGATATTCGCATGCCAATTCGTAATTTGATGTACACGCTCGATACCAGCCTCCCCAATTGTAGATACGCCACCAGTCATACCCACATTAAATGTGAAAAAATCCACATCGACTCCCATCTGTCTTGCCGATTTAATCAACAGCGTCAAGTCACTTCCCCAATTGCCAGTAACTATCGCTTGAGCACCTGAACTTTTTATTTTAGCAATGTATGGCGAAAAATCTTTGACCCTTCCAATTGGGTGTAAATCGTCACCCACAATGCTTAGGTCGGGACGTTTTCGTTTTAGCATTGAGCGCGCGGCCCCCGCGACCGCTTGACCATAAGAGTAGTCTTGATTAATCAAGTAAACTGATTCGATATCTTCGCGCACCGCGATATATTCAGTCAGCGCAGCCATCTTCATATCAACGTCGGCATCAAATCTAAAATGACTTCTCTTGCAATGTTCATTGGTCAACGCCGGATCAAGCGCTGCATAATTTATGAAAAGAACCGGATGACTCGGATTTCGCCGATTATGCTTCGCAATGGCATCTGTTAGAGCAGTTGCAACGCTAGAACTATTACCTTGAAACACATAGTCAACTCCAACATCTAGCGCCGAGCGGAATGCTAACAAAGCCTCTTGAGGATTTGTCTTATTATCAAACGGCAAGACCGTAATACGCATACCATCCGGTAAGCTGCCGCGGCGATTCACTGCTTCAACCTCAAGCTCTAGGTGCCTCAACGCAACTTCACCAATGTTAGCGAAAGGTCCGCTCAGCCCCTCCACGAAACCGATTTTTATCTCTTTACTCGTTTCGCTGCACGAAACTTGACAACACAAAATCAAACTAAACACCAAATACAAAAACCGCATCAAATCCCCCTCGGATAAATATCGGGAGTACAAATACTTATCCAACTATTATTTTTTACCTTTAATGTAGCAAGTTACTTCGTTAGCATACTACCCATTCTGTCTTTTTTCGATATGACCCGTTTTCTATTTTTTCGATATGATGTCTGAGTTTTGGATCAATTGTTTTGGTAAGGAAATAAATATGCATGGTCAAATGATGGATATGCCGCTCCTGATATCGAGCCTTTTGCAACACGCTGATCGCTACAACGGTGAATCGGAAATTGTCAGCAGGTTAGTTGATGGCAAAGTACATCGATATACATACCGTGAGGCTCACGCGAGAACTCGGCAATTCGCAAACGCTCTTTTAAATCTCGGGATAATGCCTGGCGATCGACTGGGCACACTGGCTTGGAACACGCACAGACACTATGAGGCTTATTTCGGCATCGCTGGTATTGGCGCTATTAGCCACACCATTAATCCGCGCTTATTTCCTGAACAAATAACGTACATCGTCAACCACGCTGAGGATAAATTATTATTCATAGATGAAACATTTATCCCATTAATCGAGAAACTTTCACCGCAACTTCCAACAGTCGAAAAAATCGTTATTCTCACTGACAAAACCGACATTAAGACGTCATTAACCAATTGGATCTCGTATGAAGAGCTCATCTCTGGTCAGTCCGACGAACTCAAATGGCCGACTTTTGACGAGCAAAGCGCTTCATCCTTATGTTACACCTCGGGTACAACAGGCAACCCGAAAGGCGTACTTTACTCACATCGATCCACAATGATTCACACTTATACAGCCGCGATGCCCGACGCATTCAACATCTCAGTGCAAGATGTGGTCATGCCGATTGTTCCTATGTTTCACGTGAATGCATGGGGTCTACCCTACCTGTGCACAATGACAGGTGCCAAAATAGTATTTCCAGGTCC
Source organism: uncultured Burkholderiales Genera incertae sedis bacterium (assembly GCA_905478365.1). Classification (GTDB taxonomy): domain Bacteria; phylum Pseudomonadota; class Gammaproteobacteria; order Burkholderiales; family Eutrophovitaceae; genus Eutrophovita. The sequence goes on from CAJQIK010000070.1 coordinate 3,545, forward strand.
TGCTATGGATGGAGAAAGCTTGTGCCAACTAATGAAAGCAGAAAACGTGACATTGTCTGCTGGAGTGCCCACAGTTTGGGCTGGTGTTGAATCCCACCTGAAAGATAAAAAATTAAAACTCCCCAACCTTAAACGTATTGTTATTGGCGGTTCAGCGTGCCCGGACTCAATGATTCGATCATTCGAAATAGATCATGACGTTGAGGTGGCTCACGCATGGGGGATGACGGAGCTTAGTCCGCTCGGCACTTTCAACACGTTCAAACCGAAACACGTCGCACTTGATCGTGATGCCCAATTAGCGTTTAAAGGAAAACAAGGGAAAGTGCTATTCGGTGTCGAAATGAAAATCGTTGACGATGAAGGCAATGAGCTTCCTTGGGATGGAAAAACGTTTGGTGATCTATTAGTCAGGGGCCCGAACGTACTGACCAACTATTTTAAACAAACCGAACCCCTCTTGATTCCTGATACAGAAAAAAAGGGCTGGTTCGATACTGGCGACGTGGCGACAATCGATCCCGACGGCTACATGCAAATTACCGACCGATCTAAAGATGTCATCAAATCAGGCGGGGAGTGGATCAGTTCCATTGAAATTGAAAATACCGCGGTATCGCACAAAGACATTGTAGAAGCCGCTGTAATAGCTGTCGCACATCCCAAATGGGATGAGCGACCGTTATTAATTGTCGTAAAAAAACAAGATGCCATCCTCAGTCGAGAGGATATTTTAGAGTTTTTCGTGGGTAAGGTTGCTAAATGGTGCATTCCAGACGATGTTGTATTTGTCGATGAAATACCTCACACCGCTACAGGAAAAATCTTAAAAACAAAACTACGAGAAGACTTCGCTGGCTACAACATTAGCTCTGCTTAATTGTTTTTAACATCTAGTAACCTTTCTTTCGGTCTACCAAGGATGGCAAACCACCCGCTTCTATAAGTTGGATATTACCGATGATTTGATCGAGCGCACCTTCAGGAGGTGTAATGGCAGCAACATGGGGTGTAACTATTACATTAGGATGATTCCATAATTGGTTTTCTCGCGGCAAAGGTTCACGCTCGAAGACATCCAACATCGCACCTGCGATCGCTTTTTTCTTCAAGGCCTCCAACAAGTCCTCTTCTTTCAAATGACGGCCACGCCCAATGTTGATTAAAAAAGAATCCATGGACATACGACTTAAAAAATCTTTGTCAATTAACTGCTCGGTTGTTTGGGTCAAGGGCAGCAAATTAATTACAACTCTTGCCTTGGCCAGAAAGCTTTCTAATCCGTCGTCGCCACAAAAAGAAAGGATACCGTCAATTTCTTTTGGTGACGTACTCCAGCCCAAGACAGGAAACCCTAACCGCGAGACTTGCTCTGCCACTACCGAACCGATAGCACCCAAACCCATTACTCCAACTGAGAACTGCTCTACAGGTTCAATATCGAGTATAGGCTCCCAATGTTTAGAGGCCTGAAGATTCTCGTAAATTCCAAAACGTCTTTGAAAACGAAGAATCCCGTAAATTACGTAGTGCGCCATTTGTTGTGCCATACCGGCATCTTCAAGACGAACAATAGGAACCTCGGGTAAATCAGGATCTCTCAATAAGGCATCAACACCTGCCCCCAACACGAAAATCGCTTTTAAGTTTTCAAAAGTTTGAAGCAATCCATTAGGCGGGCTCCACACTAACGCGTATTCAACGCGTTCTTTTTTCGTGGCATGTTCAAGCAGCTCGAATTGAAAGCCCGGCAAATCTCGCTCAAGACGGGTCTTATATACCGTTTGATCTTCCGAAGGACTATAAAAGCCGATAACTGGAAGCGTGTCTGACATGGCAATATATACCTCTCTTAGTCGACATTAATTTCTAAATTATCAATCAGTCGGGTCGATCCTAAAGTCGCCGCACCAAGAACAACTAATTTTGTTTCATCCTCCGTGGGCCTGCGTAAACCCTTTTGAGCACGGATCACTACATAATCCACGTTCCAACCATATCGTGCGAGACGAGCGCCAGCAGCATACTCCATCGCTACGTATTTTCGGTCTCCATCGAGAATCGCAGATCTAATGCCATTCATGGTGTCCCTCATTCTCGGCGCTTCTTTCCGCTCCTCATCTGATAAAAACCGGTTCCTCGACGATAGAGCTAACCCATCCTCAGCTCGAACTGTTTCAGCGGACACAATCTCGATAGGTAAACATAGTTGTTCTGTTAATTCTCGAATAATCGCAAGTTGTTGATAGTCTTTTTTTCCAAAAACAGCCAATTGTGGTTGAACAGCATTAAACAACTTGGAAACAACAGTGCAGACTCCACGAAAATGTCCAGGCCTAAACCGACCTTCCAAACGCTTGGCAACTTTCGGGGGATCAATAAAAAAGACTTGTGGTTCAGGGTACATTTCCTCTTCATTTGGACAAAAAACAATATCATTGCCTAATGCTTCCAACTTCTCGCAATCATCCTCAAAAGTCCGAGGATATTGCTCAAAATCCTCGCCCTGACCAAACTGTAGACGATTGACAAAAATAGTTGTCACGACCGTCGGCGCTCGCTCTTTACCGATGCGCACCAAACTTAAATGGCCGTCATGAATATTTCCCATTGTTGGCACACAGCACACTCGCGACTCAGATGACAGTCGGGCCCTAAGCTCGGAAATCTTTCTAATCACTTGCATTGCTCTAAATCTCCTTGATGCACGATTTTAAAAATCCATGACTCACTAATTAAAAACAGTGCTCAGGCGCCGGAAATGCCCCTGACTTGACCTCCGAAGCATAGGCCTTGACGGCATCCAATATTGAAGGAGCACCTGTCATGAAATTCTTAACAAATTTAGGTTTACGACCTTGATAAATATCTAACATATCGTACAAGTTGAGGATTTGACCAGAGCAAAATGGTCCCGCACCAATACCAATCACAGGAATACTGACAGCCTCCGTTACCCTTTTACCTACTTCATTGGGAACTAATTCAAGGACCAATCCAGCGGCACCGGCTGATTCCAGCGCCTTTGCTGCCGCGACTAGTTCGTCGGTAGCTTCTTCGGTCTTACCTTGAACTTTAAACCCACCCAAAGCATGAACGGATTGAGGTGTTAAACCGATATGACCAAAAACTGGGATCCCACGCTCAACAACAAAATTCACGGTATCCGCCATCACCTCACCTCCCTCGAGCTTTACCATATGCGCGCCTGCCGCCATCAGCTCCACCGCATTTTCAAAAGCCTGTTCAGGACTTCGTTGATAGCTACCAAACGGCAGATCCCCAACGATCAATGCGCGATTTGTCGCTTTGGCTACGCAGCGAGTGTGATACACCATATCGTCCATAGTGACGCCGAGTGTCGAGCTCTCTCCTTGAACGACCATTCCAAGAGAATCTCCAATCAAGAACATGTCAATTTCGGCTGCATCAAGCATGCCAGCAAAACTAGCATCGGTGCATGTCAACATCGTAATTGGATCATTTTCAACACGCATTTTTTCAAGCGTCGAGGTTGTTACTTTCGCCATTATCACTCCTTCACAGTTTTTGACTGCGACCAGAGGTACTTAACCGTCTAGTCTGATTCACTATTAAGTTTATTTGTTGCATCTTAAATATCCTACCTATAGGAGTTTACTAGTTACATTCCTTCCCAGCTTGGAACCAACATAACTTGCAATAAACCGATAGGAGCTCGTATGAATTTTCATCAGAAATTCGCTGAGCATTATATCCTTGAATAGAAAATAGTGATCAAAGCCAGAGTCACTTGTAATACTTTCACGCTCTCTACAACTTAGAAACCATCGAGTCGCCCAAGATTTCTGTCGAAATCATTGAGCTAAAATTCTTAGAAGCACCTATTTCTGGTGCAATCTCTAAGAGTGGCTTTAAGACAAAAGCCCTAGAAAACATTCGCGGATGAGGAATACAAATATCCGGAGACTCGTATCTAAGCTCCCCAAATAATAAGACATCTAAGTCAATAATTCGTGGGCCATTACGGATTGTCCTTACCCGTCCAAACTTAGCCTCAATATTAAATAAACAGTGGAGTAATGAATCGGGCCCCATATCGACTGAAATCTTACAAACTGCATTTATGAATTCTGGTTGCTCAATAATACCGACGGGTGCGGATCGATACAAAGAGGACGCCGCAATTAACTGAACATGCTCTAACTGACTGATGTCCTTCAATGCCTCATTCACATTGCGTTTTGGATTATTTAGATTTGACCCTAGGCCAATAAACGCAACCTCCCTAGATGTGAACGGCTTCACTGGCTCGAAGAAGCCTCAGTAGTATTTCTTTTTTTTCTGGGTCGACGTCGTACACGTTTTTTTGGCTCCGTCGCCCCCAACTTGTTGTTATGTTCCAACCAAGATTCCCGAGCTTCTGGTTCAATCTCCTGAAATTGTGTCCACCAGTCTACAAGCTCCTGAGGTACCTCACCTACTATCCCCCTTAACTCCAGAAAATCGTAACCCGCACGAAATTTTCCATGCCGAAGCGCTTGAGCAGGCTTCTTTCCCCTGCGATTCAAAAGGCGACCTTGGAGATACCAAATATCGCGAATGTCCGCAATGAGTCTTTTAGGGACGAACGTTTGACTCAAACTGTCACTGGCTTCGTCGATGGCTCGAACAAGTGCACCCATATACTTCGGATCGCTCTCTACGTAATTCCACTTTCTATCAACCTCAGGCCAAAACACTGCGGCGAACAAAAATGCGGGCGACACTGACTTACCACTATTAATTCGATCATCGGTCTTTTCATAAACCAATCGTAAGAAATCCCCCTCTCTCGATTGCTCCTTGATCTTTTCCAACTTTCCAAATAGCGCCGATTGAAACCCATAAGTCACGATTTTCTCGACTGCAGAAGCCAATGAGCCGCTTTTTACGACTTTTATAAATTCATCATATAACCGGGCGGTCGGTACCCCCTCTAATAATCTCGCCTGCTTTTTGAAAGGCGACCTCGTTTTTGGATCAATGGTTAGACCAAGTTTTTCAGATAGTCTAACCGCGCGCAACATCCTTACAGGGTCTTCGCGATATCTCTGAACCGGCGCCCCAATAATACGCAGTAAATTCTTTTGCGTATCTGCATATCCACCACAAAAGTCTAATACCTCCTCGGAACGAGGATCATAAAAAAGCGCGTTCACCGTAAAGTCTCTACGGATTGCATCCTCGCTAATTGAACCGAAAGTATTGTCACGCAAAAGACGTCCCTTACGATCTTTTGAATTAGATACCTCGTGCGGAGCTCGAAACGTCGATACTTCAACCATGTCACGGCCGCAGTAGACATGAACCAAGCGAAAGCGTCGACCTATGATTCTTGAATTTCGAAAAACCCTCCTGACTTCCTCGGGCGTTGCATCAGTTACAACATCGAAATCTTTCGGGACAAAGCCCAGCAACAAATCACGAACCGCACCACCGACGACATAAGCCTCATATCCAGATTGATGCAACGTGGTAATTATGCGGGATGCGCAAGCGCTAATTTGATTAACATCGATACGGTGCTCGTCAAAAGGAATACGTAGCGGACCAACCGCTTTTTCTGACGGTTGTCCCATCAGTCTGCCAATTAAACGCTTTATCATTAATTCATTAAACCGTGACTCGACACGTTACTCCCAATAGTGCAACGCCAAATTATAGCGCATCCCCTCTCAGCGGCTTGGTACAAAAAGTTTAGCCTCACCATGCAGCACCTGATCAAACCGAGTTCCATATAACCCGCTTAGATTCTCACTAGTCATTATTTCAGCACAAACTCCGGAGAGGTAAGTACCATCTTTGAATACCATAAGTGTGTGCGTAAAAAAACGACTCGCTAAGTTAATGTCATGTATTACCATCATAGATGCTTTGTTATTCGTTCTAACAATTTTAGAAATCCAAGACAAAAATTTCATTTGCCCTGAATAATCTAAGTTTTCTAGGGGCTCATCCCAAAGGAATATTTTCGGATCTTGTGCCATCAAACTCGCTAAACGTGCACGTTGTCGCTCCCCCCCAGACAAGCCTCGATATTCTCTATGGGATAAATGCTCAATCTCAAAATTTTCTAAGGATTTGCTAGTCATCAATTGATCGCTCTCTGACTGACCCCATAATCCAACAGCGTGGGCAAAGCGTCCCAAGCCAACGTACTCCCCGACCAAACCCCAATAGTTCTGTTCCTCAAACTGAGGCAGGAGACCAACTTCTTTCGCTAAGGATTTTTTCGAATAAGCCGACATCGATATCTCGTTAACAAGAATGTCGTTTTGATTTGGTTTGGTTATACCCGATAGAAGTCTGACTAAAGATGTCTTTCCTGTTCCGTTTGCACCTAGGATTGCCCAGTTCTGGCCTAACTCAACATTAAACGACAGGTCACCCACAAGCACCTTTTGACCAACGATTACGTCAAGATTCTTAACTTGTAACATCACTGCGCTTATTCAGTAAGTAAATCAAAATGGGTACACCAATCAATGCGGTCATTACACCAACGGGTAACTGCAGAGGGGCCCATAACGAACGAGCCATGGTGTCTGCAACGACTACGAGAGCTCCTCCAGCAAAGGCAGACATCGGGATTAGGTAACGGTGACACCAGACACCAGTCATTCTAATGATATGAGGCACTACCAGACCAACAAAACCAATAGCTCCGCCCTCAACAACTACAGCAACCGCGGCAAAGGAAGCCAAAAGGTAAACGACATACTCAAGCCGCTTCACAGATACCCCCATCGCAAGTGCTCGTTCAGAACCCAGTGACATAGCATCTAGTGCTCGACCAAAAATAACACCAAATAGGATGATCAAAATCATCAATACACCCGCCCAAGACCTAGGTTCGGCGTAGGTTAGATCTCCCATCATCCAGAAAATCATACCTTTCATCATATTGGGCGGGGATAAAACAAGGATCAAACTAATTAATGCATTTAAACCCGCGGACACCATAACCCCAGTCAAAATCAAGCGATAAGGATTCCAATCGGCACCTCTGTGTGCGATGAAAGCAACCAAAATAATTACCAAGCCCGCTCCAACAAACCCAAGCGCTACCGAAAAAACAGGCACCGCGAACACTAATGCACTGAGGACGCCGAGCGACGCTCCGCTGGAAATACCGAATATATAAGGATCTGCTAAGGGATTACGCAACAGTGTTTGAAGCAAGCAACCAGACATCGCAAGCAAAGCCCCCGACATAAAAGCAACGAGGACTCTGGGAAATCGTAACTGAGACACAACCGTCCAATGGACCCCTTCAGTTTCACGGATGCTCTTGAACAACATGTCAATGGGAATAGAAACGCTACCAAATCCGACGCATGCGAGGGAGATAAGGATACTCATTAAAGCCACGCTAACTAGAGCTGACTGTTGACTCATTCGTATCATTTAGACTTAATCGTCAACGTGCAATTGAAGCACTTCCCAACCCTTCGACTGCGCATGAGCCAATAACTTCGGGTCTGGGTTCACCGCAACGGGTTTATGAACAATTTCGAGTAGCGGCAAATCATTAATTGAATCACTGAAGAATAAAATTTCCTCAAAACTATCCATCGAAAAACCAATCGCACTTAACCACGACTTCACTCGCTTCACTTTTCCATCTTTAAAAGAAGGAAGGCCTGCGGCCCGGCCCGTAAACTCCCCCTCTTCCTCTTCAAGATCAGTAGCGATTAGGTGCTCAATTCCAAACTCATCTGCGATAGGCCTTGTAATGAAGGCGTTCGTCGCTGTGACGATTGCGACTAGTTCGCCTCGAAACCGATGCACCAATTCACGCGCAGAACCCTTAATCATGGGATGAATTTTCTCGCGCATAAAATCTTTATGCCACTGATTTAATTGGTTACGTGGATATTGACTAAGAGGTTGTAATTGAAAATCAAGGAACTCCATGATATCGAGCGTCCCGCTTTGATAGGCACGATAAAACTCCTCATTGCGGCTCTCATAACTTTCCCGATCAAGAACATTTTTCTCAATCAAAAATTGAGCCCATTCAAAATCACTATCACCATCGAGTAATGTATTGTCTAAATCAAATAGTACTAACTTCATACGATTACCTTGCCGAATTTAAGCTTCCTGATCTCTGTACGAATGATCATTGAGCTAATCTGTTAAGTCAAAGAAAGATTTAACTAAAGGAACTGTGATACCTCTTTTAAGTTCCATTGAGTATCGATCCAGCCCATCCAGTAACGCAACAAGACTGCGAAGATCCCTTGGATACCTTGAAAGAATGAAGGCAATTACTTCCTTGGACATATCAAACCCACGCAACTTTGCGTACTCTACTAAAGCTTCTTTTTTTTGAATGTCATCCAGACCGAAAACCTGATACACCAAGCCCCACCCAAGTCGAGTGAGAACATCAGATCGTAGATCCAACGCGGACAAAGGCTGTCTTCCGGTTATGATCATACGACCACCGCAATTTCTAACCTCGTTATAGGCATTGAAAAAAACGATTTGCTCGTCAGCAGTTAGACGGTCAATATCATCAACGCAAAGACAAAGCTCATTATTTAAGATGTGGGCATCGACACAGCGCATGTCGTAACAGACCCTGCGACCTGCCGCCTCCCAGGCAGCGCCAGCAGCGCGCAACAAATGCGTCTTACCTACATCCGCTAAACCCCATAAATATATAAACCTGACATCACTGCCGCTTTTTATAAACTGCTCCATTGTCGCTAAAAGCTCACGATTTTGCCCAACCACGAAGTTATCAATGGACGGCGAGGGAGCCGTTTTAAGTTCAAAAGCTAGTTGATGCATAAGTCATTTTGTTCTTTTTGTTGATATAGTGGATCGTCCCCTTGACTCACATCAATTCGGTGAGTAGAGCTAAATTAATGAAGAAAACAAGAGTGAGTTTAGGTAGAATCTCATAACAATATTGAGAATTCTATCAGGGTCTGAGTCTGGGCTTGGATGATTATCATGTTAATCCAATAGAAGACCCGAGTAACGTAATGTTAAAGGGTCATTACTTAAGCGAGTAACCGATCGTGGCAAACGAAAAACTCTCATATAAAGGGGCTGGAGTCGATATAGATGCTGGCGAAGAGCTAGTCAAAAATATCAAGCCTCTCGCTGCTAAAACCAAAAGAGATGGTTTAGTCGGCGGAATTGGCGGGTTTGGCGCGTTATTTGAAATTCCGAAGCACTTCAAACAACCCATCTTGGTAACGGGCACTGATGGCGTTGGTACTAAGTTGAGGCTCGCGCTCGATATCGAACGCCACAATACCATCGGTATCGATCTGGTTGCGATGAGCGTAAATGATATTTTGGTTCAAGGAGCAGAACCCTTATTTTTTCTAGATTACTTTTCATGTGGAAAACTCGACGTAGAACGAGCAACTGAGGTCGTTTCAGGAATTGCTAAAGGTTGCGAGCTCTCCGGGTGCGCATTAATCGGCGGAGAGACTGCTGAGATGCCGGGCATGTATGCGGGCGAAGAATATGATCTCGCTGGGTTTGCCGTCGGCGCAGTGGAAAAAACTAAAATCATCACTGGTGAACATATTTCAAGAGGTGATGCCCTTCTAGGACTAGGTAGTAGCGGGGCGCACTCAAATGGATATTCTCTGATAAGAAAAATTCTTACTAAATCAAACGCTAAACTAGACCAAAAGCTTGCTGATCGGACGCTAGGGGATTTACTGATTGAGCCAACCCGAATTTATGTAGGCTCTATATTAAATGCGCTCAAAACAGAGCAAATAAAAGGTCTCGCACACATAACAGGCGGGGGTATTATCGAAAACATTCCAAGAATACTCCCCGAACATCTAGCGGCCGAAGTCGACTTAAAATCTTGGCCCAGAAGCGAACTTTTCCAGTGGCTTCAGGCGAATGGTAATGTCGATGATGAGGAAATGCTTCGAGTTTTTAATTGTGGCATTGGGATGGTTGTAGTTTGTGCGGCTGAACAAAGCCAGGCGCTCGGTCAGATTCTAGAGTCAACAGGAGAAACTGTGTTTCATATTGGAACCATCGTAAACAGAAAAGGAACGGAACACCAAACGCGACTCATCAACACATAATTGATAATGTAAATTCAGCCTCCAGATGAAAAAAATAGTTATTTTAATATCCGGACGGGGCAGCAATATGCAAGCGATCGTTAATGCGAATATGCCGCATAAGATTTGTTGCGTCCTAAGCAATAATCCTGACGCCGAGGGTTTGGACTTCGCGAGAAATAAGGGGATTGACACATGCGTTGTCAACCACCGTGATTACCCGGATCGTGATTCGTTTGATCAAGCTTTGGGGGACAGAATGGACAAATATCAACCAGATCTCATCGTCCTAGCCGGATTTATGAGGGTTTTAACGTCCAACATTGTGGAGCGTTTTGCTGAGAGAATCATCAACATTCACCCCTCATTACTGCCCGCATTTAAAGGACTAAATACCCACGTCAAAGCCATTGAATCTGGCGCCAAACTCCATGGTTGCACCGTTCATTTTGTTACTCCTAACCTAGACGAGGGACCGATCATTGCGCAAGCAGCGCTGCGTATAAAACCGGACGACACCACGCAAACTCTCGCCGATCGAATTCTCACTCTAGAACATGAAATCCTTCCTAAATCAATTGCATGGATTCTAGATGGTCGCTGTACAATATCAAAGAACCAAATCACACTTGATCCAACGATTGTTAAAGACAGCTTTAGCTTCCAAGGGTAATCGACGGAAATAATAAATTGAGATTGATAACCATTAATAAGTTTTTCCTAATGTTGTTGAGCATCGCTTTTACAGCTCTAACAAATGCGGCTCCACCCGATTCAGTAAAAATCATGTTTGAAGTAAAAATGGGAGAACTAAAGATCGGTCAAGGTATCGACACACTCCAACACGACTCACAGTCCTACATACTCACAAGTAAGATCATCCCAAGAGGGCTCGCATCGCTATTTCTTGATAAGGTGGAACGAGAGAGTAGAGGGTCTATATCTGAGAGCGGACTGATTCCTGAACGTTTTATCGAGAGCGGGAATAAAAAAAAGGGGACTGGGGAGGCTCTCTTTGACTGGAGTAATAACGTTCTAACGTTGATAACGCGTGACGGGAAACAAGAGGTATCACTTCCAGCTCATAGCATTGACCAGGCAACACTGCCCTACCTGTTTTCTTTTAAAGACGCCTTACCTGCGGAATCAACCATAGATATTACGGACGGCAGGAGACTAAAACAGTATGCATACGAGCGAAAAGAGGATCAAACCATCGCGACACCTATTGGAGTCTTGGACACTGTACATTACAGAAAAATAGTGAACGCAGACACCGACCGTCAATTTGAATTTTGGTTGTCCTACGATCATCATTTATTGCCTGTGAAAATTCGATTTGTTGATAAAAAAGGAAATGTTATTGAGTCGACCGTTCAAGCGTTAGCAATAAACTGATGGAAATATTAAACCCAAAGCTCTTCGACGCCACGGTCGCCGCAACTGCAGAAATACTAAAGCTCTCGTCTCCAGCGGACATAATGCTTTCGCGCTACTTTAGAAATAATAGAAGTTTAGGGAGCCATGAACGTCCTTTGATCGCCGATGTGGTGTACAGCGTGATTCGGAATAAAACTTATTTGGAGAAAATTTCAGGGTCAACAGATGCTCCGATGATGTGCTTGACTTCTTTAAACAAAATATTTGGGCTGTCACTGACCTCCCTAAAAGCTAACGTCGCCAAAAAATGGCATGAAAGTATTGAAAATTTAAAAGAGAGGCCCATCCCGGAGCTCAGTCCTGAAGACCGCTATTCGATTCCAGATTGGTTATGGAAAAAAATGAATACGCAATATGGCCTCGATGGGGCCTCAAACCTCGCTCAAGCTTTACTTGCGAAAGCGCCGTTTGATCTGCGGGTCAATCAAGTTCGCGCGTCCAGAAAACAAGTTTTAGCTGAGCTTGCATCAGAGGGTATCAAGGGGAAAACCACGCCACTATCCTCCCTTGGTATACGAATTAAAGAAAATTTTGGTTTACAAAAACATAGATTATTCCTTGAGGGGCACCTTGAAGTTCAGGACGAAGGCAGCCAAATACTCGCACAACTGGTAGGTGCTAAAAGAGGACAGATGGTGGTCGATTTTTGCGCCGGAGCTGGTGGTAAAACACTGGCACTTGGTGCAATGATGAGCAATCAAGGGCGTCTATACGCCTTCGATGTTTCTGCCAAGAGATTAGAACGATTGAAGCCTCGTTTAAAACGATCTGGATTGTCCAACGTCCAGACACAGTTGATTGGCAGTGAAAAAGACCCAAGAATTCAGCGTTTAGCTGGAAAAATTGATCGGGTCCTAATCGATGCACCCTGTAGCGGATTAGGTACACTGCGCCGCAATCCTGACATGAAGTGGCGGCAATCAGAAAAAGATATTTCCTCAATGGCCGAAAAACAGCTTCGGATTCTGAGTGCGGCCAGCAAATTAGTGAAAAAAGACGGATTACTGATCTATGGAACCTGCAGCATACTACGTGATGAAAACGAGTCAGTCATAGAAAATTTTTTGGCCGAGCATCAAGGTAGATTCGAACCCGTCGATGCAGCCCAATCGCTCAGCATAGAGGGTATAGACCCTCAAAATACGCCCTATTTAAAACTTCTACCAAATACACACGGGTGCGACGGGTTTTTCGCTGCCATTTTAAGAGCGATTTAATATTAAAACGTAAATATATTGGCCTCAACAAGAAACAAATTAATCTTTTTTTAGTCTGAGAGTAGGAATTTAGGATTTTTCCTATCTAGGTGGTTTAAAATGATGAATAGAACACAAACAATGAGGAAATTGAATGGACCCAGTAACGATTGCCCAAGCGTCAATATGGACTAACGGACTCATTGATTTACCCTGGTGGGGTTATGTTCTCACAGCACTAGGCCTTACTCACATCACCATAGCAGCGGTCACTATCTACCTCCATAGACACTCAGCACACCGAGCTCTTGACCTGCATCCAGTAGTTGCACATTTCTTTCGATTTTGGTTATGGCTGACAACAGGGATGATCACGCAGCAATGGACGGCCATTCACAGAAAACACCATGCCAAATGCGAAACAGAGGAAGATCCCCACAGTCCACAAGCTATGGGCCTGAAAAAAGTTTTCACTGAAGGCGCTGAGTTATACAAAAACGAGGCGAAGAATCAAGAAACAGTCGATAAATTTGGTCATGGCACGCCGGACGACTGGATTGAAAGACGCTTGTATGCGAAACACGAGACGATTGGGATTGTGGTCATGCTCTTTATCGATTTAATTTTGTTTGGCCCAATCGGTATTACGATATGGGCAGTTCAAATGATTTGGATCCCCCTATTCGCAGCCGGAGTGATAAACGGGGTTGGACACGTCTTTGGGTACAGGAATTTCAACGTCGATGATGCGAGCACAAATATTGTTCCCTGGGGCATACTCATAGGTGGCGAAGAGCTACACAACAACCACCATGCATACGCATCATCGGCTAAGCTATCCTCTCGATGGTATGAATTTGACATAGGTTGGCTATATATCCGCTTAATGGAAAGCGTAGGCCTTGCAAAGGTCAAACGAATGGCTGCGAAGGTTCAGCTATCGACGTCTCCCCAGAGCATTGATGATCAAAAACTACAAGCGATCATTACGCATCGCTGGGATGTGCTTGCGCAGTATTCATCATCATTGAAGTCTACCTGCATCGCGGAAGTGAAACATATCGCTGAGACTCATCGTTTTAAACGTCCGGATATAGCTAAATGGCTGTCTTTCGATCAAAAATTTGTCAGTCCGGCTGATTTAGATCGGATTAAGCAATTTGCTGATAAAAGTTCGACATTAAAGACAATAGTTAAAATGCGAGATGAATTATCTGAAGTATGGATTAAATCCACTGCGTCAAAAGAGCAACTTATCGAACAGCTTGAGGACTGGTGTAAGCGTGCAGAAGCTTCTGGAATTATTGCTTTAAAAGAGTTCTCTCATAGATTACGCCGTTACGCCTAGTTTGCTCCTTTATTACCGTTCAATACAAAAAAGCCCGCTAAACGCGGGCTTTTAATTTCAATCTGAATCGAGCCTAATTACTTCAACTTAGTCTCTTTGTAGATAACATGCTTCCTAACGACAGGATCGAATTTCTTGATCTCCATTTTCTCTGGCATGTTGCGCTTATTCTTAGTCGTTGTATAAAAGTGTCCCGTACCAGCCGAGGACTCTAATTTAATTTTATCTCTCATAATTTTTCCTTAAATTGCCTTTCGAGCCCGCATATCGGCCAAAACAGCATCAATTCCCTTCTTATCAATTAAACGCAATCCCGCCTGGGTAAGCCGGAGCCTGACCCACCGATTCTCACTTGCCACCCAGATCCGTTTTGAATGAAGATTCGGCAAAAATCGGCGTTTATTCCTATTATTTGCGTGGGAAACGTTGTTACCGGTTACCGGCTTCTTTCCGGTCACTTGACACACTCTAGACATAACTTAAAGGCCTTTGATTCAGCTGTTACTATTCAGAAAACCAAGCTTTATACCATAGTATTGCGTTTTTTGGCAATATATTCTGCTTTAAAGTTAAGATTTTAGTGCCTGATGAATCGCACTAATTCGGTGCCTAAGTCTTGTGTCAAATGCTAACCAGGTGTAAATTATAAGTGGGAAGAAACATTTCCCATCCTCTACCACAATAAGCATTAATAATTAGGTTGAGGATGAAAATCTTGGGGGCACGTGAGCTTTCAAATACTCAGAGTGAGGTAGTACTGCCTCATAGTGGGATTACTGAGTAATTAACAGCCTTGTGTTCTTGTTCGAACAAGAAGTGAAGAGGAGTACTTAATATGAAGAAAGTTCTTAGTTTAGTAATGGGCGTTGCGGCTCTAGCAGTTGCTTCAACTGCTTCTGCAGGAGCAACAAAAGCCTATTGGGCAACCAGTGGAATGTTTGGTCCCTTTGCAATTAATGGCCTCATTCCAACAATACCCGCAGACGAAGTACGGGATGTCACTATTCCTGTAAGTATGTGGATTATTGAGCACGATAAAGGTCTAGTTGTTTTTGATACAGGAAATAACATAGAAGTTGTTAACAACTGTAAAAACTACTGGGCGCCAGGTCTGTGTGATTTCTTAAAGCCAGATCAGACTGCGGATACGACAATCGACGGATGGCTCAAGAAGTTGGGGTACACAACGGACGATGTGAAAGTCGTTGTAACTTCCCACGCTCATTTGGACCATGCTGGAAACCTAAAAATGTTTCCAAACGCGATTCACGCATTTCAAAAAGCCGAACTGTATCAAGGATGGTGGCCAGAGAAGTTCCAAGGACGTGACGGAACTGGTCCATTCGTAAAAGCTGACTTAGAAGGCACTAGAGACTATAACTTCCTAGAGCTTGATGGTGATTACGACCTATTCGGCGACGGTAGTATGGTGATTTTAAGCACACCAGGTCACACCATTGGACACCAGTCCATGCAAGTGACTTTGGATTCTGGTAAGCGAATGCTAATCGCTCAAGATGCAATTTGGATGCAAGAGAATCTTGACGGGCATGCTGCCGGCTTAAACTTCAGCGTGCAGGCATATACCAATTCTGTGAATCGGTTGAAATTCATGAAAGACCTCCAAAATATTCCATTAATGATGGGCCACGATGAAAATCAGTGGGCTGCAGGTGGAGATCGTTGGTACAAGTAATACGTTATAGCTAACGTAAAACTACTGAAACCCCCCTCACGGGGGGTTTTTTTTAGCTCCAATTATTAATCGGAAACTTTACAAATACTGTGTCAAATCAACCTACACTGATATCTGTCGACTCTGTTACCAAGAGGTATGGGAGCAAAGAGATAATTCACAACATTTCCTTTGATGTAAAAAAGGGGGAAATCGTTGGCTTTCTTGGCCCGAATGGAGCAGGAAAAACTACTACGATGCGTATGATTTCTGGGTTCACCGCGCCCACTTCAGGCAAGGTAGTTGTCGCTGGGCACGATATGTCCCACGATAACTATGCAGGAGCAAAGAAAATAGGATACCTTCCCGAACATCCACCTCTCTACGAGGTGTTAAACGTTAGACGGTATCTACAATTTGTTTCCAAAGTTAAGCGTATTAAGCGATCTCGAGTCGACTCAGAACTCGACCGTGTAATGACAGCGTGTCGACTGGAAGCAGTGAGAGATAAAGAGATTTATAAACTATCAAAAGGGTATCGCCAGCGAGTAGGGCTAGCTCAAGCGCTCCTGGGCGATCCAGACGTTCTGTTGCTTGATGAACCAACCGCAGGTTTAGATCCCGGACAAATCCAAGAAACCCGAGAAGTCATTCGGTCTTTCGGTCAAGATCACGCGGTTCTTCTGAGTACACACATACTGCCAGAGGTAACCCTCATTTGTCAGCGTATAGCGATCATTAACGATGGTCGCATCCTGGCCGTTGATTCCCCAGAAGCTTTGCAATCCGCTTCAGACAGGACCAACAACGTGTCAATCGAAGTCAGTGGAGATAGCCACAAACTCGAGCAGGCTATTAGAACCATAAACGGCGTAAAAGACGTTAAATTCTCGCCTAATAAACATAGAGAGATGTATTTTCAGGTGGATTGCCATGTCGAGTCTCGAGACGGCATCGAGTCCGAGTTAGCAAAGATAGTAACTACCCACGGAGCCTTACATAGCCTGTCAAGACAAAAGCCAACTCTTGAAAATGTATTTTTAAAATACATTAATGATGGTACGCAACCAAAAGAGACAAAACTATGAATGGCGTAACCGCAGTATTGCATAAAGAACTCACGAACTATTTTCAATCGCCAATTGCATACTTCATCGTTGCAGTGTTTCTGTTGGGTACGGGATATTTCTTTATTGATCATGTGTTCCTAAGAGGTTCAGCCTCGATGGACACAACGTTGCAAAGTATGGGTGTCTTACTTATCACCGTTGTGCCTGCGATATCCATGCGCTTATTTTCTGCGGAATACAGCGGCCGGACCATAGAGCTTCTGATGACGCTACCACTCAAAAAATGGGAAATCGTTTTAGGTAAGTATCTAGGTGCATTAATTATTTTTTTAATCATGACGCTAACTACCTGTATCAATCTTATTCCATTAGTAATGTACGGCAACCCCGACATCCTGAACATCATATCGGGCTACGTGGGATTCATTTTGCTGGGAATGGCGTGTATTGCGATCGGTCAATTATTTTCCTCTTTAACTGAAAATCAAATTATTGCCGCACTCATGACATGGCCCGTACTACTTGGTTTTTGGTTTGTCGGTAAATTCAAATCATTCCAACAGACAGCCTGGCTGAGAAGCTTATCCGACTACCTGTCATTTAGTGGGCATTATGGTGACTTTCTTCGAGGACTTATTCGATCAGAGGGCGTGATTTTTTTCTTAGCGGTGACGACAATCGCCCTGGTACTTAACACAGCGTATATGCGGGGAAGACGATAACCATGGATCAGTCATTTCGTAATCTATTGATTCTAATACTCGGAATCACCTTCCTAATTTTAAGCGTCGTTATGGATGCGATATTGGTGGACACCTTAGTGATTGCCAATACGCTATTAGTTGCAGGTCTGCTCGTAACCATCACCGGGATTTACCTACTCCGCGCCGAACTCAATCTGTTTTTTAAAAAACAACGGGGTGAAGCCCTTGCTTGGTCACTAGGCATGGTGGGCATTGTGGTTGCGGTATGCTACTTGTCGATTAAGTACCCCTTCCGAATAGACATGACTGAAGGCGATTTGTACTCGCTATCTGCAGAAACTATTGACATGTTGGAGAGTATCGAAACACCGGTCCATATCAGTTTTTTTCATGACCCTATGATGCGGGATACTGTCGAGTTCTATCAATTAATTGCCTCAAAGTCTGACCAAGTCACAGTTGAATTCCACGATCCAATGCTCAATCCATCTATTGCACGGATGAAAGGCATTGAGTTTGCAGGTACAGCGTTATTGGAGAGTGAAGGTCGTCAATTACAAGTGAATACTCCTCATGAAAGTGATATCGCGAACGGTATTTTAAAGATTTCCAGAGGAATCCAGCAAACCATTTGCTTCTTAGATGGGCATGGAGAACCAGATCCGTTCAGTTTAGAGCAGCATGATCACATAGAAGGGGATAGCGGTCACGATCATGGGCTTGGCACGCAATACGTGCTGCACGAGCGACACGGTATGGCCAAGTTACGTAACAGCCTCGAGTCAATGAACTACGTCGTTAGTAAAGTTACTTTAGCGCAAGGCAGAGGCTTAGAGGAAGATTGCGCTGTATTTATAGTCGCTGGGCCTCAAACTCCCCTTATGCAATCTGAAGTCCGGTGGATTGACCAGTACATAAGAGATGGAAACAATGCCCTCTTTATGCTTGACCCGTTCGTAACCACCGGTCTTGAGCCTGTCATTGAGCAATTAGGTGTCATCCTAAATGATAATTTGGTTCTTGATGAAGAGAGTCACTTCTGGGCTGATATATCATCACCAGCTGTAACGAAATACAATTTACACTCGATAACAGATAATCTAACGCTCACATTTTTTCCCGGCGCCCGATCACTATCTCCTACTGAGTTACCGGTAGCTAATACAAGAGTTCGCCCGCTTATCAATACGTCTCGGAAAAGTTATGGCGAAACAGACATTACCGAACCAGGATATGAGGAAGGGGTTGATCCAAAGGGCCCTCTCACGCTAATGGTCATCGTGAATCGTAATCCTCACTATGGAAAAAATGCAGAAACTGCAATCAAGGAGTTACAAGAGGGGACAACAGATAACAGTACCACCGACACCGTAACAGAGGATTCAACGGCCATCAGCTCCAGGATCGCGATCATTGGAGATTCGGATTTTGCGACTAACTCGTTTTTCCATGTGATGGGCAATGGAAAACTGCTATTAAGCACTATTAACTATCTAGCCGCACAAGAAAATCTAATTGGACTAGAGCCAAAATCGCTCGATATCGCTAGAGTGAATTTGACCAACACGCAAATGAAGGGAACGTTCGTTTTATCCATTATTCTGATTCCTGCGCTGATGGCCATTATCGGCATCGCCGTCTGGTGGAGAAGACGGTAATGCGTTCAAATCTGACCCTCAAGGTCGTATGGGTCATCTTATTTTGGCTAATTGCATTCATCGTTTTCATTAACTTAAATCAAAGTGGGGAGGAAACAAAAGATAACCATGCTGGACACGGTGACCATAAAAATGTATTTGAAAGTGGCGCCCTACTTCCTGTTGGACTATCTGAAATTTTTTCTGTGGAGCTTGTTTATCAAGGGAATTTGTATCTCTTGGAAAAGGATGAAGCCGGACACTGGTTTTACCATGCTCATGGCGCGACAAACGGAGTATTAGAATCGCATGAGCACGTGGCCACGCCTGATGAAAACGAAACCATCTCTGTTTCATTAATGGGTCTCGAAAACGCTAGAGTAGAGAGACGCCTTAAAACTAGAGAGAAAGACGCATATGGCGTTACAAAACCATCTTTAATCTCGCTTCTCTATGGCTGGGATAAGTCACGACCTATCAGCCAATTTGCGTTTGGTGACTTAGCGACGGACCGCCTAAGTCGATATATTCATCTCGTTGGCTCAGATCAAGTAGCCACAATTGCAGACTACCAATATACAAACCTAATTGAATTAGTAGAGAAGATACAAACAATCAATCAAGAAGCCAGTCGAGAAATATCAAAATCGCGAAAAGACCAATAACGAGAAATAACGATTGGTGTAGACTAATTAGTCTTATAAAGTTTTAATTTAGCGATTTACCAAAAAACAGAAATGAACGAGCTAAACGGTAAACGTATTCTCCTCGGTGTCACCGGAGGTATCGCAGCATATAAGGCGGCTGAACTCATTCGATTATTGAGCAAAGAAGGAGTAGACGTTCGCGTAGTCATGACGAACTCTGGAGCAGAGTTCATCTCGCCCTTAACCCTACAAGCTTTGAGTGGGAATCCCGTCCACACGTCGATGTGGGATCAATCTATTCCGAATGGCATGCCCCACATCGAGCTATCTCGAGATTGCGACCTAGTATTAGTCGCGCCGGCAACCGCCGACTTTATGGCAAAGTTAGCCACCGGACGTGCAGATGACCTATTGACTACTTTGTGTCTTGCTAGAGATTGTCCGCTTATACTCGCGCCTGCAATGAACAAACAAATGTGGGAAAACTCGTCTACACAACGAAACTTAGATACCTTACAGCAAGACGGTGTCCATTTCGTGGGTCCTGACAGCGGCATACAAGCGTGTGGGGAGCAAGGCGTAGGTCGTATGACCGAGCCTGAGTTAATCACAAATGAGATCATCTCATGGTTCCAGCCAAAACTCCTGCAGAATAAGAATGTAGTGGTAACCGCAGGGCCTACCTATGAAGCCATCGACGCGGTACGTGGCATAACCAATGCGAGCTCAGGAAAAATGGGGTACGCCGTTGCTCAAGCCGCGCGTGATGCAGGTGCTAACGTTACACTTATTTCAGGTAAGACGAGCCTTACGCCACCGTCTCAAGCACGCTTCATCTCAATAGTTTCAGCCAAAGACATGCTCGATGCAGTACTTCAAGAAATCGACCATGCCGATATATTTATTTCCGTGGCTGCCGTTGCAGACTTTAGCGTCAGGAATCCAAGTGAGCATAAAATAAAAAAATCCCAACAAAAACTTAATATTGAGTTTGAGGAAACACCGGATATTTTAAAGACAGTAGCTAGTCGAAAAAACCGTCCTTTCTGTGTCGGTTTTGCGGCAGAGAGTCAGGATGTTGAAGAATATGCGAAAAAGAAAAGAATTGAAAAAGATATACCTCTCATTGTGGCTAATCTCGTCACTGAGGCGCTCAACAGTGATATCAACTCGCTTATCCTAATCGATAATGATGGATCGAAAAAACTACCGCCAAGCCCTAAACTCGAGCAAGCCCGCCAGCTGATGACACATATCAGCAATCTCTTAAAAAAACAGTGAAACCAACCAATAAAGACTAATGAACACATTAGACATCAAAGTTATTGATCCGAGAATTAAAGACCAACTTCCAGAATATTCTACTTCGGGTTCCGCCGGATTAGACTTAAGGGCATGTATTGATGCACAGATGAACATCGAGCCGGGTCAAACTGTATTAGTGCCTACGGGCTTTGCCATTAATATCGAAGACCCTAAATACGCCGCCGTAATACTGCCTCGCTCAGGACTTGGGCATAAACATGGAATCGTGCTTGGAAACCTGGTCGGTCTTATCGACTCGGATTACCAGGGTCAGATCATGGTATCCGTTTGGAACAGAGGATCGAAATCTTTTAATATCGAACCGATGGATCGTATCGCGCAATTGGTAGTGATCCCTGTAGTGCAGGTTCAATTTAATTTAGTAGATGACTTCAATGAGACTATTAGGGGCTCAGGAGGATTTGGTAGCACGGGGCACCAATAAAAAAACCGGCTTATAGCCGGTTTTTTTATAACTTCAACTAACCGATTAATCAGGGAAAACCATAGCCTCTTCCTTGATGTACGGATCCTTAATTTCACCAGCTGCAATACGCCTGGTCTCCTCCGATCTCATATAGGCGACAATTGAGAGAATATCCATCCCAGAAATTGTCGTTCCAAACGCACCCATTGCACCACCAAGGCTCTTGTTTGTAATACCCACTGAAATCGTAGTCAATATAGCCATATTACTATTCGCAGAATACGCAAATTTGCCACACGTCAAGCAAGGCCCCTTACCACCTTTACCTGCACCGCCGTGACAAAAAGAACATCTGCGGTCATACCATTCCCGACCGTTTTGAACCAGGCAGTCTTTTTCGATTTCTAGTGCTAAATCTGCTTCGCTGCTTTGGTGCATCGTTCCTGAGTATGGCTGCTCAATACACTCTTGTGTGAGTGTTTGATCCGCTAATGTGGATTCCTGAGCGTAGACTTCAGTTACGCTCACGTTTGCTAAAAACCCAATTCCAACAACAGCAACGGCTAATGCGCTGAAACGCCGAAAGAGTGATATAAATGAAATACTTAACATTACTAATTGCCTCCCCGCTCAAATGATTTACTGCGTATGTCCTTAATCTTCCAACGGAGGAAAATATGGAACATCGTACTTCTCTACTATCCTTGCTATTGTACCGTTTTCGGTTAATGTCTCAATACCCTTGTTAATAAAATCTAGAAGAGTTTTATCCTGCTTTCGGACAACAAATTTAAGATCCCACAGTTGTTGGCCCAAACCATCACCGACGAATTCTTCGCCCACTGCGTCATATAATTGAGCAGCACTATAGTTGTTGGACAACTCAAAGTTAGCCTCTGGATGGCGCTGTTTTGCTTGCGACGGTGCATGTGAGAACACGATGGCCACATTCGTTTCACCCCGAACCATATCTCGCATCACTCGGGCATTATCCGCTTGTAACGCACGCTTAATCCCACGATCATGCAACCATGCATCCATTGGCGTAGACATTTGAACCCCGATCGGAATACCTCCATCAATAATTTCCTTAATGGTCATATCTGATGCTTCATTTTGGGTAACCATCACGTAGCCTACAGCCATATAAGCCTCAGTGAACTTCAACTGGCCCATTAATACGTCATCTTCGCCATTATCCCCAACCCCAGCAAATAAATGACATCGGCCTTTTATGATCGAATTACGGAGCGCTCGTGACATACCGCCTCGGGTACCCGTATCGGCCCAGGACATCTCAAGCTCAAAACCACCCAGCTTCCC
Source organism: uncultured Burkholderiales Genera incertae sedis bacterium (assembly GCA_905478365.1). GTDB lineage: Bacteria > Pseudomonadota > Gammaproteobacteria > Burkholderiales > Eutrophovitaceae > Eutrophovita. The sequence continues at coordinate 26,393 of CAJQIK010000070.1, forward strand.
GAGCTCACTCATAATTTCCACATCGAACCCTGGTGGGGTGATATTTTTAACTGAATAAGGGTAAGAGTAAGGGTCTGCGCAAACCGTCATCTTACCTCGCTCTTGAATTTTGTCGAAGGTACTTTGCACCTCGTTCGCTGAACCAAGCAGCGGTAGAGTGCCAAACGCGAAACTAATTAAGACTTTTAACCATTTATGATTTAACAAAGCTATCTCCCGGAAACTGTAATTGACGCTAAGAAAGATCAGTTTACGTCCCCTTAGTTCATACTATTTTAAAAAACCAATGCTGACGGACTCTTATCTCCGCCTGAAGATCAATACCCTACTGATCATCCATTTGTAAAACTCTTTTCATAAAAATAAGGGAGGACTAAAAAGTCCTCCCTCACTTAGCTCTTACAACTACTTCTCAGTAGCGTCTAGACAATTAACCTTAGTTAACTGTGAAGACCATTAAGCCACCACCTTTGGTGTGTGTCTTAAGGAAGTTTGCGTAGTAGAGAGGCCAGATACCACCACCACCAGCACCGTATACGATGGCAACATACTGCTTACCTTCCATGGTGTATGTGGTTGGGTTACCGTGGATACCTGTACCAACGTTGAATGACCATAGGTGTTCACCTGTTTCGTCATTAACAGCGTTGAATCGGCCTTCTGGATCACCATAGAATGCTAACCCACCAGCGGTACTCAAGAGTCCACTAGTTGCTGGCCAGCTCTGTGACTTAGTCCAAGCAAGCTTACCGGTAGCTACATCAAACGCCTTGATCAAGCCAGCGCCAGCGTTGAACGTAATAACTTTAGCACCTAGATACCACTCACCACGCTTCCATTCCATTTTCTTGGCCTGAAGGTCCATAGTGAAGTTGTAGATTGGTACATAAGCCATCTTAGTTCGAAGGCTAACTGAGAGTGGGTGCCACTCTTTACCGCCGTCAAGTGATGGTGCGATGTTTTGAGTTACACGATCGTAAACAACATCCATTTCTGGGTAGTTGAACACTGGTCGGCAATTTCCGTTCTCTGGACTAATTGGCTCTTTGATCCAGTTAACGTCATTCATCACTGTAGCCCAGAGACAAACCATCTCATTACCAGAAGCAGTCTTCACAGTGTTTCGACGGTCAATACCATAGATATGGCCGTTTCTGTCTCCGTGAACAAATAACTTCTTACCACCGAGGTCGATCTGAACATTCTCGTTCACGCCATCATAATCGTATGGATCGTTTGGAGTGTACTGGAAGTATCGATCGATTTTTCCAGAGTCAGCATCAACTACAAGTGTAGAGTTTGAGAAGAGGTTATCTCCTGGTCGAACGTGACGATCAAAGTCAGGACCTGGGTTTCCAACTGGCCAGAAAAGCTGGTTGGTTTCTTTATCATAAGAACCCGTAATCCATGTTGATCCACCACCGTACTTCCAAGAATCACCACCCCAAGTATCGTTACCAGGCTCGCCTGGTCCAGGAATAGTGTATGTCTTCCAAGCAGGAGCGCCAGTATCTGCATCAATTGCAGCTAACCAGCCACGAACACCATATTCAGCACCAGCTGTACCGAAAACGATTTTTCCGTTAACAGCAAGCGGCATAATGGTGAATGTTTCAGCGTAGGTGTAATCACCAATTTTCTTATCCCAAACAACATCACCTGTCTGGTTGTCTAGTGCAACAACGTGAGCATCTAGTGTCGCGAGGTAAACTTTGTTCTTGTATACCGCAACACCACGGTTCACAACGTCACAACACAACTTTGGGAACACATCACCTGGGAGCTCACGCTCGTATTTCCAAATGATATCGCCCGTTGCACCATTCACAGCCATTACGCGGTTGAATGAAGTTGTTACGTATAGAGTACCGTTAACAGCAACAGCCTGACTGTCCTGGCCTTCGAGAATACCGAATGACAAGTTCCAAGCTGGGGTTAATGATTTCACGTTATCACGATTAATCTGTGACAACTGGCTGTAACGGGTCATTTGATAATCTTTACCGTAATGCAACCAGTTTTGTGAATCGACGTCAGCGTTCATCAACATGTCGTCTGTTACATAGTTTGGATAGAGAGTAGACTCTAGTCTATCCACACCAATAGCAGAAGCCATGCTGGTAGCGCCTAACATAGCTAGTGCGGCTGTTGAAACCGCTACGCGCTTAAAGTTATGCATGTAATACACCTCCCATTGAGACAACTCAAATAAGACAACAAGTGAGCCGAACTTTACTGCCCCCCCGAAATCATAAATTGAGTCTGATTTAGTTTGTTTAGTTAACTAGTTTTCAAACCACTTACTTAAAGTCAAATACTGATCCAGCGATAATTTAGAACTAGACTAGAAATTTAAACTTCTCGTAAGATAAACGGTAGTAGAACCCGTTGCTTGTGTCAACTGTAGGGAAACAATAATTTACATGTCTCTGCTGGTCTAAAAAATCACCTACGAAACAAATTGTGCAATGCAATAAACAGATTATTCATCAAACTTTGTTATATTGTTGGCTAGTTAAAGTTCATTCCCATATTATGTTTCGAATGGTCATACTGAGTCCTGTTAGAAACATGCATTAAAGTGCATAAAAATGCGATTAAATGGCACAAGATGAATAAATTTCTCGGAATAAATTGGATAGCAGGGTTCTTGTGTACGTTGGTTTTTGCTACGCACAATGGAAATTTAATCGCAGACCCCCTGCTCACGTACCCAATTATTATTAACGGCTTGAAGCTGAGGGTAGAAGTCGCTAATGAGCCTGAAACTCGAGCTAAGGGTCTCATGAACCGTAGTGTTCTAGCTAACGATCGCGGAATGATTTTTGTATTTCCCAGCGAGACACGTTTTTCGATATGGATGAAAAACACCCCAATCGATTTGACGGTTATCTTTGCCAATAAATATGGCCGCATCATTAATATCGAACACATGACAAGAAACACTCTAGAGTCACATTCGCCAGCAAGTCCTGCGATGTTCGCTATCGAAGTAAGTCAGGAATCACTAATCGCTAAAAATGCGAAGCCTGGTGATCTCATCTGGGGGTTAGAACACGTACCCGCAGCAAGAAACTGAAGATTACCGAACTCCGACCACGCACAGTTTTTTTAGTGATTGGCTCTGGGCTCAATTGATTCGTTAAAAAGTCTTTGAGCGATCAACCAATTTCCGACATGATTTAAATGACAAAAATCGAGAAAAATCTCGTCATATTCGTGTCGCCGATCCAACGCATCACGAATATCCATGAAAGAAATTCCCTCGATTTGTAGCTCGAGGCTTACCTCAAGAAGCTTCGGGTAACCTTTCTCAAACGCAATATCAACTCCCGGCGGCGTTTCCAGATAATGCGTTAGCAAGCCACTTTCGTAAGATGACCTCTGATCGACATCATAAATCGTCGGCTGCAGATAATGCTCAAATTCAGCCCCCGAAGCGACAACAATTCCTTGAGCCTCCTTGAGGGCCGCTCTAAACCGAGCGGCAGCCACTTCCACTCCTAGACCAAGAACATCCTCATCTGAAATGGTGTTGGGGACTGATCGATCAAAAATATCAAGCGCCAGATCTGCTGTATGACTATAGTTTTTTAATCGGGCATGCCACTGCTTCATCCACTGCGCCCACGAATTTAGCTCTTGGATAGGCCGAAAGTTGGGCACACCCGGTATCCAACCATCCGAAGCCCCACCAAATACAACGTAATAAATATCGTTGACGCCATGATAAAAAATAACGATATCCCCTTCACGTAAAGTAACAGTTTTCAAAATTGAAACTTGCTGAGATGCGTTCATGCCAGGTAAACCATAATTAGCAACCCTCCATTGAAGTCCCGCGTCATTGACCATGCGCTGTAAGTAGCTCGCTATAGTATGCTCGTCTGGGACTTCTTGACCGAAAAGCGTAGAGCCACCGAACAATAATATTCTACGTTTTGAATCTGGCGGTCCGTCAGTGGTTACACGAAACCCATCGGTGACATTAAAATACTCTCCTCGATAATCATCGAGCTCAACCACATCACGCAGTCGACCGTTCACGAAGGTTTCCGATTCTTTCAGGAATCGTGCACTAAAATAATCTGCATCTTGATAAGGTGGCGGTTGTGTCGCGCGAAATTCCCATCGTGAAAGCTGATGATCTCTGACCGTTTTCACCCAGATCCATGCCCCGAGCTCCACTAACGCTAACGAAAGTAGCGTAGCCACAACAATCACTAAACAATTACTGATAACACTCTTCAAAATACGTCACCGTAAAAATATCAAACACAAAGGAATACAAATAGATCCGCTAGTCACTCAGCTGAAAATCAATACTCGCACTACAAGACCAACACGTTTGAAATGATCCTGGGTTAGTCTCCTGACAATTTGAACACTTCCAGTCTTCCTCTGGGTTGATCTTAGTAAATCCGCTCAACAACTCCTTCGCAGCATCCCAGTCATTGAGATTTTTTATCCATATTTCAGGCCATATCTCAACGTATGGTAATTCGCCAATTCCGCCTTGTAGACTTTCGTTCCGGACTACGGAACTCAATCCATGAGATTTGAGTATTGAGTCCAAAAGACGCGCCTCAATAAGGTCGTTGGCAATGTAAAGTTTTTTCATTCGCTCAGAGCCCCCTCCAGTCGTTAATCAAACCAGGGTCACATTTAGTACAAAATTATTTACTCGTTCCAATGCAACTTCTGTCTTTGGGGACTTAATGTGCTTATTGGCAGAACCACTCCACCTAAAAAGGATCCGAATATCCATCGAAGCAAGCAGCCCTTTAATGCTCAAATTAGACCCTCAATATTCAATCAAAAGACAACACTTATTCAAACATCTGCATCGCAGCACCGAAAAGCTCCGAATTCGGATCTGCAAATGTTTCTAGAATACTAAAGTGATTATCCATTGGGCATGGCACATCCAAACCAATACTGGAGGACCAGGACTGTGCAATTAATCGATGTTGATCCTTGAATCCACCAAGCTCTTTACCACCAACCGCTATGGATAAACGTGCTCCTTGAGGGCTGGACATTAGAGCCGGACTTAACATCGCGGCATCAGTGTCACTCATCCGTAAATCTTTATTTATAGAACTAATTTTCGTTAGTATTCTCAAGTCGTACAGCCCACTAATGGAAAAACCAGATTGAAATATCTTTTTCGGTAAGCCTTTAGAAAAATTAGGCCACTCACAACTCAAAGCCATTGCAGCTAAGTGTCCTCCTGCAGAATGTCCCGCAACAAATAAACGTTTCTTTGGGACCTTGAAATCATTTGCATTTCGATACAGATAAGCCCCAGCCGACATGACTTGAAGGACTAACTTTTGCATGGAAATCTGAGGGCACAACGAATAGTTGATTACAGCTACCGCGACCCCACGATCTACGAAGGGTCTGGCTACAAATGCGTGCTGACTTTTATCAAGAGATCTCCAATAACCACCATGAACAAACATAAGCATGGCACTTGGGGGGGCAGATGGTGTATACACATCCATTGTCTCGAGCAAATCATCACCATAGGGTAAATCGCGCTCACACTGATCCTTTAGCGATCGACAGATTCCGGATGAATTATCAGTCCAGCGGTCCACATAATCTTGAAAATTGGGTATCGCAGCACGATTGTTATAAAGCGATTCGAGATAAGCCGTATCACCAAACATCATCTAATATCCAGTTCGAGGTTTAAGGTAGTTGAGGCTAACGTTTCCAAATTACAAAACAAACCTCAGTGTTCTGCGACCATTTTTATGGCCGAGCCAAATAGACTACACTAGGTGTTAACTGTACTCAATAATGAGTCCTCAAATTAAAAAATACTGAATAAAAACAGAAGGAAATAAGCAATGACAAGTGAACTTTGGCCGAATACGCTCGTGTCAACCGACTGGCTTACAGAAAATTTGTCAAACCCAAATGTACGGATCTTAGATGGCTCCACGCATCTCTTGCCAAAGCCTGATTTTTCACTATATGACGTAGTGCCTGCGATCGAGGAGTACAAGAATGCACATATACCGCACGCTCAATTCCTAGATATTGAACACGAATTATCCACCCCTCATCCCCGACTTCATTTTATGCTTCCGAGCTCAGATTTATTCGCTAAAACCATGTCTCGTTACGGCGTTAGTGACGACTCGATGGTAGTTACCTACTCCACAACGAATCACTGGTGGGCAACTCGACTCTGGTGGACCTTGCGGGTATTCGGGCACAAAAATGTTGCGGTATTGGACGGTGGATTCCAAAAGTGGCAAGCAGAAAATCGACCAGTTGAGTCAGGAGAGGCCAAACCAACTAATGCGGGGTCATACACAGCACGCGACCCGAATGTTTCCTTAGTAGCAGATAAAGATTCGATACTACGACACTTAGAGGGTAATTCGGTTTGCCTCATAAATGCTCTAAGACGGGAACAACATGAAGGTCAAGGTGGTGTTCATTACGGACGTAGAGGGAGAATCACTAATAGTATCAATCTCCCAGCACTCGAACATGTTAATGCGGACAACACCTTTAAATCAATTGACGAATTGAAAACAATATTCTCAGATGTGTTGCCACAAAAAGAAATCATTACTTACTGTGGTGGTGGTATCGCGGCGACCAGCGTGGCCTTAGCACTGGATATGCTAGGCCATAAAAATGTTAAGGTTTATGACGCCTCTCTAACCGAATGGGCAGAGGACGAAACATTACCAATGGATGTTTAAATGAGAGGATATCTTAAAAAAGGGGCTCAATATGATTGATTTATTTCCGGTCGATAAGGCTGACTTTCCTGAACCAGTAATTGTGACAGGCGCAGGAGGCTGCATTGGAAGTTGGGTCCTACATCTATTGCAGCGAGCAGGTGTTAACGTGATTGCACTTGACTTACACAAAGATACTCGAAGACCTAGCTTACTTATGACCGATGAGGAATTATCCTCAGTCGTATGGCTTGATGGGGACATTGCGAATCCCAATACGATAAGGAATGCTGTCAAAAAACACGAAGCAGGCGCCATCATTCATCTAGCCGCCCTTCAAGTCCCATTTTGTAAAGCTGACCCTATATTAGGCGCACAGGTCAACGTTGTGGGAACAACTAATGTTTTAGAGGCTGCTCGAGAACATGGGATTAAACGCCTCGCCTACGCAAGTTCAATTGCTGCGCACGGGGTATTTAATCCCGAAACGGTCTCTACGCTGTATGGAGCATATAAATTTTGTAACGAAGAAACAGCTAAAGTGTATATGCAAGATTGGGGGGTTCCCAGTACTTGCCTTAGACCGGGGGTCGTCTACGGAATAGGAAGAGATCAAGGTATGACCTCAAAAACAACCGTGGCAATTCTTGCTGCCGCGATGAAGCAGTCATACACAATCCCATTTAACGGACCCGTTTCTTGGTTGCATGCAGGTGAGGTTGCCAGCGCATTTATTCAATCCGTTTCAACGCCTAGAGATGCTGCTCGCGTTTTCGACATTAATGGAGTGATCGCGACCGTAGAAGAGTCAATCAAAAAAATAGAGGCAATAGCGCCAAATTCCAAAATTGATGCGGAGGGATCAGCGCTTCCCTTTCCAACAGATTTATCAGATCAACCGCTTCGAGATTACCTTGGCGATTACGGGTCGGTCGACCTAGATCACGGTATTAAACATACGTATGAGAATTTTTGTCGGCTAATCAACCTAGGCAAATTAGACAGCCAGTCTATCTCGTAAATCAGCCAGATGGCCCACTTGTAATAATGGCCGTTTTTTGATTGGATTCACCGTGATTGTCTACCCAGCTGACCTCAACAGAATCGCCCGCAGCACCGCCGCGGAAATAACAAAATAAAGATGGGTTTTTAGAAACACCTCCGCCCCACTCAGCAGATAACACCAGATTTTCCCCATGACGTACATCAACATTTGTAATGAAGTGCGCGGGTACTAGTGTGCCGTCTTTCTTTTTTCGAAACCCAGTTTCCATGTCATGACGAATCAGCACTCTGACAGTCGTCAGACCACTGTCATCACAAACCGCAAAAATTTTCATGGGACGCGCCATACTTATCCTTTACGAC
>CAJQIK010000071.1 GCA_905478365.1 uncultured Burkholderiales Genera incertae sedis bacterium
ATTGTTGCGAATAAATTTCTATTTTTCCTGAGGGCGTCGGCCAAATGCCGGAATTGATACCTTTCCGACGCGGAGAATCCACCGCACCTTTTGCCCACCCTTGCTGCTTTAGCAAATCTAGAGTCACGCCCTCAAAAAGGGGATTAAATTCAGGGTCTATAATTTCTTCAATCATTTCTTCATCGGTCTGAGAAAAGCAATCCTCCGTGTACCCCATTTTCTCCGCAAGTCTTCGGAACATCTCGCTGTTGTCTAGACTCTCACCTACTTTCTCTATGGCGGGCATTGATAAGCCATAATAATAAGCCCCATAACCTGCCAGAATATCCATTCGCTCCAAAGCTGTATCTGCAGGCAATAAAATATCCGCATAAAGAGCCGAATCGGTATAGAACGTATCGTGTACAACCGTAAATAAGTCACTTCTTGATAGCCCTTGTCGGGCGGCCTTTGTGTCGGGAACACAGTTCGCTGGATCAGCATTCCAGACAAAGAGTGCTTTAACCTTAGGGTCCGCCTTATTAAGCGCATCCCCCAATTGGATCATATTGAATACTCTAGGATTTCTGCCCTTCAACAGTTCACTTCTAAAAAACCGGTCCTCATTGAAGACTCTAAGTTCCCCCCCAGTTGAGACACAAACGCCGCCATCACCTCCAGTTGCTCCGGTCACAGTCGGGAGCAACTTAATTGCACGCATCATCGCTCCACCATTCTCGTGTCTTTGTATTCCCCAATTGCAACGAATAAAAGAGTTTTTGGTAGAGGCATAAAAATCAGCTAATCGTAAAATATCGGACTCTTCCAAGCCGGTTATTAAAGAGACTTTTTTCAAGCTGTATTCGTGTAATCGTTCATCAACGAACTGATCCCAGCCAACAGTGTTCGTATTAAGAAAATCCTCATCATGCAGACCCTTATCTACAATCAACTTCATCATTCCGAGTGCCAACGCCGCATCAGTCCCAGGTTTAGGTGCTAAATGCCAATCCGCAAACTCGGTGGTTCGGGTAACTCTCGGATCAATAGCAATAATTTGAGCTCCATTTTTCCTCGCTTGCTCCAAGAAAGGCATCGCGTGTACCCCCGTACTAACAATGTTAGTGCCCCAAAGCAAGATCACATCCATCTTCGGAAGATTCTCAATATTGGCGTCGCCAACACGCCCAAACGTGTACTGCTCTGCCGCAGCACCAGCTGCAGTGCAGATTGTGCGCTCCAAGCGACAGGCGCCCATCCTGTTAAACAAACGTTGACCCATCCCTAGAAATCCGGTCATACCCATAGTTCCAGAATATGAAAAGGGCAAGACCGCCTCCGCGCCGTCTATATCAATAATTGTCTTGAGTCGATGAGCGATCTCATTCAAGGCTTCATCCCAAGTAATCCGCTCCCACCCCGCACCTGGCCCCTTCGGTCCAATGCGCTTGTGCGGATACAAGACACGTCGATCGTTATAAACATATTCCAGGTAACTATTGACCTTACCGCACAAAAAACCTTGCGTAACAGGATGTGTCTTGTCGCCCTCCACTCGAACCGCTTTACCGCTTTTTTGATCGACCGTAACCGACATTGAACAACCGTCTGGACAGTCATGCGGACAAGACACATGAACCCGTTTGGTACCTTTGACATCAATCGTCGCATTTTCCATAATTTAGTCCTATTAAATCGGCTCAACTAATTGGAACGATCCAAAGCGTTCATTAGTCATATACTACTTGTTAAACTACACAACCTTGAATCAATGGATAGTATGGAGAATACTATTTTTTTGCTTACAATCAAGGTGACGCTTAACCATAGTTGCTATGTCATAGCGTAGCCAAAAAATTTGAAACGTAATTCACCTTCGATACTTTATGTCTATAAAGAAATTACACCATTTAGCGATGCGCTGTCGAGACTCCGAGGAGACCCGACAATTTTATGAAGAATTCCTGGGTTTACCATTAGTTCATGCCATTAAAATAGTCGAAACAAAGACAGGTAACGTAACAAACACATTACACATTTTTTTTCAGCTACACGACGGTTCCCACCTAGCTTTCTTTGAAAGCCCTGGAAAGGAATTTATCTTCAAACAACAACATGACTTCGATCTGCACACCGCCTTGGAAGTTGAAGCAACGTTTATGCACGAGATGGTCCTAAAAGCAAAATCTTTGAATATCGAGACTCGCGGCATCAGCGATCACGACTTCATCCAATCGGTTTACTTTCGCGATCCAAATGGCTACGTGGTGGAGCTTACGGCAAAACAACCACACCATGATCAAAGCCTTGATCCGACTAAAAATAATGCTCGTCATATCCTTCACGATTGGCAGACAAGCAAAGTGTAATCATCCCGAGTCACTCCAGGAGAAATTAGAAATGTCTTTTAAACAACTATCTTTCGAAACAATAAATGGTATTTCGACCATCAAACTAAACCAACCAGATAGCTTAAATAGCTTCACAACACAAATGCTATTCGAGCTTAAAGAAGCGCTCTTAAAAGCGGAAAACGATCCAAACATTCGAGTAATTATTCTTACCGGCGCAGGTCGAGCTTTTTGTGCTGGACAGAACTTGAATGAACGCAAACGATCCTCCGGACAAGCAAAATACGATATTGGTAAATCACTAAGAGAACGATATGTTCCTATCGTTTCAGCGATTCGCTCTACTTCGAAACCGGTCATCGGCGCCATAAATGGCATTGCTGCCGGAGCGGGCGCAAACGTAGCGCTCGCATGTGACCTTGTCATAGCGAAAGAGTCCGCAAGTTTTCTCCAAGCATTCACTCGCATAGGCCTAATGCCTGATGCCGGCGGTACGTTTTTCTTAACACGGACCGCTGGTCGACAAAGAGCAATGGGTATGGCACTTCTTGCCAAACCAGTATCTGCAAAAGACGCGGAATCATGGGGACTCATATGGAAAGCTGTCCCTGATGACGACTTCGACGGCGAGATAACTCGAGTTAGTGAGCACTTGGCACAGGGACCGAGCCTTGCCTATGCAAGGACGAAACAAGCAATACTCGCAGCAGAGAAAAATGATTTTGCAACATCCATAGAACTTGAATGCGAACTGCAAGCAGAGCTAGGATTTAGTGAAGATTATGAGGAAGGCGTCAATGCATTTAAAGAAAAAAGACCAGCAGTTTTCCATGGCAGATAATTTATCTAGTACGCAGCAGTTAAAAAAATGATACGCAACACCTTTTCACTTAAAAGTTTATTTCTTTTAATAATGAGTTTGGGTCTGTGCTGCGTGAACTCAGGCTGTGCGCTTAAGACAGAAAAGTTCAGTGCGTCCATAGATCAACCGCTCATCGATTGGGTCAACTTAGAAAAAAAGCAAAATTATCAAATTAGCACCATGGACATATCAAGACTTGAATGGTGGAAGTCCTTTGAAGATCCCGACCTGGTCAACTTAATAGAACAGGGACTTGCATCCAATTACGATATTGCTCAAGCCACAAACAGAATACGCCAAGCACAAGAAAAACTAAATTCTGTCCGAGTTAACAAAAACCCCTCAGTAGACGCAAAAATAAATAGCAGCAAGGCTACGAGCAGCGAAGAAAGTGGTTTAGGACGGACAAGCTCGCTTATATCAACCCAATTCCAAACGAGCTGGGAAATCGATCTATTTGGAAAGTTTAAAAGAGATACTGATGCTGCCGAGGCAAATGTACAACTTGAGGTTGCTTCCATGAACGGTATCAAAGTAAAAGTAATTTCAACAATCGTCGAGTCTTATATAACCTTTCGAGCAACAACAGAGGAGATCAAATTAAATCAAGAGGCAGCTGATTACCTAAGAGAATTTGTCAAACTTGCCGAGCTGGAGGCGCAAGTGGGTCTAAAAAGTATCAAGGAGGTACAAACAGCAAAAATTCAATTGTCCAACTTAGAAATAAACAATACCGAGCAAGAAACGAGAATCAAAGAGACACTTCTAGCTATTGACCTAATCCTCGGCGCGAATCCAGGAACAACCTCAAATAAGATAGCGCACTCGAAGACTGCGTTAACATTACCTAAAGAAATTGCGATATCAATTCCAGCCAAAACTATTTTGCAAAGACCGGATATCCAAGAAGCCCTAAATGGATTAAAAATAGAAGCCGCAAAAGTGGGCGTGGCTGAAGCGCAACGATACCCCACGTTTTCGCTTTCAGGGTCCATCGGACTCGAGGCGCTAGCAATTAATTCGCTTGGAAATTCAGGTGCAAATTTTTCTTCAATTCAAGCAGGTCTTTTGGCGCCAATATTTAACTCTGGAGCACTGAAAGCAAACGTTAATGCGCAAATAGCCAATCGAGACGTAGCTTTAGAAATTTATCGGAAAAGCGTAGCGAATGGACTTAACGAGACCGAGCAAGCATTACTAAACTTAAATTCAGTAAGGGAGCGCTTAAAAACTATAAAACCGGCACTTCAATTTAGTCGAAACCATGTTGAATTAACAAACAGTCAGTATGCGGTCGGACTTGTGAGTTTTAGGGAAGTCTTAAAATCACGAGAGGAATTAAACTCTTTAAAACAAAAACAATCATCACTAATGTTCGATGAATTTCAGGGCATCACACAGCTATATAAAGTACTTGGCGGTGGATGGGCATACAAAAGCGACAAAACGAACATATAAATCTCATTCAAGCGTAGGCAGCCTTATTACAAATGGAATCAACCAAAAAATCACTGCAAGAAATTCTCGACAGCCAATCGAACAGCAAATTCGGTTTAAAAAAAATGATTGGCTATACATTTGTAGCTCTGATTACCATTAGCGTAGCTGTTTATCTTTGGCCAGACAAAACAAACCAAAAATACACTTATAAGACGGAAAAAATTACAACTGGCGCACTCACAGTTACGGTTTCGGCGACAGGAAAACTTAGGCCCACTAATCAGGTTGAAGTCGGCAGTGAACTATCTGGAATTATCGAGTCTGTTTTTGTGGCCGAAAATGATATCGTGAAGGTTGGTCAGGTTCTAGCCAGACTCGATACCGCCAAGCTGAACGATGAAGTGGAAAAATCAAGAGCAACTCTAATTGTACGGGAGGCTGCAGTGATGCAGTCGCGCGCAACGCTTTCAGAGGCAAGTACCAAGCTTTATCGATTAAGGCAGCTACACAAAATATCAGGAGGAAAGGTTCCCGCTCAAAGCGAAATTGACACAGCCGTTGCAAACGTTCGTCGCGCGCAAGCAGAGGAGAAAAGTACTTTAGCAGCAGTCGAGCAGGCAAAAGCTGAATTAAATTCAGACAAAACCAATTTATCCAAGGCGACCTTACTCTCACCCATCAACGGCGTTGTATTAAAACGATCGATAGAGCCTGGGCAAACAGTTGCCGCATCATTTCAGGCTCCCGTCCTTTTCACAATAGCTGAAGATTTATCAAAGATGGAATTACACATTGATGTCGATGAGGCTGACGTCGGGAATATCGAACGAGGACAAAAATCCTATTTCACGGTAGATGCTTGGCCAGATCGTGAATACTCCGCCAACATTCAGCGAATTAGCTTTGCGGCAGATATAACGGATGATGTGGTTACGTACCCCACCATCTTAAATGTGGACAATAAAGACTTGTCACTTCGTCCTGGAATGACTGGAACGGCCACAATAACTACGTTGAATCTTGAAAATCAGATCTTAGTGCCGAATGCAGCATTCCGCGTAAACTTTAATTCAGATGTAAAAACTGAAAAGACTAAAAAAAGTGTTTTTGGACTTTTATTTCCACGCTCAAAAAAACCAGAGAAGCAAGTGCAAATCGAGCAAAAACCGGGATTTTCCAATTTATGGATATTAACGGAAAACGGGCCAGTCGAAATAGCTGTAGAAATTCTGGCCACCAATCAACGATACAGCGCAGTTACGTCAACCACACTTCAGCCAGAGACCGATATTATCACCGACGCATCGAAAGAACGTCCTTAGACCCATTGGGGAACAGATAATAATGCCGCTCATTCAATTCAAAAATATCACTAAAACGTATGGAACAGGCGAGAATCCGTTTCCAGCACTTAAGGGACTTAACTTAACAATTGATGAAGGCGAGTTTTTAGCGTTAATGGGGCCAAGCGGTTCAGGAAAATCAACAACAATGAATATTGCAGCATGCCTTGATACAGTTACCAGTGGAACTTATCTCTTTCAGAATGTTGCGGTTGACAAGCTAAATACGCACCAACGAACCCTCCTCAGAAGGAACTTTCTAGGGTTTATTTTTCAAGGGTTTAACCTACTACCACGAAGTTCCGCGCTGGAAAACGTAGAGCTCCCTCTGATTTACCGTGGTGATAACAAACAGCAAAGGCGGTCAGCTGCGCATCAAGCTCTTGAAAAAGTTGGTTTATCCGATTGGAAAGACCATAACCCTAACGAGCTATCGGGTGGGCAACAACAGCGAGTAGCTATTGCTCGAGCAATCGTGACCAGTCCTAAAATTCTTTTAGCTGACGAGCCAACAGGGAATCTAGACTCGCAAACCAGCTTAGAAATCATGTCGTTACTCACGTCTCTTAACAGAGATTCAGGTGTCACCATAATCATGGTCACCCACGAAAAAGAAATGGCAGGCTATGCGTCCCGAGTGGTGCAATTTTTAGACGGTCAAATTCGCAACTAGATATTGCTCATCTTATGTTTTGGAATTCTTTAGTCTTAGCTCTTAATGCGATCCGCAGAAACCTTCTAAGGAGCTTTCTAACCGTTCTTGGCATTATTATCGGGGTAGCTGCGGTAATAACAATGGTGACCATAGGTCGAGGTGCAACGCAATCTGTTAGCGATCAAATATCGGCAATGGGAACAAACCAACTCATTGTGCGACCGGGTCAGCGTAGAGGATCGGGCTCCAATACCCCGAATTTCAAGCAAAAAGACGTGGATTTGATTCAAAATCAAGTAACGGGTATTGCTGGAGTTGCCCCCTACTCTACCGTTTCTGCGAATGTGATCGCGCAAGCCAAAAACTACACAACGTTAATTACAGGAACGACTAACGATTTCTTTACTGTTGGTAATTGGGAATTGCAGTCCGGACGGAAATTTCAATACGGAGAACTTAAATCAGGCAAAGCCTCTTGCATTCTTGGTACGACAGTAAAAAATAAACTATTCGCTGAGCAAAATCCAGTGGGTAGCCGGGTTCGCATAAAACAATTCACATGCGAAGTAATCGGTGTTTTAAAGCCCAAAGGTCAGTCAACGTGGGGGACAGACCAAGATGACACTGTTGTGATGCCACTCAAAACCGTACACAGGAGATTACTAGGTAGTTCAGATATCGCGCGTATCGCGGTAAAAGTTGAAGATAACAACAACATTACGAATTCGCAGAAAAAAATAACTGAGCTACTAAGAGAATCTAGACGAATTTCTGAAAATATGGAAAATGATTTTCGAGTTCTAGACATGCGCCAAATAATTAAAACATTGACGGGAACGACGCGGGTCCTGACGATGTTATTGGGCGCAGTCGCCGCTGTCAGTCTGCTTGTAGGTGGCATTGGCATTATGAATATTATGTTGGTCTCAGTTACCGAACGCACAAAGGAAATTGGTATACGACTTGCGATAGGAGCACTCGAAAAACACGTCCTAATGCAATTTCTGATCGAATCGGTCGTCCTATCGAGCATTGGTGGAATATTAGGCTTAATCTTGGCTACAGGGCTATCAATTTTCGGAGCTAGTCTTATGGGCGTCCCGTTTCTTTTTGACCTACGTATAAATATCGTAGCATTCCTATTTTCAGCGTCGATTGGCATATTATTTGGTTTCGTTCCAGCAAGACGCGCAGCTCAACTAAATCCAATTGACGCTCTGAGACATGAATAAACGTATGATTAGCGAAATCATATAAAAATTTAAAAACGGAATAATTAGCATGTTGATCATTGGAGTCGTTGGAGCTGGAACTATGGGAAGTGGCATCGCTCAGGTAGCAATCGCCGCTGGAGAAACCGTTAAACTCTTCGATCCGGTGGCTGAAGCCAGCCTCCGTGGTCGAGATATGATTAAGAAAAATCTTAACTTCTTAGTCGACAAAAAAAAACTGACGAGCGATGAATCCTCGGATATCTTTTCCAGACTCGACATCATAAATTCACTAAGCGATCTCGCGTCATGCGACCTTGTTATTGAAGCGATAGTCGAAAACGAGTCAGTCAAAAAAGATCTTTTTAAAAATTTGGAGTCGATTGTTTCTCCAGAAGTAATATTAGCGACAAACACCTCTTCAATATCAATTACGGCCCTATCGAATGAGCTGGAGTATCCAGAGCGACTGGTTGGCATGCACTTCTTTAACCCTGCTCCACGCATGAAACTCATCGAAGTAGTAAAAGGGCTGAGAACTTCAGATGCTCATATTGACTACATTGCTAAGTTAGTAAAGCGTTGGGGTAAAGCTCCAGTTATTACAAAATCAACGCCGGGATTCATCGTCAACCGCGTTGCTCGCCCCTTTTATGGAGAAGCACTTAGAGTGCTTATGGAATTTGGTACAGATCATGCAAGCCTGGATAACATAATTCGGGAGTGCGGTGGCTTTCCTCTGGGACCTTGCCAATTGATGGATCTTATCGGATTGGACGTGAATTTATCCGTAACTCAATCCGTTTATGAGGCTACTGCTTTCGATCCACGGTATGCGCCTTCACTATTACAACAAGAACTAGTCAGAGCCGGAAAGCTTGGTCGTAAATCTGGCGAGGGTTTCTATACATACCCAGTCAATGACAGTGATTTAGACATTATTAATACGATTAAAAAAGACGAGTTAGGAAGCTACAGAGTTCGATTTATCAAAAACGCCAGCATTGAAAGTCTAATCGCTCGCCTAACCGCTGCCGGCATAAACCTTGTCGAGACCGCACGAGATACAAATATTGCTACCCTTGCCTTAACAGATGGACGGACGGCAACACAACGAGCCTATGACGAATCAATATCTAACCTAGTGCTCATAGATCTCTGTATGAACTTTAAAACAACTCAACGCATTGCTGTAAGTCACTCGGACCAATGCGATCCGATTGCCGTTACTCAAATTATAGACGCACTAAAAAGTACTGGCTGCAAAGTCACCGTTATTCAAGATATTGCCGGAATGATAGTTGCGCGAACGGTCGCCATGCTTGCTAATGAAGCTGCAGATTTGGTGCACCAGCGCATCACAACCCCAAACGAAGTTGACATGGCTATGACATTAGGTACAGGCTACCCAATCGGGCCACTCTTGTGGGCCGATCAAATCGGACTTAAAAATATTTCGGAAATATTAAAACACTTGTATGAGCATTACGGATCATCCCGGTATCGAACCTCTCCTCTTATTCAGAGAAAATCCATAACAAACCAAAAATTCCATGGAGCTCAATAATCATGAAACGCATTCACCTCTTAGCACTTTCATTATTCATTGTCTCAATAGGCCCATTAAATGCTCGGGTTACCCAACTTGAAATCATTGAGACTATCCCCATCGCAAATGGAAAAAAGTTTGGAGATATTGGGGCCTACGAAAAAATATCAGGAATTGCTTACTTCGAAATAGCACCTGACCACAAGAGAAATAAAACTATTGCTGATATCAATCGGGCACCCGTAAATGCTAATGGAAATATAGAATTTAGTGCGGAATTTGAAATACTGCGGCCAGTGAATTCTCAGAAAGCGAGCGGTGTCCTTTTCATTGAAACACCCTCCCAAGGACAAAAATTAAGCCTCGGACTATTACATGACATAGATGCGCAAGAGAACCTTAATCTGATCAACGAACAGACTGATTTAGGCAACGGATTTTTATTTAATCGCGGCCACACACTAGCTTGGATTGCGTGGCAAGGGAAAATTAGTGATGTAGATCACAGACTCACAGTTAATTTTCCATTGGCTTTGGAAAATGAAGATTCCATTGGCGGCTTTATTCTCACGGAATTTAATGGTCGTAGTTTTGAGGAGAAAAACCCTTACACGCTTCCGCTTTCTGGGCGGCAGTACATTCAGTCCTACCCATCAATATCTACCGATAAAGACATTGCAAAAGCGTCGCTTTTTGTGATGCAAAGCGGTTCGACTGACGCGAGTAGTACAGATGTTGGTAAAGGAGAGATGATTTCAGATGAACAATGGGATTTCGCGTATTGTCCAGAAGGTTGGCCTGGAGAGCCCTCGTTAGAATACATCTGCGTCAAAAATAGCTTCCTCAAAAATAGAAATTACCACTTAATTTACCAAGCGACAGACGCGCCAGTGATGGGACTCGGGCTTGCCACGACTCGAGACTTTATTTCACAACTAAAGTATGAGGAAATTGACGCATTAGGGACTCCAAACCCGACAACAAAGATTAATCATGTCATCTGTCAAGGGATAGGCCAAGGAGCCAGATACTTAAGGGATTTCTTATACCAAGGATTTAATGTCGATGTTAACGGGAAAAAGGTCTGTGATGGCATGAACATTCACGGCGCCGGAGTAGAAAAAACTTATCTTAACTACCGTTTTTCACAACCTTATAGAGTGTCTACACAGCACTCCGAGCGATTTATTCCAGACGTCAATTTTCCCCGACAATATTCTGTTCGCGTTAATCCATTTCTTAAGTTTCCCGACGGAATACTAAAAAAACCTGCTTTTGATCCAAAGATTTTTCATACAGATACCTCAACTGATTTTTGGCAATCGAGAGCCTCTCTCGTCAGTGCAAGTGAGGGAGCCACCATGGATTTCTCAGAATCCTCTCGAGTTAGAAGATTCCTAATATCAAGCTCCGAGAGCTATAATCGCTTTAACGGGATGAGTCACAATGGCTATGGAGGAAGACAGTGCTTTTACGACACAAACAACCTACATATTGGCTCTTTGATGCGTGCGTTGATAAGCAATTTAGAACTTTGGGTTGTAAACGGAGAAGAACCGTTGGCATCGATATATCCTAAGATTTCTGACGAAACACTTGTTGAATTAACGTCGTTACGCTTACCGAGCATCATAGAACAGAATTTTAATGGCGCATTGAATGGGTCGGGCGACATGGAGTTTGGGCCAAGAGTCAAATTTAATCGTGGGATGATAGATTTGTTGATACCCGAAGTCATCGCGCGTCACAAAGTATTGGTACCTGCAGTTGATGAAATAGGACATGATGTTGCAGGGATTAGACACCCCCATATCGAGGTGCCCATGGGGACTTACTTAGGCTGGAATATAAGAACCACGGAATTTGGTGGCGGCGGCCTGTGCGATGAATATGGCTCGTTTATCCCACTATCAATGAGTGATGAGGACGCAAAACAAAGGAATGATTCTCGGCCCTCGTTGCTCTCGCTTTACCCCGACTATATGACGTACGTAAAGAAGCTTCGTGCTGCGACAGACAAACTGGTCTCGAAAAATTTGTTACTTCAAGAAGATGCTGAACTTTTGCTGCAAAGAGTAGAGGAAAGTATCCCTCTGCACTAAGCTCATATTTTTACAAAGGCTCAATGATATGAAACAAATCCTTGTTTACTCCGATTCACTTACCTGGGGAATAATTCCAGGTACACGTAAGCGTCTTAACTTCGATGATCGGTGGACAGGTTTTATGGAAAACAATCTCAATGAAACGAATGATAAAGTTCGCGTTATTGAAAATTGCCTAAACGGAAGACGCACTGCCTGGGAAGATCCCTTTCTTCCTGGACGTAGAGGAATAGATGGCATTCAGCAGATCATAGAAATGCACTCACCACTGGACTTAGTAATTGTCGCACTGGGCACGAATGATTTTCAATCAATGCATCAACTTAACGCCTGGCACTCTGCTCAGGGAGTTCGCGCCATTATTAATCAGATTCAAAAATCTCCTGTAGAACCTGGTATGCCGATCCCCCCTGTATTAATTGTAGTGCCACCATTAATCGAAAACCCCAAAGGTCCCATCGCACCGAAATTCAAAGGTGGAGAGAATAAAATTAAAGGCTTAGCTGAAGAATACGAAATAGTATCAACCGATTTAGGCTGTCACTATTTTGATTGCTCATCTGTCACAACGGCCAGTTTGGTAGATGGGATCCATTTAGACAAAAACCAACATCATCTTGTTGGTGCTGCACTGTCTAACATTGTCCGCGCCGTACTCGATTAATTAATTTCAGACAACAAAACCGTAACGGTCGCCACCACACACTCCTCACGACCGATAGCTCCTAGGCGCTCAGACGTCTTCGCTTTAATATTTACTTGATCAACTTTAACCCCAACTAAATCAGACAGCACATCGCGCATTTCGGGAATAAATGGCAATAATTTTGGCCGCTCAGCAATTATTGTGGAGTCAATATTCACTACTTGGTAACCAGCTCCGCTTATCAATTTATAAACTTTATGCAGTAAAAGCTTACTGTCTACACCTTTCCACTTCGGATCAGTGTCCGGAAAATGCTGACCTATATCCCCGAGGCCACATGCTCCTAGTAGCGCATCAATCAGGGCGTGAATCAGCACATCTGCATCTGAATGTCCTAATAGACCCTTTTCGTGTGGAATATTCACACCACCAATAACAAGCGGCCTATTGGGGACTAAAGCGTGCAGATCAAAGCCTTCTCCGATTCTCATTTTCCCGCTCCTCTGATTAAGTCACGCTGTTCCAGAATTAGTTTTGCTCGGTCTAAATCATGTGCATAAGTAATTTTAAAATTCGAAGCGTCAGATTCAACTAATAGAGGTTTCATGCCTAGCCTTTCAATTGCCGCAGACTCATCCGTAATATCATTCCTGTTGCTCAGCATACTCAGCGCTCGTTCAAGTGGATCTTTCCTAAACATTTGTGGGGTCTGAGCTGCCCAAAGTTGACTACGATCTGATGTGGAAACGACTCTATTGCAATGATCAGAGCTCTTAATTGTATCGACAAGCCGACAAGCCAGTAATCCGCCCTCCGAATCGCTTGTCACATCACTAATTAGACGGTCGATCAATTCTGTTGTAACTAAGGGTCTCACTGCATCATGAACCAAGATCCAATCGTCAGGCTTAGCAAACGCACCCAAAGATCGAATGCCATTTATAACCGTCTCAGCCCTTGTCGCACCGCCTGTATACGTAAAACTTAATTTTTGCTGTTGGGTATTGGTTTCGATTTCTTGCGGTTCTAACTCATCGGGGGATAGAACAACGACAACGCGTTTTATTTTTTGATGTACGACAAATGGCTCAATTGCCCTTTGCAGTATTGACTTACCAAGAATATTGGCATGCTGTTTTACGATATCGCCGGTTGGAGAAAACCTCTTACCCTTGCCGGCCGCAGGAATCACAACGAAATAGGA
>CAJQIK010000072.1 GCA_905478365.1 uncultured Burkholderiales Genera incertae sedis bacterium
GTCCTAAGTTGCGTTATGCGCACCAAGGGGGAATTAATCCTCCATTAGTTGTGATTCATGGTAATTCACTTGATGGAGTACCCGATAGTTATCGAAGGTATCTAGAGAGTTCGTTTACTTCTGCCTTTAAACTTAAAGGCACTCAGGTAAGGGTGATTTTTAAACAAGGAGATAACCCTTACTCAAAAAGAAATTGATACTAATCCTCCTTTCGTAGATTCTCACAGAGAACACTTTACTTTATCCACTGGAACGATTAATAATCTACACGGTCAACATACAACGTTAATAAGATTCCGTAATTGCGAGGAGCCATCATGTCGTCGAAAGGGCAAATGTTACAAGACCCGTTTTTAAACGCGCTTAGAAAAGAGCGCGTTCAAGTTGCAATCTACCTAGTTAATGGAATCAAACTTCAAGGGTATGTGGATTCGTTTGACCAATACGTGATTCTTCTAAAGAACACTGTTACTCAAATGGTCTACAAGCATGCCGTGTCTACAATTGTTCCATCGAAAGCGGTTGTTTTGGCAACAGATGAGGCTAATTGACCAACGATGGTCACGCCCTGTACAGGGCTAGCACGGGAGTAGTGGATTGTTTGCGAGATGCGCCGCAGGCGAGTCACCATGATCTTATAGACTAGGCTGTGGATAAAGCGATTATCGTCTGTATCGACTTTAGAGACCCTTCATTTGAGGAGTCTGTCGAGGAAATTAAACTACTGGTCAAGAGTGCTGGAGTGAAAACTTTAGGTATTCTGTTCGGGAGAAGAGATCGTCCTGATGCTGCTTTATACGCTGGCAAGGGAAAAATCCAGGAGTTGGCAGAGCTTGTGACGGACAGCGGAGCTGATCTCGTTGTTTTTAATCACGCTATATCGCCCGTTCAACAACGGAATATTGAACGGTTGGTTAAGTGTAGAACGCTGGACCGTACTAGCTTAATCCTTGATATTTTTGCTCAAAGAGCTCGAACGCATGAAGGGAAGGTGCAGGTAGAACTCGCACAGCTTAATCATCTGGCAACCCGCCTTATTCGCGGTTGGACCCATTTGGAGCGTCAAAAAGGAGGTATTGGTCTACGCGGCCCGGGTGAGACACAGTTGGAAACGGACCGTCGGTTGTTGGGTTTTCGTGTGAAATCGCTCAAAACTAAATTAGCCGTCATAGAGAAGCAAAGAAAAACGCGCCGCCGCAACAGAAGCCGGAGGGGTGTTCTAAAAATTTCTTTGGTCGGCTACACCAATGCCGGTAAGTCAAGTTTGTTTAATCGATTGACTAAATCCAACGCCCTATCCGCCGATCAGTTATTTGCCACACTCGATACAACAACGCGGAAGTTGGCCTACGTCGATCAAACTGAGATGGTTATGTCGGACACTGTTGGATTTATTAGAGATCTGCCGCATTCTTTAGTTGAAGCGTTCAAGGCGACTCTTGAGGAAACGGCAGATTCAGATATTTTATTCCATGTGATCGATGCCTCTAGCCGATCAGCTGAGTTCGAGATGGATCAAGTTCAGGCTGTTTTAAGGGAAATTGGTGCTGAAAACGTACCGCAAATCTGCATTTTTAACAAAATCGACTTGACTGAGCTTAAACCCGGAATAGAAAGGCTTCCATGTGGTACCATAAAACGAGTTAATTTAAGCGCACTAACAGGAGAAGGAATCGAGCAATTTCGAGAACTTTTTCCTGAACTTTTGCTCTTTACAGACAAGGAAAAAAGCACGGAACGAGCAATCTCTGTTCTTGATCAGCGCATTTCTTAATACATCTTACACACACAACCTTAGCGGAAAAAACCTATGGCAATGAATGACCCAAGATGGGGACAAAATAATGATGGTCCACCTGACTTAGAGGAATTATGGCGGCGTTTCAACAAGCGAATTGGATCTTTTGGTCAAAAAGGTAATGGCTCTGGCGGAGACAACAACTCGTCTGGCCGCCTTCCGCCCATTGGTGGCGGAATCGTCATTGTAATAGCACTGCTATTGTGGGCGGCCAGTGGAATATACATCGTCGATGCTAGTGAGAGAGGGGTCGTGTTTCAATTTGGCCGTTATCTGGAGACTACTCAACCCGGACCTCATTGGCACATTCCTTGGCCGGTTGGCAGTAAAGAAATTGTTAATGTCTCGGAGGTCAGAACGATTGAAGTAGGATATAGAAACAACGCAAGAAACAAAGTGCCGAACGAAGCACTTATGCTGACAGATGATGAAAACATCGTTGATTTGCAATTTGCAGTGCAGTACGTTCGAACAAACCCGGAGGATTACCTCTTTTATAACCGTGACCCGGATCAAGCGGTCAAACAGATGGCAGAATCGGCGATTCGAGAGATAGTCGGAAAAAGTAAAATGGACTTCGTGCTCCAGGAGGGGCGGGAGGAGCTTGCGATAAATGCGCGAGATCTGATGCAATCTGTTCTGGACCGGTATCAAACTGGAATCACTGTCAGTCAAGTGACGATGCAAAACGCGCAGCCACCTGATCAAGTGCAAGCTGCATTCGATGATGCAGTGAAGGCGAAGCAGGATCAAGAGAGACAGAAAAATGAAGGTCAAGCCTACTACAACGATGTAGTTCCAAAGGCACAGGGTGCCGCGGCGAGACTTTCACAGGAAGCTGAGGCTTATAGAGGCCGGGTTATTGCTGCAGCAGAGGGTGAGGCCTCTCGATTTGAAAGTGTTCTGAATGAATACAGTAAAGCGCCCAAGGTGACTCGAGAGAGGATGTATCTTGATACGATGCAGTCAATATTTACCAACGCTACTAAGGTCTTTATTGATCAGAAAGACAACAGTAATTTACTGTTTCTTCCTTTAGACAAGCTCATTGGATCTGGAATTACTCGAAATTCCAGTAGTTTTGATACTGGGATGGATCAAGTGAATGATATTGAGTCAGGAATTGGTGTAAGTAATGAAGAGAATAGAACCAGGAACGCGTTTCGAGTTCGAGACAGGGAGACAAGATGAGAACCTCATTTAGCGTAGCAATAGTTAGTATTGGTGTTCTGCTCTTACTCACGAGTATGTCACTTTTTACTGTTGACCAACGTCAAAAAGCAATGGTCTTCAGGTTGGGAGAGATTACCAGCATAAAGACAGAGCCTGGATTATTTTGGAAGCTTCCTCTTGTCGAAAACGTGAGGTTTTTCGATGCTAGAACCCACACCGTCGATACGGATGAACCAGAACGTTTTTTGACGTCAGAAAAGAAGAACGTGTTAGTTGACTCTTTCATTAAGTGGAGAATTTCTGATGTGAAGCAATACTACATCAGCGTTGGAGGGGATGAACGGCGAGCAAGAGATAGGCTCAATAAGACGGTAAACGACAGTCTAAGAGCTGAGTTTGGTAAGCGAACTGTTTATCAGGTCATCTCGGGTGAGCGCGATGAGATTATGGAGCTCATGAGAGAGAAAGTTGACGTTGATGCACGAAAGATTGGAGTCGAGGTTCTCGATGTCCGTTTGAAGCGGGTCGACTTAACGACGGAAATTAGTGATGCAGTTTATCGTCGGATGGAAGCTGAACGAAAAAGAGTCGCGAATGAATTAAGGTCTACTGGTTTTGCGGATTCTGAAAAAATCCGAGCTGATGCTGATAGGGAGAGAGAAATCATCATTGCGGAGGCTTATCGTGACGCACAGCGGGTTAAAGGAGAGGGCGATGCGACTGCAGCTTCTATCTATGCTAACGCATTTAAAAAAGATCCTGACTTTTATTCCTTTTATAAAAGCATGGGAGCTTATAGGGAAACTTTCAATAACAAGAGCGACATCTTAATCGTTGAACCAGAGTCACCATTTTTCAAGCACATGCAATAATTCGAGATGCGTTGATTTGATTGTGAGCTTCTTCAAAATAAGAAAATAAAGGCTGTTGAGTTTGGGGGCGTCTGATGTAGCGGTAGCATTAGCCCTTGTGCTTGTATTAGAAGGCATGCTGCCGTTCTTATCTCCGTCGGCGTGGCGTAATGCATTTAAGAAATTGGTTAAAATGTCGGATGGTCAACTTCGGTTTTTTGGTCTTACGTCAATGATCGTGGGCTTGATTGCGCTACTTATTTTGCCGTAATTGAGCTGTTTGGAGTTTAACTTAAAAAATAAATAGGCAATTGTCATGCATCCAAAGTGGTTGCTTCCAGAGTTTGTGGATGATGTACTTCCTCGAGAAGCGAAAAGGGTCGAATTAATCAGACGTCAGATCTTAGATTTGTTTGTGGTGCATGGCTATGAGCTTGTCTCCCCGCCCCTTATTGAGTATTTAGAATCACTACTCACCGGCTCGGGTCAGGATTTAGAGCTACAGACATTCAAGCTGGTAGACCAGATGTCTGGGAAAACGTTGGGTATTAGAGCGGATGTGACGCCTCAAATCGCTAGATTAGATGCACATTTGTTGGATGATGAGGGCGTTACAAGGCTTTGTTATGCGGACCGCGTTCTCAGGACGAGACCTGCCGAAGGGGACATGAGTCGTGAGGCGGTTCAGTTGGGAGCAGAGCTATTTGGTTGTTCGACTATAACTGCAGATATCGAGATAAATAGACTGATGGTGCAGAGTATCAGGTCGGTTGTCCACAGACCAATAACGATTGATTTGGGTAGCGTTTCTATCGCACAGTCTGTATCAGATTGGCTTGAATTAAGCTCAGAACAATCCCTTCTTTTTTTCGAGGCTTTGCAAGCAAAGGATACAGCTGCACTAGACGATTTTTCTAAAAATTATGGTAAAGATGCCCAAAAGGTAATCATGGCTTTACCCAAGCTTTACGGGAATCCATCGATTTTGGACACAGCACGGGATGTGCTGATTAATGTGCCAGGCGCAGGGCGTGGAATTGATGAGATTTATAGTGTTTATCAAGCGATTAAAGAGAACGTAAATCATGTCATAGTTGATCTCGCGGAGCTTAGGGGCTTTCAGTATCACAGCGGCTTGGTTGTCTCAGTTTACGTTGAGGGTGAGGCAAGTCCAATTGCCCGTGGGGGAAGATATGATCGCGTTGGGGAGAGTTTCGGCCGATCGAGACCAGCGACGGGATTTACCATCGATTTGCGTAAATTGACTCAATGCACGAATGAGTTGTCAGTTGAAGAGTCGCAGCGAAAAATTTGGGCGCCTTGTATGCTCGATGACCTTGATCTTTCGGCAAAAATAAAATCATTACGTGAGTCTGGCGATATAGTTGTAGAGGACATCTTGGGAGCCGCATTTGACCTTGGGTCTAGCGGATACACTCATAAAGTGGTCAAAGAGGGATTGAATTGGTCACTAGTCGCAATAAAAGATAATAAATAAAATTTAAATATAAAATTAAAATTTCAGGGTGCAAATGGCGAATAACGTTGTTGTTGTAGGGACGCAGTGGGGTGATGAAGGGAAAGGTAAAATAGTTGATCTGTTGACCGATCGAGTTTCTGGAGTCGTTCGATTTCAAGGTGGACATAACGCGGGCCACACGCTCGTCATAAAGGGGCAAAAAACTGTCTTACACCTCATTCCCTCAGGGATTTTGAGGCCTGATATCCGTTGTTTAATCGGCAACGGTGTAGTTGTATCTCCCTCAGCATTGATTGAAGAGATGAATATGCTGAAGGACGCTGGCGTGCGTATTGATGGTCGTATCGTCATTAGTGATTCGTGTCCGATAATATTGCCCTCTCACATTGCCATTGACCAGGCTCGCGAGATAAGTAAAGGGGATGCCAAAATTGGTACAACAGGTCGAGGTATTGGCCCCGCATACGAAGATAAGGCGGCCAGACGCGGCTTGCGTATGCGAGATCTTTTAGATGAGGATGTTCTTAAAGAGAAGCTGGCGTCGTTATTGGAGTATCACAATTTCCTACTCGATAAGTTGTACGGAGTAAATACCTTGGTGTTTTCTGACGTTCTGAACAACTTACTTAACGAGGCTCGAATTCTGAAACCGATGGTAGGGGACGTATCCAAGTTGCTCAACGAGGAGCTTAAGCTAGGTAAAAACTTTTTGTTTGAGGGAGCACAGGGGGCGCTACTCGACATTGATCACGGCACATATCCTTTTGTAACCTCTAGTAATTGTATTGCAGGTGCAGCTTCCCTTGGTTCAGGTGTTGGACCGCGAACTCTCGATTACATACTGGGAATTACCAAAGCGTATACCACCCGTGTCGGTAGCGGACCATTTCCGACCGAATTAAATGACGATGTGGGTACGCATATTGCGAAGACCGGAGCAGAGTTTGGGGCAACGACAGGGCGTCCAAGAAGGTGTGGCTGGTTTGATGCGGTAGCGATGAGACGGTCAGCCGAGATAAACGGGCTAAGCGGTTTATGTATTACCAAGCTCGATGTCCTAGATGGGTTAGATGAAATAAATATTTGTGTCGGCTACCAAACGAATGAATCGGTCATTGATCTGTCCCCGTCGGGTGCCGAGGCATTATCTCTATGTGAGCCAATTTATGAAAAAATGCCAGGATGGGCAGAATCTACTGCTGGAGTGACTTCATGGGATAAATTGCCGCAAAATGCAATGGACTACCTGAGGCGGATTGAGGATGTGGTGCGTGTGCCGATCGATATAGTGTCCACAGGACCTGATCGAGAGGAAACAATTATTTTGAATCAGACATTTTTCCAATGAATGCCGTGATGATCTTTACATATCATTGTTGAGTTTATTGGTGCCCGAAAGAGGACTCGAACCTCCACAGTGTTTCCACCACCAGGACCTGAACCTGGCGCGTCTACCAATTCCGCCATCCGGGCAGCGGAGCGTGACTCTAGCCAACGTCCATAGTCCTGTCAATTTATTTAGTTTTCCGGGGAAGCATTTTGGTAAATAAAAAACGTTCTACTCGCGTTAGCACGAATACCTCGAATTTTAGTAGACGGCATAACGGAGCGAGAGGATTTTCACGTAAGCAAGTGAGGGGTTCCGAATTTTTTCCTGATGAAGTACAACGAAAAATACTGGGGATAGTAGCGACTTTTGAAAATCCTGTCTCAGTGTCTGATATTGAGGGACAATGCCGATCTGCCGGCTACAAGAAAAAAGATATTCAACAGAAAATAGCAGAGCTAGAACGACTTAAGTTTCTTGCAGTTAAGAAAAAAATGATTCTCAAGGGACCTCTTTTACATGCAGCTGCTGGCTCCGTGGAATTACATCGAGACGGGTTCGGTTTTTTTGCGCACGATGGACCAGAAGATTGGTACATTAGACCGGCTGACACCCGAGGTCTTTTGAATGGAGATCATATGATCGCGCTTAAAGTGCCCAACTCTAGTAGGGGGAGGGCGCCATTTGCTGTTCCGTTAGCCTTGAGTCAAAGGGGGTCACGTCGAGTTGTTTTGATTATTGAGCATCATAGAAGATATGGCCTAGTATCACGCGTACTTGCAAATGAAATCAAAGATCGGGTTTCTTTACCAAAGGATGTATTAGCCGATTTGTCCGAAGATGATGTAATTGTTGCCGAGCTGGGGCATTTTGATTTGTCCTCAGAGGTTTGGTCGGCCGAATTAGTTGAATGTTTGGGAAAAATTACTGATGCTGGTATTGAAATCAAGATTGCTTTAAATAAATTTGGTATTCCAGGCGATAGAGATGTAACGCTCAATGCCGAGGTTCGTAACATTCCGGACTTGGTCGACGAGTCCAGTGTGACCGACCGAGTGGACCTTAGAGCTCTTCCATTCGTTACGATTGATGGTCCTGATGCGAAAGATTTTGATGACGCTGTATTTGTAGAGAAAACCGAAAATAGTTACACGTTGTACGTGGCAATTGCTGACGTCAGTCATTACGTCACTGAGAATAGTCTGATTG
Source organism: uncultured Burkholderiales Genera incertae sedis bacterium (assembly GCA_905478365.1). Taxonomy (GTDB): domain Bacteria; phylum Pseudomonadota; class Gammaproteobacteria; order Burkholderiales; family Eutrophovitaceae; genus Eutrophovita. The sequence goes on from CAJQIK010000072.1 coordinate 7,839, forward strand.
ATAAAGACGCGCGTAAGAGAAGCACCAGCGTTTATTTCCCGAGATCTGTTTTCCCAATGCTTCCTGATGAATTGTCTTCGGGAATTTGTTCTTTAAGACCAAATGAGGACAGGTTGGTTGTTGTTGCAAAAATCGAATTAGATAGCGAAGCGGCCGTGAAAGAGACCGAATTCCTTAAAGGCGTGATTCACTCTAATAAACGATTGACTTATAAAGAAGTAGATTTATTGGTCGATGCCTCAGCATGTATGTCTGATGTAGGTTTGAAACCGAATATTTATGAGAGTTTGAATAATCTTAAATCTCTAACTTGCCTCTTATTAGAGGGACGTAAAGATCGAGGTGCGCTAGAAATTAATGCTCGAGAGTCCGCTTTCCTATTTGATGATGAGAACAACGTTTTGTCGATAGGAACGCAGACTCGACACTTTGCCCATAAAATGATTGAAGAGGCCATGCTATGCGCGAATGTTGCCGCTGCCGAGTTCCTTAACGAGAGGCAAGAGCCATTCTTATACAGAGCGCATCCTGAGCCGGAGGCTGCGAAGGTCGTTAAGTTAGGGGATTTGTTACACAGCCTTGACCTGGGATTTGAAATCCCAAATCGTCCAACTCCAACTGATTTCTTAAAAATTCTGAATGAAAGTTTAGACCACCCTGCGGCAGAGGTTGTGCAAACCGCTGTTTTGCGTTCCATGAGTCAAGCGCGTTATACAGCTTTGCCAACCGGGCATTTTGGTTTGGCCTACGAGCGATATACTCATTTCACATCACCCATCCGCAGGTATCCTGATTTGGTGGTTCATCGTGCTATTAAGAACCAGTTAGGTTTTAAATATGACCGAGAGGTTGACATAGAAGGGCTAGGAGATCACTGCTCCGTAACTGAACGAAAGGTAGAAGAGGCGGTAAGATGGACTCACGGTTGGTTGACTGCGACCGTCGCCAGTAGACATGTTGGTGAGGAGCACGCTGGACGAATAGTCAGCGTGGCATCATTTGGTTGTTTTGTTTTGATAGAAGAGCTTTGTTTTGAGGGTTTACTTCATGTCTCAGAGCTTGGTAGCGAGTTTTTTACGCTAGATGATGGAGCCGTAGCATTCGTTGGAAGCGAGACAGGGAAAACTTTTCAACTAGGCGATATTGTGGAGGTTTATATCAGCCAAGCTGATATTGAGACCGGACGTGTGAATTTAAAGCGCGCCTATGGCCAAAGAGGTAGAAAGAATGTCAGATAGAGTAAATTCGCTTATTTTTGGTTTTCATGCCGTATTTGCTAGGGTACGGCATGGCCCCAAGTCCGTGAGCGAGGTCTTCCTCGATAAAAAGAGACGTGATGCACGTATTCGTAAATTAGAAGAGAGACTTAACGAGTCGAACATAAAGGTTTCGCGTTGTGATACTGAAAGACTAAATACGATGGTGCCAGGTGTATCGCACCAGGGAGTGGTCGCCTCAATTAAATTGGATGATAACGTTTCCAAGATAGAGGATATTATTGTTCCGGCGCCTGAGTCTCAATTATTGGTAGTACTCGATGGTGTGACTGATCCGCGTAATTTAGGTGCCACGATGCGTTCCGCATGTGCGTTTGGAGCATCCGCGGTCATTGTGCCTAAGGATCGGTCAGTGGGCATTACTGATGTCGTTGAAAAGGTTGCAAGCGGGGCGGCAGGGATAATCCCATTAATTACGGTGACGAATCTAGCAAGGTCGCTTCGTTTGTTAAAAGATGCGGACTTTTGGGTGGTAGGTACCGATGGTGAATCAAATCAATCAATTAGAGAGTTCGATTTTCCTAGCCGGACTGTTCTAGTTTTTGGTGCCGAAGGGGATGGTGCTAGGCGACTTACAAAAGAAACCTGTGATCACTTAGTCTCCATTCCGATAGAGGATGTTATTGAGAGTCTTAATGTTGGAGTCTCTGTAGGTATTTGCTTGTACGAGGCTACGCGCATAAAACCTTGATTTCACTGGATTGTATGTGCTTCTTGGATAGTGATTAATAAATGATTTTCGTATATAATTACTGCCTCGTTAGTATTTTTTTGGACTTACTGACGAAATTCGCACATCCGATTTGTTGGGGTGCTCTATAACGGAGTTCCGTCGGATGGAGGCATAACCCAAACAGGAGTAGAAATGTCAGTCACAATGCGTGAAATGTTGGACGCGGGCGTTCATTTTGGTCATCAAACCAAATTCTGGAACCCCAAAATGGCCCCTTATATTTTTGGCCATAGGAACAAAATTCATATTGTAAATCTTGAGAAAACCTTAGCGATGTATCGTGCTGCGGCTAAGTACGCCCAACAGTTGTCGGCCAACAAAGGAAAAATTCTTTTTGTAGGAACCAAGCGACAGGCCCGGGATATCATTAAAGAAGAAGCGGTGCGTGCTGGAGCTCCATTCGTAAACCATAGGTGGTTAGGCGGGATGCTCACAAACTATAAGACTGTAAAGCAGTCGACGAGACGCCTAAAGGACATGGAGACTCTCATGGCTGATGGCGCAGACGAGCGCATGTCTAAAAAGGAAAGTTTGTTTTATCAACGCGAGATTGAAAAGTTAGATAAAAGCTTGGGTGGTATCAAAGATATGGCGGCACTACCTGACGCCCTATTTATTGTTGATGTTGGCTATCAAAAGATTGCGGTTGAAGAGGCAAATAAGCTCGGTATACCTATCATAGGGGTGGTGGACACAAATCATTCTCCAGCTGGCATTGATTACGTTATTCCTGGTAATGACGACGCTAATAAGGCGATTCGCCTTTATGCAAGAGGTATTGCTGATGCAATTTTAGCGGGTCGGGAGCAATCAGTGAATGAGATAGCAGCTGAACAAGTGGCAGAAGCTGAGAGCGAAGAGGGAGAGCAAAAAGATTAAACTCGTCGCAAGAAATTAATATTGGGGGCTACAGCCCCCATATTTTTATGTTGCTTGTTGGCGATGATGTAAGTGACGCTTTAAGTTAAAAGAATCCTAATGCTGGATGCATTAAAAACGTATGAAGGAGTTAAGACGATGGCGCAGATTACTGCGAGTTTAGTAAAAGAATTAAGGGAGCGAACTGGTCTTGGAATGATGGAGTGCAAAAAAGCGCTTACAGAGACTGAAGGAGACCTCACAAAAGCAGAGGACTTGATGCGTATTAAAAGTGGTTCTAAGGCTAGTAAGGTCTCAGGACGCGTTGCCGCAGAGGGAGCCATTGTTGTCTCGATTAGTGCGGACGCGAAGCAGGGCGCAATTGTTGAGGTTAATTGTGAAACTGACTTTGTTGGAAAGGATGCAAGTTTTTTAAGTTTCGCAAATAGTATTGCTGATATCGTGAGGAGCACAGGCGAGACAGATGTGTCGGCTATTTCTAATCAAAAGCTGGCTACTGGCGAAACTGTTGACGAGGTCAGGCAAGCCTTAATAATGAAGCTTGGTGAGAATATCTCGGTGAGGCGTGCGAAGCAATTCGCAGCAAAAGGATTGCTTGCTTCGTATCTCCATGGTGGACGAATAGGTGTGATAGTTGATGTCATTGACGGGACAGCGGAGCTCGGCAAGGATCTGGCTATGCATATAGCAGCTGTTAAGCCAGTTGCGGTATCAGCGGTTGACGTGGACGAGGCTACTCTAGATAGAGAGCGAGAGATAGCAAAGGCGCGAGCGATTGAGTCTGGAAAGCCTGAGAATATCATTGAGAAAATTGTTGATGGCAGTGTTAAGAAGTACTTGTCAGAGGTGACGCTTTATGGTCAAGTCTTTGTAAAAGATGACAAGAAGACAGTCGAAAAACTTCTTTCAGAAACTAAGTCTTCGGTTGATTCCTTTTCCTTATATGTTGTGGGTGAGGGGATTGAAAAGAAGGTTGATGATTTTGCAGCTGAGGTGGCTGCTCAAATGGCTAATAAGTAAGAATGACCTCTGTTGAAGGCGATCTCAAGTTAAAAAGAATCCTGGTCAAGCTCTCTGGAGAGGCTCTGATGGGGGAGGACGCCTACGGCGTAAATCGCGTCACAATTGATCGTATTGTCTCTGAGTTGGTGGATGTAGCGCAGCTTGGGGTGCAGATGGCAATAGTAATTGGCGGCGGAAATATTTTTCGTGGCGTTGCTCCAGCAGCTTCAGGAATGGATAGAGCAACTGCCGACTACATGGGTATGCTTGCGACTGTAATGAATGCTCTGGCATTGCAAGATGCTTTTAGAAGGCTGAAAACGAAGAGTCGAGTTGTGTCTGCTCTCAACATAGAGCAAGTGGCCGAGCCATATGTGCGCGGGAAGGCGATGCGATATCTCGAGCAGAGGCAAATAGTTATCTTCGCTGCGGGAACCGGGAATCCATTTTTTACGACTGATACGGCTGCAGCTCTTAGGGGAATGGAGATGAATGTTGATATTGTGTTTAAGGCCACTAAGGTCGATGGGGTTTACTCAGATGATCCTTTAACCAATTCTGATGCAGTAAGATACGATGACATTCATTTTGATGAAGCAATTGAAAAAAAATTAAAGGTTATGGATGCAACTGCATTAACGCTGTGTCGAGATCAGAAGTTACCTCTATGTGTTTTTAGTATTTTGAAACCAGGCGCATTGAAGAACGCAGTGTTGGGTGGAAAAGAAGGTACTCTCGTTCACCATTGAAGAAATAAGGAGAATCAAAATGTCTGATATGTCGAACGTCTTGTCGGAGGCGAAAGAGAGAATGGAGAAATCTCTAGACGTTTTGAAGACTGATTTACAGAAGATTCGAACTGGGCGGGCCCACCCATCAATCCTGGAGCATATCGAGGTGGATTACTACGGATCGATGACGCCGTTAACTCAGGTAGCAAACGTTACCGCTATTGATGCTCGCACGCTATCAGTCGTGCCATGGGAAAAGACGATGAATGCTGTCGTTGAAAAAGTTATCAGAGACTCAGATTTAGGTTTAAATCCGGCTTCAGTGGGGGACCAGATAAGGGTCCCTATGCCTGCTTTAACTGAAGAGCGAAGAAAAGATTTGGTAAAAGTTGTTCGTAGAGAGGCCGAGGCAGCTAAAGTTGCCATCCGCAATATACGCAGAGATTCAAACGGGACCTTAAAAGGCTTGCTCAAAGATAAGGAAATATCGGAGGATGATGAGCGTCGATCTCAAGACGAGGTCCAAAAAATAACCGATAAGTTCATTGTTGAGGTTGACGCAGCACTCGCCAGTAAAGAAAAAGACTTACTTGATGTTTAGTTTCGGTGAAGACTTCAACAACCCAACAAATACCTAAAAACGTCTCCTTTCCGAGGCACGTGGCCATCATAATGGATGGGAATGGTAGGTGGGCGAAAGAAAGATACTTACCTAGAGTTCTTGGGCATCGTAGTGGCCTCAAAGCGGTGCGTAAATCGGTGGAGTTTTGTCATCAAAACAATATTCAGTTTTTGACTCTTTTCGCTTTTTCTAGTGAAAATTGGAGACGTCCGATAGAAGAAGTATCTTTCCTGTTGGCACTCTTTCAAAAGTCTCTTGAGGAGGAAGTCGCGAAACTTGACAAGAATAACGTACGCTTCAAAATGATTGGTGATCGAAGTAAGTTTTCTACTAAGCTTCAGGATCTCATTCAAGAGGCTGAACGGCTCACACAAGATAACACTGGTTTAACTTTAACGGTTGCTGCTAATTATGGTGGTCGTTGGGATATCGTAAATGCCGCGAAGCAAGCTGCTCTGAGCGGTCACGTAGAATTGAGCGAAGACGTGTTATCGCAATATCTTCAATTGCAGTTTGCCCCAGAACCTGATTTGCTGATTCGCACGGGTGGTGAAGTTAGAATTAGCAATTTCGTCATATGGGATTTGGTTTATACGGAGCTATATTTCACAGATGTTTTGTGGCCCGACTTCGAAATAAAGCATTTTTATGAAGCTCTGAGTCATTATTCTGGTCGAGATCGTCGCTTCGGAAGGGCGGGAGTAGATCAAGAAGTGTTATCGGAAAATACAGTCGATCCATGAGTAAGCATAAAAACTTGTTGGCGCGAGTTTTAACTTCGATCTTTTTGATCGGAGCTCTCCTTGTAGGAATGTTCATGCTGCCCCAATGGCTGTGGGGCTTGATGCTTATTTTACCCATCACAATGGTAGCAGTTGAATACTCAAGATTATTTGGTTGGGATCAAAAATTACGTGTTGGTTTCTTATTGACTATTGTTGGTTTATGTCTTGTGCCATTCCTTCTATTCGACCAATTCAACGAGCTTGTAAGCGTCATCGGAATGGTGATTAGCTGGGCGGCCGTTTTGTTTTGGATGTTATTAGTTCCGTTTTTAATTAGATATCGATTTCAAACTAAGAATTATATTTGCAATGCCGTAATTGGAATTTTAGTTATTGTTCCAGCTTGGTTTGGGATGGTGGGGTTACACACGTACCCTTATGCGTTGTTGGGGGTGCTAGTTGGAGTTTGGCTTGTAGATATTGCAGGTTATTTTATCGGAAGAGAATTCGGAAAAATTAAATTATTACCTTCCGTAAGCCCAGGAAAAACGCGTGAGGGGGTATTAGGCGGTTTCGTTTCCGTTTGTGTTTATGGTTTAGGTCTTAGCCTAGCCCTCGAACATGTTTTTACTATGGCTCAGTGGATTTTGTTCGTAATTATTGTCTTTGCTTTCACGGCTATTGCCGTACTTGGGGATCTTTTTGAGTCCTTTTTGAAGCGAAGTAGTGGTGTTAAAGATAGTGGATCTATATTGCCAGGGCACGGTGGAATGCTTGACCGGGTGGATAGTATGACCGCACTGCTACCTTTTTCATTTTTGGTCATTCAGATGTTTGTTTCGTAATTTTGAATAAAGAAAAGAAATCGATTGTTGTTTTAGGCTCTACTGGAAGTGTTGGGTTGAGTACCTTGTCTGTGATTGAACAAAACAAGGATAGATTCGAAACGTTTGCGCTGACTGCACATTCCAGGATTGATTTGTTGATTGAACAGTGCCACAGGTTTGAACCCAAGTATCTAGTAGTCTCAGATCCGAATCAGTTAAGTAATCTGAAAAGTAAAATAGAAACGGCTGGACTGGATGTGATAGCTTTAGCCGGCCAGGATGGCCTGAATGAAATCGTACAGCATGATTTCGTTGATTTTGTAGTGTCTGGTATTGTAGGAGCGGCCGGGCTTGGTCCCATTCATAAGGCGCTATTAACTGGTAAGACCGTATTGGTTGCCAATAAAGAACCTATAGTCATGGCTGGAGATTTTCTAGCTCGGGTCGCCAGGGAATGTGAGGGAGTCATCCTTCCCGTTGATAGTGAACATAATGCTATATTTCAGTGCTTGTCTCCGCTTTTACCACCGTATTATTCAGAACAAGGCATCTCAAAGATTCTTTTAACCGCTTCCGGCGGTCCATTTTTACAAACATCCCTGGCCGATCTGAGGAATGTGACCGTAGCGCAGGCTATTAAACACCCTAAGTGGAATATGGGGCGCAAAATCTCGGTTGATTCAGCAACGATGATGAACAAAGGGCTCGAAGTAATTGAGGCGCATCATTTGTTTGCGGTCCCGGCTGAGGCTATTGAGGTGGTGATACACCCTCAGAGTATTGTGCATTCAATGGTTCAGTATATTGACGGGTCAACGCTTGCTCAATTAGCTAATCCTGATATGCGCGTACCAATTGCACACTGTCTTAATTATCCAAAACGAGTAAAGCTTAACGTTGATCACGTTAGCGTTAAGGATATTCTTACCTTGCAATTCCAAGAGCCTGATTTTAAGAGATTTCCTTGCCTTCCTTTAGCGTACGAGGCGCTATCTCATGGCAGTGCCGCGGTAATTGGCCTTAATGCTATCAATGAAGTAATCGTGGACGAATTTCTGAATGAGAAAATCGGTTTTTCTGATATTCCTTATTTCCTAGAGGCGGCTTTGAATGCTTTCGAGGCGCCAACTCCGAGCTCTATCGAAGACGTGCTTGAGGTTGATACGGCTGCGAGGCAATGTGTGCGACAGATTTTGATGAAAAGCCAAACAGCTGAACACGGTTTATCGAATTAACTTATGGATATCCTTTTTACTATTTTTTCATTCTTGGTTGCGATCACTGTTTTAGTTGGATTTCACGAACTAGGCCATTTTTTGGTGGCTAGGTTCTTCGGAGTAAAAATCCTTACTTTTTCAATTGGGTTTGGTAAACCTATTTATTCGATTGGAGATGGTGTAGACCAAACAAAGTTCTCACTAGGGACTATACCGCTTGGCGGTTACGTAAAAATGTTAGATGAAAGTGATAATCCTTCTCCCGATGAGATAAAAAGGACGTTTAGTCACAAGCCAGCGTGGCAAAAAATATTAATCGCTCTCGCTGGGCCAGTAGCGAATTTTATTCTTACATTCGTGTTATTCGCTTTTGTATTTATCGCTAGCGATGTGTCATTGAAGCCGGTTTTAGGAGAACCCAAAGCTGATTCTCTACTCCACTCCGTTGGCTTAAGAGGTGGGGAAACTCTATTACGAATTAATGATAGGAAAGTGGGCAGCTGGTCAGATCTCAAATGGGAAATGACCCGTTTTGATGCGAATAGTCTGAGTGTCGAGGTGATAGGTCGTGGTGCGAGTAATTCAACAATCTATAGTGTCGATCTTCATGATAGATCGGCTCCTTTGGTCTGGGCTAACATAGGACTAGAAACGCCTGAGATTGATTTAAAACCCATAATTGGGTTCATTGATTCTAATGGTACGGCATCAGATTCTGGGTTGCGAGTTGGCGATCAGATTGTTTCGGTTGATGAATTACGAATATCGACATGGAATGAATTTGTTGAAGTAATTCGGGCCAAACCGGGTGAATCGGTAGACTTAAAGGTTGAGCGTGATCAAGAACTTTTCGAGTTTTCTCTGATCATCGGTACCGTTGATGGTTCTGTTGGGCGAATTGGAGCAGCTCCAGATCCCGATGGGATTATGCAGGAGGATTTAATCGACCGTAATGGAGTCGATTTTGTTCGAGCAATCGGTAAGTCATTTCAGCGAACTGCAGATCTAATTGGATTTACAGCAAGAATGATTGGGGGATTGGTTGCGGGGAATGTCGGGTTAGATAATCTTGCTGGGCCGCTTGTAATTGCAGATCAGGCTGGTAAAACCGCGGAGATGGGCTTTGTCACTTTCGTGTCTTTTTTGGCTATTCTTAGCGTTAGCCTCGGGGTTATCAACTTGTTTCCTTTACCTATGCTGGATGGAGGTCATGTTGTTTTTCATCTCTACGAGTTGATTTTAGGTAAAAAATTACCAGAAAGAGTTATAGTTACGGCTCAACAAATAGGAATAGTTTGTTTGGTAGGGTTGATGTTTTTCGTCATAGCTAATGATTTGTTACGTTATTTGGGAAATTAAAAGAGGTGGTCGCACATGATTAATTACTGCAAATTTGCCGTGCTTGCGCTTTTAATGAGTCTTAGCTTTGCGTTGCATGCTTTTGAACCATTTGTAATTGACGATATCAAGATTGAAGGCATACAACGGACTGATCCCGGATTGATATTCTCTAATATACCTGTCCAGGTTGGCCAAACTGTTGATCGAACGGTCACCAAGCAAGTCATCAGCGCAATATTTAAAACGGGTTTTTTTGACGACGTTCAAGTTCTTGTTGACGATGGCGTGCTTGTTATAAGGCTTGTTGAGCGCCCTGCTGTTTACAAGGTTACTGTTACTGGTTCAAAGCTTCTGAGTGAGGAGCAAATCCTAGAGGCGCTAAGTCAGATGGGTTTGCGACAAGCTGCAATTCTTGATGGGGCGATTCTTGATTTGGCGGAGCGAGAGCTTAAAGATTTGTACATGTCGAAAGGTAAATATGGTGTAGAAATCATATCTACTACGACCCCGCTTGAGAGAAATCGTGTCGCTGTTACATTTGATATTTTTGAGGGAGCTAAGGCGCTCATTAAGCAAATAAATTTTGTTGGCAATGAGATCTTTACTGATAACGAATTACGAAAGCAGATGAGTTTAAAGCAGCTCGGAAAATATGCTTTATTTTCAGGTTCTAGTGAATACTCGAAACAAAGTTTAGAGGGCGACCAGGAGGAGATTCGATCTCTGTATCTCGATAGTGGGTACGCCGATTTCAAAATCGAAAGTACTCAGGTGCAATTGTCTGCTGATCGTGAAAGCGTATTCGTCACTATATCCGTCAATGAAGGGAAAAAATTTACTTTTGATTCGATATATGTAGGTGGTGACCAAGTTGTTAGACTCGAGGACTTAACTGCTCTGGTAGACATAGCTCCTGGGGAGGTGTTTTCTAGGAAAAGGTTGACAGAGCTGACGCAAAAGATATCGGATCGATTGGGAGAGGAAGGTTATGCTAATGCAAGTGTTAATCCAGTGCCTGAAAAAAATCCTGATGAATCGATAATCGGTTTTACTCTTTACGTCAATTCTGGGCAAAGAGTTTATGTGCGTCGCATTAATATTAATGGAAACCTTGATACTCGGGATGAGGTGATTCGTCGTGAATTGAGACAAATGGAGGGTGCTTGGTATTCCGTAAAAGATATAAATCGATCGAAGCAGCGGTTGAATCTTTTGGGTTTTTTTTCGGATGTAATGATTAATACTCAACCCGTACCAGGAGCGACTGATCAAGTTGATTTGGAGGTGAAAGTAGTTGAGCGTATGACTGGTAGTTTTTCAGTTGGTATTGGTTTTTCGAGTACAGATAGCCTCTTACTGCAGCTGGGGTTATCTCAGAACAACTTCATGGGTACGGGTAATTCGCTAAATTTTAGCGTCAGTACGGGAAAAGTTAACGAAACCTATGAAGTTGGATATACGAATCCATATGCAACGGATGATGGTGTGAGTCGTACCTACAAATTAGGTAAGAGAGATACGGATACAAGTAACCTTGTTGTGTCTGCATTTTCAAGTTCTACCGAGAGTGCGTCTGTTAATTTTGGAGTACCTCTTACGGAATATGATCGCATTTTTTATGGTGTTGGCTTCGAGACAACGGCGTTATCGTTGGGTTCAAATCCAACTGTAGAGTATCAAGAGTTTGTAGATTTAAATGGTACGGACAATACTGTTATTCCGTTTACGGTAGGCTGGGCCCGTGATAAGCGAGATAGCGCAATATATCCAACAGACGGTCTTTTGCAACGTTTTGGATCGGAGATTAGCACACCGCTCGGAGACTTGACTTACTACAACGCGACATATAAATCTGAATGGTATAAACCTTTATCCAAGGACCTGACGTTGCGGCTCGGAGGTTCTCTGTCTTACGCTGAAGATTATGATGGGAAACAGCTTCCATTTTATAAAAATTTTTACGCGGGGGGGGCGAGCTCGCTTCGGGGATACCAAGCAAGTTCTATAGGCCCCAAGAATGCAATTGGACAATCTTTGGGGGCGAAGCGTAGAGTGCTTGCACAAACAGAACTAATTTTCCCTTTTCCCGGTGTAGACCTTGATAAATCAATG
>CAJQIK010000073.1 GCA_905478365.1 uncultured Burkholderiales Genera incertae sedis bacterium
CATGGGTTAAACGGGGTTGTCGCTGTTATCACGGGAGCAGGACGGGGTATTGGGGAGCAAATCGCGAGGCGTTATGCGTCTGAGGGTGCTCAACTCGTCCTGGTTGATTCAAGCGAGCATTTAGTGGCATCCCTCGCTGACGAGCTTCATAGATTAGGTGTAAATGCCTTTCCCTTAGGTCTGGATATTACGCAACCTGACGCCCCCTCCAGTATGATTAGTGAAGCAGTTAAGCGGTTCGGTCGGGTTGATGTCTTAGTCAATAATGCAGGAGTAATTCGGGTAAAACCTTTTCTTGAAACGACTCAAGAAGATTGGGATTACATGCAAAATGTAAACGCTAAAGGTTTGTTTTTTTGCGTACAGGCCGGGGCTAAACAAATGTTGAATCAAACACCGATATCGGACGGACGGCCTTCAGGCAAGATCATCAATATGGCCTCCATTGCGGGGCGAGCAGGAAGGAAATTTATGTGTGCTTACTCGGCGAGTAAAGCAGCAGTCATTATGATTACTCAATCGGGAGCATCAGAATTGTCACCGAATGTTACGGTTAACAGTATATGTCCTGGACCGGTTGATACAGATATGTGGGTTCAAATTGACGCTGAGTGGACGGCTATTGAAAATACACCTCGCGGATCTGCGTGGACTCAACGTGTACAGGGCGTACCTATGGCGAGGGCACAAACACCCGAAGATGTTGCCGCAATGGCATATTTTTTGGCAACAAAAGATTCTGATTTCATAACAGGACAGTCTTATCATGTTGATGGGGGTGTAATGATGCTATGAGGAAAAATTCAAACAGCGTTTTACTTTAGAGAGGATTTACTGTGAGAGAAATATGTAGAGGATTATTGTTTCCTGAGGGTCCTGTTGCCATGCAAGATGGGTCTATTTTGCTCGTGGAAATCGAACGGGGTACGCTGACTCGCGTTGATGCTGCTGGAGAGCGAACAATTGTGGCCCATTGCGGTGGAGGTCCTAATGGAGCCGCATTAGGACCCGACGGAAGAATGTATATATGTAATAACGGTGGTTTTATTTGGACGAAAAATGGACCATTTAATCGACCTGGTGAGACCTTACCGGATAATTATGTGGGCGGATCAATTCAATCTGTAAATCTTGAAGATGGGATGGTGCATTCGATTTATACGGAGTGTGATGGCGAGCCACTCAAAGGTCCGAACGATATCGTTTTTGATCGGCAAGGTGGGTTTTATTTTACTGATCTGGGTAAGCGTCGAGGCCGACAAATTGATCGAGGGTCAATTTTTTATGCCAAGATCGATGGTTCCATGATCATCGAACTGATTCATCCTTTTGATACGCCAAATGGTATTGGGTTATCGCCAGACGAGAAGACTCTATATGTTGCTGAAACAAATGCTGCCAGACTTTGGGCCTTTGATATTGAATCACCTGGGGTATTGAAAAAAAATGGCCCCAGTCTTTTTTGGCCGGGCCGGTTGTTACACAAATTTAATGGATATGAGCGGCTCGACTCTCTTGCCGTTGACGCCGAGGGGAATGTCGTTGTTGCAACTTTGGGTACTGGATGTGTTACGGCAATTGCACCGTCGGGAGAAGTTCGAGCGAGAGTCCCTGTCCCTGAATTTGACCTTATGGTGACTAATGTATGTTTCGGTGGGCCAGAACTAAGAACTGCTTACATCACTTCCTCTGGGTTGGGTCGACTGTACGCTTTTGAATGGCACTGTCCAGGCTTGCCGCTTAACTTTTTAAATACTTAACGAGATCTCATTCAGAGGCCTTTTTATTACTAGACCGAACTTTGATGTTAATTAATTCGACCGCTAGAGAAAACGCCATCGCAACGTAAATATACGATTTAGGTATGTGTATCTGAAAGCACTCAAAGACCAATACAAATCCGACTAATATTAAGAAGGCGAGCGCGAGTATTTTTATGGTCGGATGTTTATCGACAAAATTTCCAATACCCTCTGCAGCGAACATCATTACGCCGACAGCCGCGACAATTGCGATGACCATAATGGTGAGTTGATCGACCAGGCCGACAGCGGTGATCACCGAATCAAGTGAAAACACGATATCTAGAATGGCTATTTGAATAAGTATTGAGAATAAGCTAGCTCTGCCGCTTGATTTCCGTTCGGGTGAAACACCATTTAAGGCTTCATAAATCTCCTGTGCTGCCTTAATGATTAGGAATAGCCCACCAAAAAATAATATAAGGTCTCGGCCTGAAATTATAAAAGTATTCAGAGTGACTATCGGCTCCCGAAGCGACATGACCCATGATAGGGAAAAAAGGAGGCCCAGCCTCGCAAACATTGCCAGCGAAAGGCCCAGGCGTCTCGCAAAGTTACGTTGAGCTTCTGGTAATCGGTTAACGAGTATTGATAGGAAAATTATGTTGTCAATACCTAGAACAATTTCTAAGGCGGTCAAGGTCCCCAGTGCTACCCATGCCTCAGGAGAGGCGATCCAATCGAACATCTTATTTTCCCAGCACAGCAATCATCATGAACCCTATTGTAATTTAGAAATGGTATGTGGCCAAAGTAAAGAGTTCGATGTGTGACCGTGAGGTAGTCACTTGTGTGTTACTTAATTGCAGACAGTATATTTGATTTGCGCCGCAGCTGAAAGAAGAGCGTAAATATTATGAGCGCTGCTCCGATGATATCAGTCTCGAGACCTGGCTTGATAAGCACCAATGCAGCCGTTAATAAACTTAAGCGCTCCCAAATAGAGGTGGGGGTAAATAGGTAACCCGACAGTCCAGACGCAAGGCAGGCAACTCCAATAATTGCTGTGACGCTTGTTTGTAATATTTCCATACCGCTTCCAATTAAAAGAAGTGATGGGCCAAAGACAAACATGAAGGGAATGATGTATCCAGTAGCACCTAGTCTCAGTGCCGCAAGACTGGAGTCCCAAATAGAGGCTCTTGAAATACCATTAGCTGCATAAACGGCGAGTGCTACAGGTGGTGTAATGGCAGAGAGAATTGCGAAATAAAAGACAAACATGTGCGCTGCTTCTACTATAACGCCAAGCTTAACAAGTGCTGGTACAAGTAAGGCTGTTTGCATGATATAGGCAGGTGCGGTTGGCATACCCATGCCAAGTAAGATACCGGCAAAGCTTGTTAGGACAAGCGCTAAAAATAGGTGATTATCTGCAGCAGAGAGCACTAGGTTTGTGAACTCTAAGCCTAATCCTGTAATAAAAATGACGCCAATAACAATGCCTGCACACGCGCAGGATAGAGCAACCGTGACAGTATTTTTCGCGCCCTCTTCAAGAGCCTTAAGAATATTAGTGAGATTAATGTGTTTTCGTGTCGATTTTCTGAGAAGTGCTGTAGGAATAGTGCTGGCGATTCCGCATAGCGCAGCGAAGGGCGCACTGAACCCGAGTAGCAGAGTACCAATAATAATGATTAACGGCAGAAATAGGTGGCCGCGCTCTTTCAAAACAGTTGACACCTTGGGTAGTTCAGCTCTATCCAGGCCGTGCATATTATTTTTTTTAGCCTCAAAGTGAATACTCAAGAATAACGCTATGTAATAGAGTAACGCAGGTAACAGTGCATACATGGCGACCTTGAGGTAACTGATACCTAAAAACTCAGCCATGATAAACGCTGTGGCTCCCATGATTGGTGGCATAATTTGTCCACCTGTCGAGGCGACGGCCTCTACAGACCCCGCAAAGGCTCGTTTGTACCCAAGTCGTTTCATTAGCGGGATTGTGAATGCGCCAGTTGTCATTACATTTGCTACCGCACTCCCGGACACGGTACCAAACATACCGCTAGTTATGCATGAAACTTTTGCAGGGCCTCCAGCTGAATGTCCAGCAAGTCCCATCGCAAAGTCCATAAATAAGGCTCCGGTACCAGTTCTTTCAACAAGGGCACCGAAGAGGATAAATAACATGACATATGTAGCCGAGACATATAACGGGATTCCAAGAATCCCCTCCGTTCCCATATACATTTGCTCGATAACCCGTTCGAGTTCTACGCCACCAATTGTTAACGCATAAATAAGAAAACCAATAGCGGTTACTGGTAGCGCCCATCCTACTGCACGGCGTGTTCCTTCAAGGACGAGAAACACCGTGATTATCCCCAGTATCCAATCAACAGGTCTGAGGGCGTCCACGTAAACCATTCGGCTCACAATGTAGTCTTGATGCAGAACTAAGTAGCCGCAAGCGATAACGGTTAGGACGATGAATAGTATGGAGTCCAGCCTGAATTGTGCCTTGCCATTTTCTTGGGAGGTGCTGGCACTTGTTAAGAAGATGAGTGTTAATGCGAATGCTAAGTGTACCGCCCTTAGTGTTAGTGCATCGGGAGGTCCTTGCCACGCAATGTATAAATGAAATCCAGACATCGATAGAGCAACTAAGGATATTACTGTTGCTATCGAGTTCATGGATTTAAGCATTAGCGTCGCCTTTATCTTTTAGAGAATATGCAAGATTTATTGTTGTTTTTGTTTTTCGTACCATTCAGTTGCCCCGGGGTGCATCGGAACACCAATGTCTCGAGTCATAGTTTCAATATCCAATCCAGCAATTGCTTTAGTAACTGAAACCAATTCCATGGAGCCAGATTGAACGACATCAAGTATGTGTGAAATGACATTGTTTTCCACATCGCAACGGGCAGCAAGATGGGTATACCAAAAGATTGTTGGGACATCATTACTCTGCTCTGGATAAGTCCCTTTTGGAATCAAGCCTCTTTCATATTTTGAGTTTATCTCTAACATTTTTTTGTGTGACTCTTCACTCATTGGCATTAGCTTGATGGATCTAGAGCTCGCTAAATCCATAACTGCACCAGAGGGGATTGTCGTTGTTAAGGTAAACACATCGGCATTCCCATCTTTCATGAGTGTCACCGAATCGGTATAGGAGCCAAAGCTTACATTTTCTAGGCTGTCATAGCTCATATTATGTGCTTGTAAAAGGTGGTTTGTTATCGCCTCCCCCGTGGCACCCCTTGGCTGGGTTGCTAAGACCTTATTTTTTAAATCGTATGGATTGTTTACGCTTGATTCCGCAAGCGTTACGACTTGAAAGTACTGTCGATAAAACGTAGCTATATTACAAATATTCTCCAGTGGCTCTTGAAATGGTGGTTTACCGCCAATGGCATCTAAACTCGTAACGCTTTGCGCCAAAGCAATTTGTGCTTGTCCTGTATGTAACGCGAGAGCGTTAGAGACGCCACCTCCCGGTAATACCTGGACTTTGATCTCTGACTGTCCATTTTCTATCAGCGCTTTGAGTGCTCCACCCAAGGGGTACCAGGCGCCTCCTTGAGGGCCGGTGACAAGCTTATATGTTTGAGTGGTCCCATTTTGGTCTGAGCAACCAAATAAACTCATCGAAGCCAGCGCTATTGCGATCGTTATCGGCTTCAACCAATTAAATTTTTTATCAATTGACACGCTAATTTCTCCTTGATTATTTTTTTGTCACCAGACACTCGGACGCTTGCCCTCAGATGCGTTCAACTACGTATCCTATTTTTGGAAAATGAATACAAATAGTACCAACGCGATCATTCTCATGCAGCAAACCGATTCTATTTGAGTCTAACGTATGCACGCTCCCTTGGACGCCGTTTTCTCCGGTATTCCCTTTTGGAGTGATTGATACCTTATCTCCGATGGAGAGGCTGTCGATATCGTTAGCAGCGCGTTGAGCCTTAAAATATGTCTCAGCTTCTTTCGCGATATCTAATGCTTTCTCAGAAGTCATGTCGGTAGGTGTGCCGTGTCCAATCTCCTTAACAGACTCTTCCCAACGACAAATGTTAGGAAATGCCCCGAGGAAGTCAGCACCGTTTTTCCAGCGTCTTCTAATAAACCATGTGAGAGCGAACAACGAGGCATCTGCTATGCTCGCTGAACTACCGATGATAAATCCCTTTTGTTCTCTTAATGAGGTTTCTGCCCATGCTAGCTGGGCTCTTACCTGTGCGATGTAATATGGAATTCTCGCTTTAGCGGATTCAATATCTTCATATTCGTTTAAGAATAACTTGCGCCGATCCTCTAAAAATTCTTTAGGAAATTCAGTTGAAGAGGCTGCGATAGCTACCTTGACAACCGGGTGAAACAAGTCGTCACACCAGCGGTTAATTATTTGTACTAGACCCGTGTTATTGGTTTTGGACGGTTTGTGACATTCGAGTTCTGACAGGATAAGTTGGCTATCGCAAAAAACGTCGGCACCTACTTGCATGACTGGTGTTCTTCTATAGCCTCCGGTCAATGGTATTACATCAGGTTTTGGCGGAAGGTTTGGTATTTCTACTGAGCGCCACGACAACTTTTTTAAGCCGAGTATGACTCTTATTTTTTCGGAAAGAGGAGAGGTCGGGTAGTGATGCAGAATAAGTTCAGGCATATGATTAAATGTGTCGATCAATTAGGGTAAGGTAGATTTTCTGCGTTGTATTCTCAATGTAGTCTAACCGGTAATGGTTATTCCTCCATCCGCGACAATGGTTTGCCCTGTAATATAAGCAGAGGCCTCGGACGCCAAAAATAGGGCAACACCGGCAATGTCATCGGGGTCACCTAGTCTTTTAAGAGCTGTTTTTTGTTCGTAATGATCCCGTATTTTTGAGTCCTCCCATAAAGCTTTGGCAAAGTCGGTTTTAATTAATCCGGGCGCAATGCCATTAACTTTGATTTTCTTATCACCTAATTCGATCGCTAAGTTTCTTATCAATTGCATATCTGCTGCTTTTGATACTGCGTAAGCGCCAAGCCCAGGTGTTCCTTTTAACCC
>CAJQIK010000074.1 GCA_905478365.1 uncultured Burkholderiales Genera incertae sedis bacterium
GCTCCTGATTCAATTTTTTTCTTCATTGCTTTGAGTCCGACCGAATATACTTTGTTCAAGATTTTCACGATACTGTCATCATCTTTTCCAGCTGGTGGCGTTTCCATCCAGTAGTGTAAGCGCTTGAAGGTGGCTCTCCATTCAACTTGTGACCGAGAATCATCTAGTTTGACTACTGTCATCGTTGAATAGTAATCACTGGATAGCGGTTGGCCTTGAAGATATGTGTAAGCGGCAATCATGTTGTAAGGGTCATATTCAACGAGTCGCTCCTCCACTTTTGTTCCATTACGACGAGTCAATAATCGGATAGCACCTTGTTCCCTATTTTTTCCTAGTATGATTTTTGTGTCTTCGATAAAAATGAGCCATTGATGTAAGCCACCAAAGTCGCTGACAATGTCCCAAACCTTTTCTGAGGGGGCATTGATTATGATCGTGTGTCGAACATTTAACTCTGGCGCCTCTAATGCTTGAGCTGGCGTTGCGAATACGAGTAGCACGCCACTTATACAGCTTAAAAAGTATCGAAGTATCATTTCCCCCCCCCAAAAAATGCATAGTAGATTATTGTTCTTGTTTGATTACATAATGTAACACGACGACACAGAGACTAAGCTTTAAAAAACTAGTTCTAAAATGAATATTGCCCATATTTTGTTAAAAGCGTACCGGTTGCACCCAGATAGGACTGCTGTCTCTATCGGCAGTAAGCCGCTGTACACCTATAGATCATTTTATAAGCGTGTGTGCGATCTCGCGACCTGTATGACGTTTGAGTTGTCTCTAAGTGTGGGGGATAGGGTTGCTATTGTTATGCCTAACCACCCTGAATATTTGGTTATTCGCTACGCGGCTTGGTACGCGGGCCTATCTGTTGTACCTATTAACGCAAAACTTCATGTTCGGGAAATCAACTACATGTTGAAACACTCTGGCTCAAAAGTATGTTTTGTGTCGAGCAGGCTCCAAAATGAGGTCTTTAAGAATTCGGATTTGGTTGAGGTCATTGACGTTGATTCTGCGTCTTATCAAAATATAACGAACCGTGACTCTGGGATCGAGATGGTAGAGGTTGAGCGCGATGCGCTTGCATGGCTCTTCTACACGAGTGGGACTACTGGTAACCCCAAAGGCGTTATGATCACGCACGAAAATATGCTTGTTGGGGCTATGAGCTATCTTGTTGACGTTGATGATATTTCATCAGAGGACAGTATTATTCATGCGGCGCCACTGTCGCACGGATCTGGATTCTACGATCTGCCTCACGTAATGAGGTGTGCGAATCAGGTCATTCCCGCTAGTGGACAATTTAATTCCTCTGAGGTTTTAGGCCTTATACAAGATTGGACTGGTGTCACGATGTTTTTAGCGCCAACTATGGTTAAGCGCATTGTTCAATCTCAGGAAACAATTCAATCCTCGCTGCAAGGACTGAAAACTGTTGTGTACGGCGGGGGACCCATGTATGTCCAAGATATTAAAAGCGCGCTTGACGTATTGGGTCCGCGATTTGTTCAAATATATGGGCAGGGTGAGTCACCAATGACGATAACTGTATTGCCAAAAAAAGTTATTAATGACGTTACCCACCAGCGATATGAACAGCGCCTCGCCTCAGTTGGAATGGCTCAGAATAGCGTATCGGTTGCGATTTGCAACAATGAGGGCTCGCCAGCAGCTAATGGAACAATAGGTGAGGTTCTAGTGAAGGGTTCTGTGGTTGCGTCCGGTTACTGGCAGGATGAAGTTGCGACTAAAACTACTTGGAAAGACGGTTGGCTACATACGGGGGATATTGGTTTTTTTGATGATGATGGTTTTTTGACGTTAATCGATCGCTCAAAGGATTTAATTATAAGTGGGGGGTCGAATATCTATCCCCGAGAAATCGAAGAAGTGTTGATGACGCATCCATCCGTACATGAAGCGGCCTGTGTGGGACAGTTTAGTGACGAGTGGGGCGAGAGTGTTGTAGCTTTTGTTGTTTTGGACAGTGAGTCGTCAACGGATGCGCGTGATTTAGATGCTTTCTGTCTTGATCGAATTGCGCGATTTAAACGACCTAAGTACTATCGGTTTGTTGATTCCTTACCAAAAAACAATTACGGCAAAGTCCTAAAAACAACCTTACGGCAGTTACTTACATGAGATCTTTGTTAATCAATTTTTTTCGCTGAACCTTTGTAAAGATAGCCCACAAATTTAGGCACACCATCAGCATAAATCGCTTCATAGTCAAATAGCTTAAATCCACCCTCAGTAATTAACCCAAAAATATCTCTGCTCAGGTTACAGCCTCCAGCCATGGGTCTCCAAATGGGCTCAACGAACTTTTGTATTCTCTGAATATTCGGAGTGTCGCCGAGACCATGCTCGCAGAAATGGATTTCCCCCTTTGATTTTAGAACTCTACGTATTTCTTTAATTGCCTGCTTTGGGCGCGGAATAGTGCACAAAGAGAAAGTTATAACGACAGAATCAAATTGATTGCTCGGAAATGGTAAACGCTCAGAGGTGCCTGCAGTAAGGCTCATTTTATGTGGAAGACTCGAATTATTATCTCGGGCTATTTTGAGTAATGATTCGTTAGGATCAAGTCCACTTATTTCTGTAATTTGATCAAAATCATAAAAGTCCTTGTTAAGGGATGACCCGATTCCGACTTCCAGTACCGCTCCCCTGGCACGCGGCACGATGTCTTTTCGATGTCTCTTTAATAGCGACAACCCGCATGCGCAGTTGAGTAACGGAGGAAGAATATATTTTTCGTAAAGATTCATCTAGTTTCCTAACTTGTTTTCCATTCCTTTGCCATTGAAACAGACTAAGCTCAGATCGTACACCTATTGAGTGGCTCAACTGTGGTAACCCTCAGATGCGTTTAAAGTTAAAATAGTGACTTTAGGGTGATTCTTAACCGTGACTACAAAAGAATCGCCGATGCGGGTTTAAATAAAAAGGGGCTTTAATGGCGAAGGAAGAATTAATCGAGATGGATGGTACTGTTCAGGAAGTATTACCAAATACGACTTTTCGGGTCGAGCTCGAAAATGGTGTTGAGGTGATCGCATATGCGTCGGGTAAAATGCGTAAAAATAGAATCCGTATTACCGCTGGTGACCAAGTTTCGGTTGAGATTTCTCCCTACGATTTAACCAAGGCACGTATAAACTTTAGACATCGCGAAGAGCGTCCGGCACCGTCTTCATCTTAGCGTGTAAGTCGCCGCGAGTCCTTGAAGCGGTAGCATCAGAAAGCTTATTTTAAGTTTGAGTGCTTAAAACAATAAGCTTCATTAATCTTTTAAGAGGTAAGTGCCATGGCAGGTCCACTTGACGGAGTTAAAATTCTTGATCTAACGACGGTCGTTATGGGCCCCTTTGCGACTCAAATTTTGGCTGAGTTGGGGGCGGAGGTTATTAAAGTTGAACCTTTCTCTGGCGATAACATGAGAGACGTTGGGCCTATGGCAAATCCTCATATGGGCCATTTGCACTTGCATTTAAATCGAGGCAAAAAAGGTATTGCAGTTGATTTGAAGAATCCCTCTGGGAAAGCTGTGATTGAGAAATTGATCCCGCGAAGTGATATTTTAATTTATAACGTGCGACCTAAAGCGATGGCACGCTTAGGTTTATCTTATGAGGACGTTAGGTCGCTAAATCCCAAAATCATTTATGTGGGCGCCTATGGGTATTCAGAAAAAGGCCCTCGGGCAGGAAGGGCGGCTTACGATGACCTTATTCAAGGCAGTACTGGAGTCCCGTGGCTTGTGTCTAAGGAAGGAAGAGAAAATCCAAGATATGTACCACTTAATTTTGCGGATCGTGTTACCGGGTTGCACGCAGTATACGCAGTAACATCGGCGTTATACCAAAGAGAAAAGTCTGGTCGTGGTCAATCCATAGAAGTTCCTATGTTCGAATCGGTTTCTCATTTCGTTTTGGGAGATCACATGGCTGGTTTGAGTTTTCAGCCACCGATTGGGCCTTCAGGTTATGAACGCTTAAAGCATCGGCGCGTGTATGAAACTAAAAATGGCTTTATTTGCGCTTTGGTTTACAACGAAGCGCAGTGGACAAGATTCTGGGTTGCAATGAATAAACCTGAAATGATGGATGATCCAAAGTTCATAACACATGCAGCTAGAGCCCAAAATATCGGTGAAATCTACGACCTCCTGTCAGGAATCATAAAAGGGCAGGACACAGAGTATTGGATGGCATTTTTTCAAGATGTTGATGTGCCCGTCGCTAAAATGAATACTGTGGATGATTTGTTAACAGACGAGCATTTGCTTGAAACCGGATTTTTTATAAATGAGCAACACCCGACCGAAGGAGCCTTGTACGCGACAAAGACGCCAAGTAATTGGTCAGAATCCTCACCCGAACGAGTAACTCCCGCGCCATCCCTCGGTCAGCATACGAGGGAAGTGTTACGAAACCTTTCTTACAACGATGCAGAAATTGACAGCCTTATTGAGGCGCGTGCAGTTTCTGATGGAATAGAATGAGTCTCTGATTTACGGAAGTTTGATCCCACCGCCTGGCCCAGCCCCAGGCATTCCTCCTTGCGCACCGCCGGGTAATACAATCGATGAGGCTTGTTC
>CAJQIK010000075.1 GCA_905478365.1 uncultured Burkholderiales Genera incertae sedis bacterium
CCAATTGAAGAAAGGTACGACTCAGCGCTCTCCTCGCTGGGGATTAAGCCAGAGCAGATTTCTATAAAAACAGGCCATGTTTGAGATGCGTAACGTTCAATTGTCTTCAACGTCATGACTAAATCCCAAAAGAATAAATTATTTTTAGCTTTTGATTATGGTGGTAAGCGGGTTGGAGTGGCTATGGGAGATGCGTCTATTGGCATTGCTCATCCAATTAAAGCGATATCGTATAAAACATCAAAGGAATTGATGGCCGAAATAGAAAGGATCGTTAGTGAATGGAAGCCGTCGGCCCTTGTAGTCGGGATGCCCCGAAAAGAGAGTGGGGAACCACACTCTTTGGAAAAAAGAGTCAATCGATTTTGCAAAACGCTTGAGTCAAGATTTAAACTGATGGTGCATACTATCGATGAAAGTTATACCTCAGTGGAGGCTGATCAGTTCCTCTCGGAAAATAAAGTGGGATGGGAAAAAAGAAAGAAGATGATCGACATGGTTGCTGCGCAATTGATTCTAGAAGATTTTTTTATCGCTTCTTCGGGGGATACTGAGAGCCGTGCCTGATTCAAAATTACTTACGGAGTCGCTTCTTGAGCAGGTGGCCGCGGCAATAGATTCCGATACCTTATTAATAGGCATTCAATCGGGTGGCGTTGTTGTACTAGACTATCTCATCAAGAAGCTTGGTATCGACGTAGCGTCTGCGACTGTAGATATCAGCCTGCACAGAGATGACTTTGAAATCCGTGGCTTAGCAAAAAGTAAAAAAAGCACATCGATTGACGTGGATGTGAATGGTCGAAATGTAATTTTAGTTGATGATGTTGTCCAGTCGGGCAGAACGGCCCGAGCTGCGATTAATGAAATTTATGATTTTGGTAGACCAAAAACAATTCGATTGGCTGTGCTTGTAGACCGCGGAGGCCGCGAGTTGCCGATTGAGCCACAGATTATGGGTGGACTTATTGATATTCCCACTAATAAAAAAATTGCAGTTCGGCTGGATACAAATAAGGAGTTAGAGGTCTATGTTGCTTAGAAAAACAGGAGCTATTGCGTGACCGAGGACGTACAGATTAATGAGGGTGGAACGCTTCGGCACCTACTTACTTTGGAAAACTTATCTGGAGATTTAGTTACTGAAATTCTCGATCGCGCTCAAAATTTCTTATCTGTAGGAGATCGACGGACGAAAAAACTCCCGTTATTACGCGGAAGATCTGTGTTCAATCTCTTTTTTGAAAATAGCACGCGTACACGCACTACATTCGAGATAGCTGCTAAGAGACTTTCGGCGGATGTGGTCAATTTAAATATCGCTACCTCCTCGCAAAGTAAAGGCGAGAGCTTGCTGGACATGATTGATAATTTAGTTGCGATGCAAGCTGATATGTTTGTGGTGCGTCATGCTGATAGCGATGCCGCGTATAGGATTGCCAAGCATGTCCCCAAGGGAATACACATTATCAATGCGGGGGCAGGTAGCCATTCGCATCCTACTCAGGGGTTACTCGATGCGTTCACGATCAGGCACTTTAAAAAAGATTTCAGTGGTTTAAAAATTGTGATAATCGGCGATATTCTTCATTCACGAGTTGCCCGATCACAAATTCATGTGTTGAAAGCACTCGGTGTCAATGAGATTCGGGTAGCTGGGCCTAAAGTTTTAGTTCCTGAGGTGTTAACTGAAATGGGCGTGACTGTATACAATGATGTTGATGCTGCTATCGAAGGTGTGGATGTCGTAACGACGCTAAGACTACAAAATGAACGCATGAAAGCTTCATTGATCCCCAGCGCTCAAGATTTTTATAAGGATTACGGCTTAACGAAAGAGCGTTTGGCGCTTGCTCATCCTCAAGCTATTGTGATGCATCCTGGCCCAATAAATCGGGGCGTAGAAATTGCGTCGGACGTTGCCGACGGGCCTCAATCTGTCATTCTGCGCCAGGTAACGTTTGGTATCGCTGTACGGATGGCCGTGATGTCTTTATTGCAAGATTAATGCTCGTCGAACTTGGTCATTTAACCCGAGAACAGCCCGATAATTTTTTGTTCTGCGCAGATGAGTCCCTCTCCAATCGACGCTATCTGTATTGCCTGGGAAACTAACTCAAGTCTGGTATGACTAACAACAACATTTTTGTTTGCAAAAAATTATCTAGATAACAATAAGGCGTAATCAACATGATCCAAAACAATGCCCTCTGCGATTTTAAAGAGATACCAAACTTTTCCAATTTTAAAATCGAAGACATAAGGCCGGCGATTCAATTTTTAATCGAGGAGGCTGAAAAAACCACCGAGCAAGTGGCGTCACAAAAAGAGAGTAATTGGAATGAGACGGTGGAGCCGCTCACCGCGGCGGTTGATCGTTTGAATAGGGCTTGGGGGCAGGTCGGCCATTTAAATTCCGTAGTTAGTTCGGATGACTTGAGGCAAATCTATAATGAATTGTTACCTGAGGTGTCCGAATTTTATTCACGGCTATCTCAGAATAAAAAAATTTATCAAAGCTTTGAGAACGTTTACAACGCCAAGATTGAAGGTAATTTAAACATTGAACGTATAAAGCTGCTTGAGAACGAGCTCAGAGATTACCGATTGAGTGGTGTTGACTTGGATGAAGCCAAACAGGAGAGGTATCAAGAGCTATCTAAAAAACTCGCTTCACTTGCAGCAAGTTTCAGCGATAACGTGCTTGACGCGACCGATCATTTCGTGATGCATGTTGCCGATGTTGATCGGCTCGTGGGATTACCACAAGCGATTATCTCTGAGGCGAGGGAAAAGGCTGCATCCTTAGGCAAGGATGGTTGGTGCTTCACTCTAAAGGCGCCCTGCTGGATTCCGTTTATGGAGAGTTGTGTCGACCGTAATCTCCGCGAGGAGATGTATCGCGCTTACGTGACTAGAGCGTCAGATTGTGGCGCATCGCAGTATGATAATTCAAACAACATTGTCGAAATTTTAAGCGCTCGTCACGAGAAAGCGAAGTTATTGGGTTTTGATAGTTTTGCCCATTTGTCATTCGCGACGAAAATGGCTGTCGATCCTAAGCGAGCTTTAGAGTTAATGACCGAGCTATCGCAAAAAGCTCGGTCTCGAGCAGAGTCGGAGTACGAAATGCTTAAGGACTATGCGGCATCTCATTTGGGGGTCAGCAAATTAATGCCCTGGGATATCAGTTTCGTTGCTCAAAAAATTAAAGAAGAGCGGTATACGTTTAAAGACGAAGATTTAAGACAATATTTTCCTTTGAAAAGGTGCATTAATGGTCTATTTGAGTTACTCAACAGTCTATATGGCATTTCTGTTGTGGAGAAAGAGGCAAAAGCTTGGGATGCCAGCGTAAAGCTATATCAGGTGAGGGATCACGCGGATGATTTAATTGGTTATTTTTATATGGATTTGTTCGCTCGAGATGGTAAGCGGTCCGGTGCATGGATGGATGATGCGGTCGGGAGATGGAAAACTGATCGCCATACGCAGCTTCCTGTGGCTTATCTTGTTTGTAACTTTCCGTCAGCCACAACAGATTCGTCTGATGCTTATCTTAGTCATAATGAGGTTGAGACGCTGTTCCACGAATGTGGACATGTGATGCATCATTTGATGACTCAAATTGACGAGCTGGGCATATCCGGGATAAATGGAGTGGAATGGGATGCTGTAGAGCTGCCAAGTCAATTTATGGAGAACTTTTGCTGGGATTGGAATATTGTCAAAAAAATTTCGAGTGATATTTCCGGAGATGGGCATATGCCGGAGGACTTGTTTAAGAAGATGGTTGAGGCGAAAAACTTCATGAGTGGGATTCAAACACTTCGGCAAGTGGAATTTTCGGTCTTCGATTTACTCGTACATTTAGGTGCCCCAGCAGATAGCCTCGAGGCAGTGATGAAGATTCTTGAGGGTCTCCGCAAGGAAATCTCAATAATCCCGGTTCCAGAATATAATCGATTCCCACACAGTTTTTCTCACATATTCGCTGGTGGGTACGCTGCTGGATATTACAGTTATAAGTGGGCTGAGGTTTTGTCCGCTGATGCTTTTGGTATGTCTCAAGAGAGCTCGATGACTCTGCGTGATATCGGCACCAAGTTTCTAAAGGAGGTTATTTCGAAGGGTGGGCTCAGGCCCTCTTTGGAGAACTTTATAGGCTTCCGAGGGAGAGAGCCAAAAATTGATGCATTGTTGCAGCACACTGGGTTATCTGAGCAAGCTCGATCTGCAACTTAAAAGGGTCTAATGTCGACTATTGATGATGTGGACTGAAAGGTTAACGCGATGCGTATAGTGACATGGAACGTGAATTCTTTAAAAGTCAGACTTCCCCATTTAGAGGTCTTGCTCAGTGAGCACGCCCCCGATTTTGTTTGTTTGCAAGAAACGAAGACAGAAGATAAAAACTTTCTAAGAGAAGATATTGAAAACCTGGGGTATTCCGTTGTTTACCATGGACAGAAGACATACAACGGTGTGGCAATCCTTTCACGCGAAAAAATGATCGATGTGCAGGTAGGTATTCCCGATTTACAGGACGATCAGGCACGAGTGATAGCCGCTACAAGCGCCGAAGGCTCACGAATAATTAACGCTTACGTGCCCAATGGAGATTCGATTGCCTCTGGAAAGTACCAATATAAAATTAATTGGTTGCGTGCTTTTGTTGATTTTGTGCGCGCCGAGGTTAAACGACATAACAAGCTCGTGGTTTTAGGAGACTTCAATATCGCACCAACAGATCAGGATGTTTATGATCCTGATGCTTTTCGAGACAAAGTGCTGTGTACACAGCAAGAGCGCGATTTCTATCAAGAGCTGCTGAATTTTGGTTTACACGACAGCCTTGATGAGTTCCTAGATGGCCCGGAAAGATTTACGTGGTGGGATTATCGGATGAATGCATTTAGAAGGAAACTTGGTCTACGGATTGACCACATATTGTTGTCTAATACTTTGTACGAGCAATGTGTCTCAGTCGAGATACTAAAATCCTTCAGGAAAATGGAGAGGCCTTCTGATCATGCTCCAGTTATAGCTACTACTCATTGACGAACCACTGCCCGTCAACATCACTTCCGGATTTGCAGTTGTTTCTTGTCGATTGAGAGATTGAGTTCGGACATCTTTCGTGAAATAGTATTTCTTCCAATACCAAGTAAATTTGCTGCTTCTATTTTTCGCCCAGCAGTAAATGTTAAAGCCCTGGATATCAGCGCTTTTTCAAAAGTTTGCGTCAATCCCTCGTACAAGCCGGTATTGCCTGTGTGTAAAAGTTGATCCACTTCTCTCCCAAGTAATTGAT
>CAJQIK010000076.1 GCA_905478365.1 uncultured Burkholderiales Genera incertae sedis bacterium
CAATGGCTTAGACAAGAAAAACTACTCCCACTCTATTGTCGCCGGAGGCTTACCAGAAATATCATAAACAACACGATTGATACCTTTGACCTCATTTATAATCCGATTAGAAATTTTCGATAGCAATTCGTGGGGCAAAGGGGCCCAATTGGCTGTCATAAAATCAGACGTCTCGACCGCACGAAGAGCCACGACATACTCGTAGGTGCGACCGTCACCCATAACCCCAACCGATTTCACAGGTAAAAATACTGCGAACGCTTGTGCAGTTTTTTCGTACCAACCTGAAGAAACCAGCTCCTCAATAAAAATGGCATCTGCTTTTCGTAAATAATCAGCAAAGGATTTTTTAACCTCTCCAAGTATACGCACCCCGAGTCCTGGCCCTGGGAAAGGATGTCGGAAGACCATTTTACTTGGTAGGCCGAGCTCGACACCTAGTTGGCGCACTTCGTCTTTAAAAAGATCTCTCAGAGGTTCGACAAGCTTTAAATTCAAAGTATCGGGTAATCCTCCAACGTTGTGATGAGACTTAATTGTCTTCGCCTTTTTTGTTGTTGAACCCGCTGACTCAATGACATCCGGATAAATCGTACCTTGGGCAAGCCATCGAGCATTCGGTAATTTTTCGGCTTCCTCCTGAAAAATTTCTACAAATTCTTTACCTATAACCTTTCTTTTCTCTTCCGGGTCTACTACTCCTGAGAGCGCCGACATGAAACGCTCTGACGCGTCAACATGGATGACATTAAGGCCCAAGTTTTCCTTAAATGTAGCCATGACCTGCTCCGCCTCATTGAGCCGAAGTAAGCCGTTATCAACAAAAACACACGTTAGCTTGGGACCGATCGATTTTTGAATTAGAGCAGCAGCGACCGAAGAATCAACACCGCCAGATAAACCCAGAATAACTTCGTCATCCCCAACGGTCCGTTTAATACGCGAAACCTGATCATCCACAAATGACGGCATGCTCCAATCTGCCTTACATCGGCATACATCGATAATGAATCGCTTGAGTATCTCCGATCCTTGAGCGGTGTGGGTAACCTCAGGGTGAAACTGAAGTCCATAGAAGTTACGAACTTCGTCAGCCATTCCGGCGATCGGTGTGGATTCATTTGAGGCAATAACCTTAAAGCCTTTCGGTAAGTCGGTTACCTTATCACCATGACTCATCCAAACATCCAACAGGCCATGGTTATCTGCGTTCGTTCGGTCAGATATATTTTTTAATAATCCTGAATGTCCTCTAGCCCTGATCTCGGCAAAACCAAATTCTCGTTTACGAGCAGCCACAACAGTACCACCCAATTGACTCGCCATCGTTTGCATCCCGTAACATATACCTAACAACGGAATACCAAGATCAAAAATCATATCTGGAGCACTGGGGCTATCGCCCTCCTCGTAAACTGAGGCTGGGCCTCCCGAAAGAATTATTCCTTTTGGATCGAATTCACTAATCGCAGAGGCATCTGCGTCGTAGGGCAGCAATTCACAATACACCCCAATTTCACGGATTCGTCTAACAATAAGCTGTGAATATTGAGATCCAAAATCCAATACAAGTATCTTATTTTTTCGCATTTATGTCTGTTGCCGATATGGGTTGCTAATGAGTCGAAACTGAAGAGCACAATATGTGACTACTCGACCCTGTAGTTAGGTGCTTCCTTAACAATTTGTACGTCATGAACGTGCGACTCTTTCATTCCAGATGATGAAATCTCAACAAATGATGCGCCTTCATGTATCTGAGGAATCGTTCCACATCCCAAGTACCCCATGGATGATCTAAGGCCACCTATAAGCTGATGTATCACCGCCACAACTGAGCCCTTATAGGGCACACGACCCTCCACACCCTCAGGGACTAGTTTGTCTATCGCTGTGGAAGCGCTGTCCTGAAAATAACGATCGCTAGAGCCTTTTTGCATGGCTGAAAGCGAGCCCATCCCCCGATAAGACTTATACGAACGACCTTGAAATAACTCGATTTCTCCCGGTGACTCTTCAGTACCAGCTAACAAACCACCAAGCATTACCGTAGATGCCCCTGCCGCAATCGCCTTTGCGATATCTCCAGAGTATCTGATACCGCCGTCGGCAATAAGAGGTATCCCCTCTTTATGCAACGCATTAGCGACGTTATCTATTGCGGTAATCTGAGGCACCCCGACACCGGCCACTACCCTCGTTGTGCAAATTGAGCCCGGCCCAATACCTACCTTAACCCCGTCGGCACCGGCATCTGCTAAGGCTCTGGCCGCATCAGCTGTTGCAATATTCCCACCAATCACATCTATGCTTGGGTAATGTTTCTTGAC
Source organism: uncultured Burkholderiales Genera incertae sedis bacterium (assembly GCA_905478365.1). Taxonomy (GTDB): domain Bacteria; phylum Pseudomonadota; class Gammaproteobacteria; order Burkholderiales; family Eutrophovitaceae; genus Eutrophovita. Next base: position 2,331 of record CAJQIK010000076.1, read on the forward strand.
CCAAGAGACGCGATCAATAACTCCCTGCGAATGTCCGTGAGCGGTATCCACCACAATAACATCGACACCAGCGGTCACTAAGGCCTCAACTCTTTTCTCTGTATCCTCACCCGTCCCAACAGCTGCTCCGACATATAGGCTACCTTGAGTATCTTTGGCTGCTATCGGGTACTCCGAAGACATTAAGATGTCCTTGACCGTTATAAGCCCTTTCAGGTGAAATCCGTCATCTACAACAAGTACACGTTCAATACGGTGTTGATGCATCAACGTTATTGCATCCTCACTCGTTGCTTGTTCGTCCACGGTGATGAGCTTCTCCGCAACCGTCATGATCTTACTGACCGGCTGATCCAAATTCTTTTCGAAGCGTAAATCTCTGTTAGTAACTAGCCCTACAACCTTTTTTCCTTCCATAACTGGAAGTCCAGAGATCTTGTGTTGCTTCGTCAGGTCCAGTACCGCCCCTACCGTCATATCAGGAGAAATAGTCACTGGATCCTTGACTACGCCATTTTCAAATCGCTTGACCCGAGATACTTCTCGCGCTTGGTCCGAAATGGACATATTCTTGTGAAGAATTCCTACCCCGCCTTCCAACGCAACGGCGATAGCCAATCGCGACTCTGTGACCGTATCCATAGCTGCCGATACAACGGGAATATTTAAACTTATATTTCGAGTTAAATTTGAGACAAGGGATACATCTCTGGGGAGCACTGTAGAATGTGCTGGGACGAGAAGTACGTCATCAAACGTCAGAGCTTTTTGCTTTACACGCATAGAGATTAGCCGTCCAAAGACGTTATTATACGATACCTAGAGTTAATTGATAAATACTAACGGCGAAAAGCAACTTTTTTATGATTTCTATCTTCCGACGCCTGACTTTTATATTTTTAATTTCACAACTAACCACTATTAGTGCGTATGGGCAATCAGATATTCAAAACAGAGCCGAGAGTGCTTTAGCCGAAGCCAGAAGCCTAAATGAAAAAGCCCGTATTGAAGGGGCTCGTTGGATTATTGCAGAAGAACACTTGTTGGCAGCTGAAGAGCTTGCAAGCAATCAGTTATACCCAGATGCGCTAGAAGTGGCGAATAAAGCAATTCATTTTTTTACCTTAGGATTAGAGCAAAAAAAAGAACCTTTGTATGAACATCGCTAATCATTCGATCGCGTAGCATTCACTTTACCTCTATTTGAAACTAAACGACCGCTGCGCCTTAGCTCTTTCGGATCTGCAATCAAATCACGGTATATCTCTATTCGGTCGCCATCAGCAATCTTTGCACTTAACTTCACGCGCTTACCCCACACGCCTACAGACAATGAATCGCTATTCAAGTAACGAAACGCTGTCGCAGCAACATGCGATTTATCTAATATTTCGCCAATAGTACTTCCAAGGTCTACCGATAAAGATTCCGAATATTCCTCCCTATTGGTGGCAAATAAGACCTCAACATCTATTTGATGTTCATCAGCCATACAACTGCTCGGCTCTTCGAACGAACGAATCGACAAAGGTTTCTGCGATGCGATCGAACACTGGACCAATCAATTTGGACATTAAGATGTTTGAAAATTGATAACGTAGCTCAAATTCAATACGACTACCATTCGTATCTAAAGGCGTGAAGATCCACTCCCCATCCAAATGTTTAAAAGGTCCCTCTAATAGATTCATTTTAATACCGCCAGCCATGTTTTCGGTCGGTCGTAATAGTTCATTTCTTGTTTTAAAAGCCTTATTAATCCCTTTGTATCCAATAGTAACTTCTGCAACCATATACAGGTCAGACTGCTCATCAATACGCGTGCCCCCACACCAAGGCAGAAATTCTGGATACTGTTCCACTGAGTTCACCAGATCAAAGATCCTCTCTGCGGAGTAAACAACAAGTGCAGACTTCTTTACCGTAGACATAACAGATCAGATGACACGAAAAAACGTTAAGCATAACCACTTCATTTGGAATAACATACAGGTTCCTTCAAGGGTCGTTAAAAAATGAGCATTATTCAAAACAAAAAAGCCTATCACGATTTTTTTATCGAAGAAAAATTCGAGGCAGGTTTATGTCTGCAAGGATGGGAAGTTAAAGCGATTCGCGCTGGTCGTAGCCAATTAAAAGAGTCCTATGTAATTATCAGAAGTGGAGAACTCTTTCTCATCGGATCTCATATAAGCCCCTTAAATTCAGCGTCGACACATGTTACTACTGACCCTGTTAGAACTAGAAAACTGTTAATGCATAGAGAAGAAATCGCGAAACTCATTGGCAAAGTAGAACGATCGGGCTACACCTTAACGCCTCTTGATCTCCATTACTCAAAAGGAAGAATTAAACTGTCGATTGGCTTAGCTAAAGGTAAAAAGCAACACGATAAGCGAGCCGTGATAAAAGAAAAAGATTGGCAACGAGAACAGCAACGACTGATGCGACAAAAGAGCTAGCAACGCTTGCTAGCTGTAATCTAGTCCCATAGCTTCACGAACATCCCGCATTGTCTCTGAGGCCAGCTTCCGAGCGCGATCATTACCATCTGCAATGATATTTCTCACCAGAGCTGGATCGTCAATATACTGTTGCGCCCGCTCTCGAATAGGTGCGAGCGTTTTACCAATTGATTCCACCAATGGTTGCTTACACTCTATACAGCCAATACCTGCTGATTTACATCCCTCTTGCACCCAATCTTTAGTTTTTTCATCGGAGTAGATACAGTGCAGCTGCCAAACAGGACACTTATCTGGGTCTCCCGGGTCCGTTCTCCTTACCCGAGCTGGATCGGTAGGCATTGTGCGTATCTTTTTCTCAATAGAGACTGAATCCTCTCTCAATGAAATTGTGTTGTTGTACGATTTAGACATTTTTTGGCCATCCAACCCAGGCATTTTAGAGGCAGCTGTCAACAGTGCCTGAGGCTCGGATAAAATCATCTTCCCACCACCTTCTAAATAACCAAAGAGCCGTTCTCGATCGCCTAAAGATAAGTTTGCAGCTTCCTCAAGTAACGCTCGTGCTGAGTCCAGAGCCGAGTCATCGCCTTGTTCTTGGTAGCGATTTTTAAGATCTCGATACAATTTTGCACGCTTGCTACCCAGCTGTTTAACAGCGCTCTCTGCTTTAGCCTCAAATCCAGGTTCTTTTCCGTAAATATGATTGAAACGTCTCGCTATTTCTCGAGTAAATTCAATATGCGCGACTTGATCTTCACCGACTGGAACTAAATTGGCACGATATATCAATATATCCGCGCTTTGAAGTAGCGGATAACCTAAAAATCCGTAAGTCGATAAATCTTTCTCCGACAATTTCTCTTGTTGATCTTTGTATGTTGGGACTCTCTCGAGCCATCCGAGCGGCGTCATCATGGACATCAGCAAATGTAGCTCCGCATGTTCAGGAACTTTCGACTGAATAAATAGAGTAGCTTGAGAAGGATCAACGCCCGCGGCTAACCAGTCGATCAGCATATCCCATACATTATCCTCGATCACCTCTGGCGAATCGTAATGAGTTGTCAATGCGTGCCAGTCAGCCACAAAAAATAAACACTGATATTCATGCTGTAATTTCAACCAGTTTTCCAACACACCATTGTAGTGGCCAAGGTGCAATGCGCCAGTTGGTCGCATCCCTGATAAAACACGGTCATCGAACATTAATTATTCCTCTAGATACCAAAAACAAAAGATAACATTCCAATGATAGATCCCAGAATTGGATACATGAATGAACTGAGCACTCCCGACGCCATCAACAACATGATGATCAATAACCCATAAGGTTCGAGCTTTGCTAAGTTGTATGCCATAGCATGCGGCAACGCACTAATGGCGATCCGTCCGCCATCAAGTGGCGGCACAGGAATCAAATTTAGTACCATCAACACCAGATTGATCAAAATGCCGCCTTTCGACATCTCAAGCAAAGGAGAGCTGAAGTAATTTTCTGGCGCGGTCAGGGCTAGCTTGAAGAGTAACGCCCAACCAATAGCCATTGCCAAGTTTGCACCTGGACCAGCCGCCGCGACCCAAAGCATGTCTCGTTTGGGGTTTCTGAGCGCTGAAAAGTTTACGGGTACGGGCTTCGCCCAACCGAAAGCTATTTTTCCACCGGTAGCCAGTAGAAGAACTGCCGGCACGACTAACGTACCAATTAAATCAATATGTTTGATGGGGTTCAGCGTAATGCGACCCTCCTGATAAGCCGTAAGGTCACCTAATCTCTTTGCCGCATAACCATGTGCTGCCTCATGCAGTGTGATCGCCAATACTGCAGGAATTGCATAAAGGCTCAACAACTGAATCCAATAACCTATGTCCACGTAAACCCCTCAGATAATGTCTGTTCGACATTATTTACAAAATACGATTATAGTTGATTTCAAATAACTAACTCACACAACATGGTTATTCGTCCAGACTCTCACCGAAGTGCAATCTTTGGAGACAACATCGTTTCTACCTCACAGCCCTTAGCCGCTCAGGCCGGGCTGTCCATGATGAGTCGTGGTGGCAACGCTGTCGACGCGGCGATAGCATCAGCCATCGCACTCACTGTCGTAGAACCGACAATGAATGGCATCGGCGCAGATGCTTTCTGTCTCGTATGGGATGGGCGAAAAATTCATGGATTAAATGCGTCCGGGAAATATCCGGCGAATTGGTCGTATGAGGACTTTAAGCAATACCGCAGTATGCCTGATTTAGGGTGGCGATCGGTGAGTGTGCCTGGAGCAGTTTCGTCTTGGGTGGCACTGTCACGTCGTTTTGGATACTTACCTTTTGAAGACTTATTCGAGCCGGCGATCCGCTACGCGAGAGATGGTTTTTTAGTATCCCCCATCATTGCCGATCAATGGGCGCAACAAATTAAGCGCTTCACAAAATACACGGAGTTTCAGCGAATCTTTACAAGTTTCGGTAGAACTCCAGAACCGGGTGAACGCTTCCGGTTACCTGATCACGCTGAATCATTAGAGATAATTGCGAAAACCTATGGGGACGCCTTTTACCGAGGCGAGTTGGCGCAAAAAATGGTGGATGACTCCGTCAAACATGAAGGCAAATTGAGCCTTAACGATCTGGATCAACATACTCCAACGTGGGTTGACCCTATTACTACCGAACATATGGGTTTCGAGCTGCACGAAATCCCACCCAGCGGCCAAGGAATTGCAGTTTTAATCGCAAATGGAATTCTAAAGGAACTAGAGGGCACCTCAAGTCAATCCAGCGATGTAATTAAGCTCCACTTAGAAATTGAATCAATGAAACTAGCATTGGACACCGTCTATTCCGAAGTAGGCGACCCTACCTATATGCGCACTCCGATAGATGAGCTTTTATCTGCTTCGTTTCATCGTCACCTTGCTCAGAAGATATCGATTGAAAAAGTATGTCAACTAACAACACGACACAAAGTTCACTCTGACACGGTTTACCTAACCAGCGCGGATGCTAACGGCATGATGGTCTCATTCATACAATCGAACTACATGGGCTTTGGTTCAGGAATCGTTATTCCCAAGACGGGGATTAGTTTGCAAAATCGGGCAGCTGGGTTTTCACTAGAGGAGCACCACCCTAATTGTGTGGGCGGAGGTAAATTCCCATTCCACACAATCATTCCAGGGTTCATAACACGCAGTGGGGCTCCCTTCTCAAGCTTTGGTGTCATGGGAGGAGACATGCAAGCCCAAGGCCATCTCCAAATATTTCGCAAATTAATAGGACAATCGATGAATCCTCAAGAAATCATTAATTCACCACGGTGGAAAATTAACAAAGATGGAAAGATTCTTGTAGAGAGCACCTTTGGGGAAGACAGTATTAAAAAGCTAGAGAAATTGGGGCATAGAGTTTCAAAAACCCCTTATGGCGCCTATGATTTCGGAGCCGCACAAATGATTATTAAAAGCAAAAACGGATACACGGCTGGCTCTGAGCCTAGACGAGATGGCCAAGCGGTCGCATTTTAAACTTATCTAGCTAACTCTATTTCGAGTTTGCTAATGCATTCTCACGAATTGACGTAAGCGTCGTTCTGGTCGTTATCGCCTCTGGATCTACTTTTATATGAATTAAACTCGCCACGTCTTTCTCGATACAGCGACCTACAGCATCCTTAATATCTTCAGTCGAATTAATTGTCTCAGCGTATAAACCGTAGGCTCTCGCAAGCGCTGCGAAATCAGGATTCATTAAATCGGTGCCATATACATGTTCAGGATAGTCACGCTCTTGATGCATCCTAATAGTGCCGTACATTCCATTATCAAAAACAATAAATAAAATCTTAAGGTTGTATTGAATTGCGGTGGAAATCTCCTGACCATTCATTAAAAAACACCCATCGCCAGAAACGCTCACAACAAACTTGTCTGGTAACGCAACTTTAGCGGCAACGCCCGACGGTACTCCATAACCCATAGCGCCATTCGTTGGGGCAACCTGTGTTTTGTAACCAGCATACTGCCAATGTCGATGAATCCAACCACTAAAGTTTCCCGCACCATTTGTAATAACACTATCGCGTGGAAGCAAACCGCGAAGTACTG